>JAQXQU010000168.1 GCA_029101345.1 Erysipelotrichaceae bacterium | reverse complement strand
CAGGACGAGGACCCACAAAAGTCATTTCCCCTTTTAAGATATTGATCAGCTGTGGGAGTTCATCAATTCTCGTCATACGGATGAATTTTCCCACCTTGGTAATGCGATCATCATTGTTCTTAGCCAGGATGGCACCAGTATTCTTTTCCGCATCCATGATCATTGAACGGAACTTGTAGACCATGAATTCCCTGCCATTGAGGCCTAAGCGCTTTTGCTTAAAGAGGATATCACCGCCATCATTGAGCTTGATTGCCAGCGCTGTAATAAGCATGACTGGTGAGGCAATGATCAATAGGACAAGGGAACCAAGAATGTCAATCAAACGCTTGATAATGGCTTCCAGTTCATTAGGACCAAAACGTCCAATCTTGAGGATTGGGGTATCAATGACATGCATTACACTGCTTGAAGCTATCAATGTATCGGAAATGCTCGGAATATCATAGACGGTGATATGTTCCTCATAACACTTCTTGAAAATCAGCTTCTTGTCATTATGGTCGACATCAACAGTAATGACACGCTCATAGCCAGCTAATAGTTCATCAAGCTTATCAAAGCTGATATCCTCAACATCAACGCTCTTATCAACTGTAACCAGGATATCCCGATATGGATAGATCTTGGCCAGGATTTCATAATTAGGCTCACCAAAGATGGCAATTGCTTTTGGGATCGGAAAGCAATCACGCAAATGACGGTTTTCAAGATATAAGAGCGTTGCCATTGCCACAATCTGCAATATCAGCAGAATAAGGATCGGAAGAACCATGAGCATCCGATAGGCAATCAATGACATGATGAAGTAGATGATGAAATTAGTCGCAAAGGCTGCCAAGCAATAGGACAGAAACATATCCCTGACTCTTGTCTCGCCTAGGCGGAAGACTTCAAAGATTTCAACAAATAATGACAATAGGCCTAGATAGATGGCAGTAATGATGACATAACCATTGAAATAGTAATTGATGACACCATAGAACTTGATTAGCATTATCAGAAACATTGACACACAGATCAGCATATCAATGACAATATAGAAGGTTTTCAGGTTTTCCTTGTGGTTTCTTTGAGTTTTCATAGATATCTATATTCTAGCACACTATAAACCCATAGACCATTGTCCGATCCATAAGCACCAACTCTTGCAAACTGTGCTAAAATATCCTTAACAAGGAGATAATAAATAATATGAACAGATTTGTCTTAAACGAGACTTCTTATCATGGCGCTGGTTGCATTTCCATCATTCCAGAAGAAATGAAGAACCGTGGCTTTAAGAAGGCTTTTGTCGCATCTGACCCTGATCTGGTCAAGTTCGGAGTTACTGGCAAGGTCACCGACCTCTTGGAGAAAGCAAATATCCCATATGTCCTTTATTCCAATATCAAGCCAAATCCAACAATTGAAAATGTCCAGACTGGTGTTGCGGCTTTCAAGGAATCAGCAGCTGATTGCATTATCGCTATTGGCGGTGGTTCATCAATGGATACTTCCAAAGCTATTGGCATTATCATCACTAATCCGGAATTTGCAGATGTCCGCTCATTGGAAGGTGTTGCGCCTACCAAGAACCCATGTGTGCCAATCATAGCTGTTCCAACAACTGCCGGCACTGCTGCTGAAGTAACTATCAACTATGTCATTACCGATGTTGAAAAGAAGAGAAAGTTTGTCTGTGTTGACCCACATGACATTCCAATTATCGCTGTTGTTGACTCAGATATGATGTCTTCAATGCCAAAAGGCTTAACAGCCGCCACTGGCATGGATGCTCTAACTCATGCGATTGAAGGCTACATTACTCTTGGTGCTTGGGAACTGTCAGACATGTTCCACATCAAGGCTATTGAAATCATTGCCCGTGGCTTAAGAGGTGCTGTCAATAATGATCCTAAGGGTCGTGAAGATATGGCATTAGGCCAGTATGTTGCCGGCATGGGCTTCTCAAATGTCGGCTTGGGTGTTGACCATGCAATGGCCCATACCCTTTCTGCTTACTATGACATGCCACATGGCAAGGCTTGTGCAACACTTCTGCCAACAGCCATGGAATTCAATGCGCCAGTAACTGGTGAAAAGTATCGTGAAATCGCCAGAGTCATGGGTGTTCAAGGTGTTGATGAAATGAGTCAGGAAGAATACCGCAAGGCTGCAATTGATGCTGTCAAGCAATTGGCTAATGATGTAGGCATTGAATGCTCACTCAAGGGTATTGTCAAGGAAGAGGATCTGCACCAGTTGTCAATTGATGCTTACAATGACGCTTGCCGTCCTGGCAATCCAAGAGAATGCACAGTTGAGGATATTGAAGCCCTCTACCGTTCATTGATGTAAGACTAAAACTGAAAGTACACTGCCTTTGCAGTGTACTTTTTTTATTTGCCATGATATTCCATAATCAGCCTCGTCCGATATTCTCTTGTTATCCGAAAGCCTAGCCTTTCGTAAAGAGCGATTGCTCTTGTATTTTTTTTGAAGACATAAAGGAAAACAGCAGGATATTTGCTAGTGATATCTTTGATAAGTGCTGTTCCAATGCCTTTTCCTTGATATTTCTTCAGGATATGAAAATCATCAAGTTCCTGCATGCCTTCACTACTGGAAAGATGAAAGTATCCGACTTTCCTATCTTGACAATAGATAGCACGATATTCATTCTGACAGCTTATGATCTTATTTCTAAGCCATTTCCTGACTTTGGGATAATCAATGCTTGTCAGATCTTCATATTCTTCCACAAGGTCGATTGTTAGTCCATAGATGATATCAACATCTTCATCATTAATGCTTCCAATATCAAAGATTCATCAATTCACCATCGTTCATGCTTGAATTTCTTCATGATCTTCTTAAAGGCCCAGACTGGAAGGTTTAGTCCCTGCTCCTTGACCTTGTAGATTACTTTTAAGACAAAGCATCTGAAGTGGTATCTCCACATGCCACTGACTCTTGCATCATTTGGCTGATAGCCTTCCATGATCTTATTGAAATAGTCTCTGGCCAAAACTTCAATGTTATAGATATCCCGCGCTTCCTTTAGACAGTTTTCTTTCATGCTGTCTCTTAAGGCTTTGTCATCAATCAGTTTGGAAATAGCTGAAACCCAGGCATCAGTATCATTTTCAACCAAGAGACCATTATAGCCATCCTTGATGCCAAAGGTATATGGTGAACAGTTGGAATAGATGCCAACAATGCCAAAAGAAGCATATTCGACATATTTATTGAAGTACTTGCAGGAATGGAAAGCAGTTTGTGGCATTGGCGCCAGACCAATATCCCAATTGGCTTCCTTCACCTTTTCTTCATAGACGGCATAGGAATCCTGATAAGGGATATGCTTAAGGCCCAGTTCATCAACAATAGCCGGTCTTGCCCCAATGAATTCAATACTGACAGAATTGCCATATTTGCTGCTGATCTTCAAAAGGGCAGCTGAAAGGATATCATTGATATCCTGAGCTCGATCAATTGATCCAGCAAAACCAATCCTGGTAATGGCATTATCCTTCTTTTCCTCAATTGGATATAAGGCTGGTTCATCTATTGTAAAGGCATGATTGAAACTCGTGCCATAGGTATTGACCATGATTCTTGAGGGAGTCAGGAATGTGTCACAATTGGCCATGATATGCTTGATATTATCCTTGATATCTGTTCTTTGGTAATAGGCGACTGATGATAGATAGTCAGGGATATTCAAAAGATCATCATCAAGGACATAGACCAGATGTTTGCCTGCTTTCTTGGCCAAATCAGAAGCATAACGTTCTATCAGGCTCTCACTTCTTAGAAAAATGATGATATTAGCCCATGACAAAATATCATCATTTAGCTTTGATGCCGCAAGAAACCTGTATTTCACTTCCTTGATTGACTCAAGATATTCCATTTGGCTATGGCCACAAAGCAGGACTGAAGGAATCAGGGAATTGGATACTATCAACACATTGATCATTTCTTGACCCCCTTGTTGCGATACAAATCACAGATCTCCTTGGCATCACCATAGGCAATCTTCTTGCCATGTTCCAACCAGATGACCTTATCACATAATTCTTCAATCTTGTCAATATCATGGGAAACAAATAGTACCGTCGTACCACCCGTCATCAGTTCCTTCATACGTTGGCTGGACTTTTCCTTGAATGCCGCATCACCTACTGAAAGGATTTCATCGACAATCAGTATTTCCGGCTGGACTATAGACGCAATGGAAAAGGCTAGTCGGGCCATCATTCCTGAGGAATAGCTTCTGATTGGCATTTCAATGAAATCGCCAAGTTCAGAGAATTCCACAATTTCATTGTATTTATCATCCAAATAGGCTTTGGAATAGCCAAGAACTGCTCCATTTAAATAGATATTCTCCCGGCCAGTCAACTCCAAATCAAAACCTGCACCCAGTTCAAGCATTGGAACAATATTCCCATAGGCTTTTATTGATCCGCTTGTTGGTTTCAGGATACCCGATATGCATTTCAAGGTAGTGGATTTGCCTGCACCATTTCTTCCCACAAAACCCAGGGTCTCTCCTCTTTTGACATCAAAGGAAAGATCATTGAGTGCTACAAATTCATTGAACTTCAAAGTCCCCTTGAGGGTTGTTGTCACATATTCCTTAAGGGAATTGATAGGCTGGTTGCCCATCCTGAATTTCATTGTGACATTACGTACTTCAATCATATTTTCAGGCATAAGCTAATCCCCTTATAAATAAAGTGTGAAGGAATCCTGGGTCTTCTTGAAGACAACAGATCCAATCAGCAGTGACAATAATGCAAAGGCAAAACAGATGGCGTAAGCACGTGGTTCTGGTGAAATGCCATCAATCAGACACATTCTGACATTCTTGATGAAATGATAGATAGGATTGAATTTGAGAATGAATGAGAAACGAGGAGGAATGATGGATGGTGAATAGAAGATTGGTGTTCCATATTGCCACATCATCACTACAACACTCCAAAGGAATTGGATATCCCTGAAGAAGACCATCGTAGCGGATAAGAACATGCCAACACCCAAAGAGAAGATGATAAGGCATATCAAGAAGAACAGCATCAGCACAAGTGACTTCCTCAATGCCACACCTGTTATTAGCGATACCAGTAATAAAGGTATCAGGGAGATGGCAAGATTGATGGATGAAGAGATAGTTCTGGAGATTGGGAAGATATAGCGTGGCATATAGACCTTCTTGACAAGGTTGGCATTGCCAGTAATGGATGACAGGCACATATTGGTTACTTCATTGAAGAAAGAGAAACAGATGATACCTGTCAATAGATAGACCGGATAATTGGCAATATCATTCCTAAACAAAGTCGAGAAGACAATATATTGGACAGTCATCGTCAATAATGGATTGAGGAAGGACCAGAAAACACCAAGAACTGAACGCTTGTATTTGGTTTTGAAGTCACGGGAAACAAGTTGGGAAATCAAAAACTCATAGCGTTCCATTGCCAAAATGACAGAGACAGCATAGTCCTTGCCAGTCTTTTCATAATGCTTATAGGAAACATAGAGGCCAAGGGCTAAAGCTGCTGATAAGCCAGCAACCATTTGCCAATAGTGCTGGCCAGTAAAGACAAAGTCCTGGCCAGTAGTGGAAAAGCAGATGGAGCCTGGCTTGTGCTGGCCAACATAGAGGGAAATACCAGCCGTACTAGCAGAATTAAGCAATACTGAAACGGCCTTCCCTTCTTTAGAGGTGCCTGATATCAACAGGGTCAATTGTTTGCCCCGATAACCTTCAAGATATTCATCTGCTTCAGCAACAACCGGAACATTTTCCTTGATATCTGCTACACTGACGATCTCTTCAATCAGCACTTCCTCCCCACATTTAAGCACAACATTCAAATAACCGGTATTATCGCGATAGTGGGTTGTACATAGGAAAGAGACAGACTTAAGTCTGTCGATATCACTGATAAAGAGCTGTTCAACTATAACACCTGAGGTCAGTTCAACAGTTGAACCAGTAGCCTCGGTGACATTAATGACATTTTGTCCATCACGATACTTGAGCTGTTCACCAGCTAAAAAGAAGAACAGAACCAGCAGTGACAGAAAGACGGCAAAGATGCCTCTATAGATCTTAGCTAATCTTTTACTATTCATCTAATCAATTATAACATCATCCTATCATTCTAGAAAGAAACCAATCCCCCCAAGAACTGGAAGCTTCTTGAGAATTAGGGTCAAAAGATCAAGTCCAGCCATCCGGTTCTTATTATTAGCCATCAGATATACCTCAATAAAACAAGCACTTTAAACAGGACATAATTGATGCCCGCAACCTTAAAGCATTTATCCTTTAATAGCCTTCTTTGATAGTTGCTGTCAATTTCATAGAAGGCCACGCATTCAAGCAAGTCCAGCTTATCCTTTGGACAATCAGATCCATAGACATTTATCAATGACTGGGCTGTCTTGGAACGGATCTTCCGGGATTTGCCACCAAGGAATCTTGAAATACGCTTGATATTGGCCTTGATGATATTGCCATCAAGACCAATCTCATTACTTCCATGTTGGCGATAATACATCATTGGTTCTTCATCAAGGATGACTTTGCCAAACATCGCTACAACCTTATGGATGATGGAATCATGGATAATGACATATTCCTTATTCATATCATAGCGAATGATATAATCACGTGCCCTTGCATTAAAGACCATCGTACAGCCAGGTGCTGTAGTATAAAGCAGACTATGGGCAAAGTCTGTATAGGAATATAAGGAAGAGACTTCTGACTCTAAGGGATTGAGCTTCTCATCCGTCAAGATAAAGCGGCCACAATATAAAAGCGCTTGGTTTTCATCTTCCTTTTGCAGCATTAATACAGCTCTTTTGAGCTTATCCCTGAACCAGACATCATCCTGATCGCATAAGGCATAATAATCAGCATCCGGTGCCTTCCTAATCAATTCCATAAAGGACCGGGCTGGTCTTAGATTTTCGCCTTTTTCATAGCTGATGAAATCATATTCCTGGCAATACTTATCCAGTATTGCAAAAGTCCCATCAGTTGAGCCATCATCACGAATGATGATCTGACTTGGTCTTAGGCTCTGATTGATCAGGGAATCCAGCTGTTCACCAAGATATTTTTCACCATTATAACTGGATAATAGTACTGCTATCTTCATCCTTGTACCTCTTCAATGATGGCTTCCAAATCCCTTATAAAGACTTCCTTTGAAAAATGGGACAGATAGAATTCATAGATTGGCTGGTTGTTGTTTCTTAATGCAATGATCTTCTTAACATCAAAGCGGCAATCCTGATCTATATTGAAACCAACATCATAGTTATTGATGAAATCAAAGGTATCAGACTTGATGTTGTTTATTAGTGGCAAACCATATTGGAAATAATCAATGCATTTGCTGGTAAGGCCGATATAAAGTCCTTCCTTATAGATATTGATGCCTGCATGGCAATTGCCCATGATTTCCTTCTTCTTCTTTGCATCATAGACGAGACCATGATATTTGACATCCGCAACTTCCCCAAGGCTTTTGACCATTTCCTCTCTTTTTTCTCCATCACCGATGATATGGACTTCAACATCCATTTGACAGTTTTCAATGGTCTTTCTAATAAGATCAATAGCGATGATATTGTTAATGGAGCCCAGGTAACAAAGTCTTAGCTTATTTCCTTCAATCGCCTTTGTCTGATAGATGCCCTCATCCTTGCACCAATAGATAACCTTGATCGCACCCTGGTATTCTTTCTTTAGTGTTTCAAGATAATAGGCGCATTCAGCAATCACCAGATCAGCACAGGACAGATGGTCTTTCCTAAGTTTGCGCCATAAATAGGCTGGCGGTGTCTTCCTTAAGAAGGACAAAGGCAAGGATTCCGGCCACATGTCAATAATATCAATGATGATCTTGCAGGCAGGATGTCTTTTCTTATAATCATCACATTCCTTGATTAATGAATTGGCAGGTGCCAGACAATAGATGAGATCAGGATCATATTCTTCAATCTGCTTAAAGGCATCTTTGGCAAATCTTCGGTGGGATAACATCCGATCAATTGAGAGATTCTTCCGATAGCTCTTGGTTTCTATTGCCTGAAAATCAGCTATTGTTTCCTGACGATAGGACTTTTTGACATGAGAAAAATTGCTAGTTAGCGCTAGCAATTCATAGCCCTTGCCCTTTAAGGTCTCATAGGCCAAGTGGGCTCTTTTCTCATTTGACTCAAAGCAGGTAACAACAACAGCACGCATTATTAATTCTTAATTGACAAAAGTATAGGAAAGAATATAGATGATGATGCTAAACAGCAGAATCAGATATGCACAATAGATATATTTTTCAGACTTTTCGCTTAAACCGAACTTCTTATGTTGGAAAAGAATGAAAAAATATGGAAGGATTGGCGAGAAATAACGGCCTTGGATGCCCTCAACTACCTGACCACCAAAGATAGCGGCATTATTGCTGTTGAAGAGCAGTTCATCAACACCAGTCCAGGAGAGGAAGAAACCAATCAGAATATAGAGGCCAATGACAATGCACATGATGACTGAAAGAGTCCTGATCCACCATGGAACACTGAGATCTTGCTTGACAAGCAATTGTGCTATGACAATGCCGACCATAATATGGACCATTTTCAGAGGAATGATGAGTGTATCACCTGATAATGAACGGCCCAAGGAACCATAGAACCAGGTCTTGATCCGATAGCGGACAGTCCTGATGAAAATCTCAAGAACAGCACCTGGATTGGTGAGAATGGTATTGAAAGTCACGCCTTCCCTGATACCAACACCATTGAGATCATATTGATTGACATTGGCAATAATCAGATCCTTTGTTTCCTGCAAGGTCAGGCTCAAGGTATTGCTGCTAGCAAAGAGCTTTTTGAACATAAAGGACAAAGGAGCCGCCATGATGCCATATAAGGCAATGATGGCTGGAATGCATAGAATGACATTGGTTATGATCTTTCTTTTTCTGGAACCAAAGGCCTTGGTTGGCACAAAAATGAAGGCAAAGGCCAGGAAACAGTAGACAACCTTGGCTGGCGCCAGTCCTGCACAGATCAAAAAGACCATGATGATTTCCTTGATTTCAATAACATCACCAGCAAAGAACCATTTCAAAAAATAGGCAAAGGACAGATATGAAAGACCGATGACAAAGGCATCATAGGTAATGGCTATTGATGTCTGAAGCATCATTGGCATGATCATCAAAATGCCAATCAATGACTTATAGGCCGGTATTGTCTTGACTGAAAGATAAACGCAAAGAACATAGAAAAGCAGATTAAAGAAACGGGCAAAGTAGAACATGGTAATCATATTCATGCCCACCATTCTGCCAATGCTGATGCCCAAAGATATTGGCAGATAAGGAATCAGATAACGTCCTTCCAGGTCACCAGCCGGTTTTATCATCTGGCCTGTCAGTTTTAATGGCTGCAGGAATTCTCTCATCAAGCGGCCATAGCCAGCTGAGATATTATAATGGCCATACATGGAACCATACTTCAGATAAATGCTGTCAATCAGATTGTCTTTGACACCCATCATCTTATTGGATATCTGCAGGGCAAGTTCATAATGGGTCTGTTCATCTGGCGGTGACATTGGAACAATGATTATCATGAAGATCAGTCCCAGAACAAAGGCGGATATTGCAAAGAGCACTTCCTTTCTTGGCTCTAGCAGCAAAGCATAAGCCATCAAAACCCCAAAGGAGATGATTGTAAAGGCAATCAGAGTATTGGCAAAGTTCTGATAGGAAGAATCGATTGCCAGTGTTCGAACTGACAGGTCATAACCATCCATCACTTCATCATTGATGGTAAAAGAGGAATTGTCAAAATAGCTGTTGGTTGTATAGTAAACGCCTACTGCTTTACCATTTTCACTATTACTGGACAATTCAATCTCCACCTGCTTATCTGCTTCCCTTAGCTTTTCACTGAATTTAGAAGTGAGATAGGCATTATCAACAATATCGGAGACATTGACAATTCGCTCCACATATAGAGTATTGGTAACCGTGCCTCTGATCTTGATGCTGACTTGGCCACTGTTGCTCCGAGCATAGGTTGCAAAAAGAAGGGAAAGGGCTTCACTGTCTTCTTCAACCGGAACAATAGCCTTGATGGTTGTCTCTTTATCCAGTTCATAGACACTTCGAACATAGGATTCATTGCCAAAAGACTCTACTCCTAAAGTAGGGCCATAGCTATTAAGGACAAGACAGATGACAGCAATAAAAGCAATGGCAATTATGCCTAGTCCCTGATAATTTTTCTTGATTCTTTCAAATAATAGTTCGATAAATTTCATCTTTATAATTCTAGCATATTGTAGTTATGGGCATTCAGTTTGCTAAGATCATGCCGGTAGGAGCTTTTATCCTCCAAAATGAACCTGATATTCTCCTTGATCTTTTCCTTTTCAGAACCAATGGTCTGATACCCATATTCCTTAAGGATACGATAAGATGGGCTGTTGGCATCACAGATGCCAATGATCGGCTTCTGGTAGAGCAGATATTCAACTATCTTGCTTGGCAAATAGGGCTGCACCTTGTCATTTGGCATCAAAGTGTCAAACAGCAAAAGTACATCAGCTTCCTTCATGATTTCAATTGAGCGGTCATAGCTGACCTTATCATGGACAACAAAAAGCTTATCCAAGCCATATTCCCTGATTTTCCTTAGATCATGGTCCTGGATTTCTGAATACTGATGAAAGACAATCTGATCTTCCAGATGCTTGATTTCTTCATTCAATTCCTTTAGTGCCAATAGGAAGCTATCGATCTTTCTTAATCCATATAGTCTTCCAAGATGGACACATTGTCTGACTTCATTGTGAACTTCAGGTGCTGTCAAAATGTCCTGATACATCTTCCATTCAGGAATGTAAGTCAAGGGCATGATAATGCTTTTAGCCATCAGCTCTTCATGATTAAGGTCAGGATATTGGGCCAGGGTATAGTCCCTTTGTTCCTCACAGATGAAGATCAGCTTATCAGCATAGCGCACCGCTGCTTCTTCATAGGCATTGTTATAGAGAAAGAAGGCACCAACCTGATAGATGAATTTGTATAATAAGGACTTGCCTTTTAGATCTGCCTTCTTATATGGTGAATTCTTGAAAGGATCAGAAAAGGAGGCATACCAGATGACATCAGTATGTTTCTTCTTGATCTTCTTGCCACAAAGATGGCTGATGCCTGGAACAATGGAAGTAAAGAGATATTTGTAGTCCTTCTTTTCAAATGTTTTCAAGGAATCATCAATATACCTCTTCATATAGAAGAAGCTGATAGGCAGTCTTAATGGATGGTTTCTTGGAACGACATTCTCCAGTTCATAGCTGTAGCTAATATGAAAATGGCTGAAGCATTCGTCATTCTTCAGCTCTTGCGCCAATCCCTCATCCTCTTTGGCCCTTAGGGCAAAGACATCCATTTCAAGATCAAGTTCCCTTAAGCGCTTGTAGTTCAGCAGGGTGACTGTGTCATTATAAGGGACAAAGCCTCCCGGTATTATGAGCATTCTATCTTTCATTCTGCTCTAGTTCCTCAACTCTTTTCTTAAGAGCTGCTATTTCATAGGTAAGCTTGATGATTTCCTCATTATGCTTGGTAATAGTGATATAGACATAGAAAGTCAGGGCATATAAGAGGGCAATCATGATCAAAAAGACCGCATTGACCGGCATTTCAATACCTAAGACATGAGCCAGAAAATAGAAGGTCTCAGGGAAGACAGCCATCAATAGTGACAATAAAGCCCAAAGAATCCAGACAATGGAATATTTGATGTTGACCTTTCTTTTGACAACACAGAAGACAATAATCGCAAAGACACCGATTGATGCCAATAATAAGCCAATTCTTAAACTAGTACTCATAATAATTACCTGACAAATAATATGGTCATGATCTCCGCTAACATGAAATACATGGACTTGAATGGTGAATGGAAATAGGAAACACCAGCTTCCCTTTCCTTCATCTTGACTTGAACTTCCTTGACCTTATAGCCTTGATGCAGGAGATAGCAGATGGTATCAGGCTCGGCATAAAAATTCATGGACTGGCTGAAATCCTCAATCAGACGACGTCCTAAAGCCCGCATGCCACTGGTCGGATCAGTGACCTTCTTGCCAGTCTTGAATTTGATCAAAGCACAGAGGATGCGTGAACCAAACATGCGCATATTACGCGGCTTCTTTTCATTTACAAAACGGGAACCGACACAATAATCCATGCCATTTTCAATTTCATTTTCCAGTAATGATATATATTTCGGCTGATGCTGGCCATCACCATCTATGCAGATAACACAATCATAGCCATTATCCCGAGCATAAAGGAAACCAACTCTTGTGACACCGGCAATACCTAAGTTGATTGGCAAATCAAAGTGGCTGAAATGATGTTCATCAAGAATCCTGGCTGTCTCATCTTTTGAACAGTCATTGATGACCAGATAATCATAGTCATACTTCCTGATTTCTTCTACCAGCTTTACTATATTGTCCTGTTCATTATAGGCAGGAATAATCACCAAGGTCTTCATCATATCAATTATAGATTATTTCCCCTCAAAGTAGAAATCGATGAATGGTTTTTGAAGTTCGACCATCTTTTCAATATTGTAATCCTGCGATATCTCAAGACTTCTTAATGCCATATTCTGATAGTTATCTTCGTTGAGGCATATGTCAATAGCTTCAGTCAATTCATTGATATCACCTGTCTTATAGACCTTGCCATTGCCATGGATCATTGCCAAACCAGCAACACAGTTGGCAGATGAAATGACTGGCAAGCCATTGGCCATCGCCTCATTGATGACTAAGCCCCAGACGTCAGTCTGGGAAGGAAGGACAAAGAGATCGGCTGATAGATAATACTTATCAACTTCTTCAGGTGGTACAAAATCAATGAAATGGACAGATGGATCCCCATCAATCAGTTTCAGATATTCTTCTGTTGGCTTGCCACCAAGAAAATAGAGGTCATGATCAGTCTTGATCTTCTTGCATGCCATGATGAGATCTTCAAAACGCTTACGGGGTATGAAGTTGCCAACCCCGAGAATAATGCGTTTTTCACTTTCGATTCCCAGCTTCTTTCTCAATGCTAGCTTTTCACTTTTATCCAAAGGTTTCTTAATTATGCGTTCTTTTTTGACAGAAGAGAAATTGTGGACACAGATACGTTCAGCCTTGGCTCCATTTTCAATCAGGTGCTGTTTGGTCATTTCTGATGAAGCGAAAAAATCCGTACATAAGGAAGAGATAATCCACCTCTTCAATAAATCCTTGAGCTTGTTTTTCTTTTCCCCCAAAGCATAGCCATCGACATTGACATAGCGTCTTTTGCCCAAGAGCTTATAGTAAAGCATGCCAATCATATTGGTCTTTAATCCATAGCCATCGAAAAGGACAAAAGCATCCTTGTTATCCCTTAGAAGCTTAATGACATCCAGACAGATTGGATCATCCCTATCATCAGGATTATTAAGCTTGATAATCCTGCACTTGTCTGATGAATGCTTCAGAAAGCCATCTTTCCTTTCCTTTTCCTTGTCTTTGGTATAGGCAATGGTCACATCATAGTATTTGGCCAGTTCTTCTTCCCATTGCAAACGATAGGGAGCGATATTGGAGGTAATGACAATAAGTTTCTTCACGTGTTAATGATATCATTTTTAAATAGCTCATTGAATAAGCTACAATGGAGATATGAAAACGATATTGGAAATTAATGCCACGAACTATTCAAGCACTGGCCATATCACCTTGAATATTGCCAAAGAGGCCCGAAAAAAAGGCTACGAAGTCTATACTGCCTGCAAGACAGCTAAGGTCTCATTGCGTTTCAATTATGAAAACCAGCTATATATTGGCAATCGCTATGATCGCCTTGTCTCTCAGGAACTGGCTTATGTCACTGGCTTAAGAGGGCATTTCAATATTCTCAATACCAGGGCATTTCTAAAGAAGGTTGATGAAATCAAGCCTGATCTCATCCATCTTCATGTCCTTCACGATACTTTCATTAATCTGTCCATGCTGTTTGATTATATCAATAGGCATGCTATTCCTGTTATCTGGACCTTCCATGATTGCTGGGCTTTCACTGGCCAATGTCCATATTTTGATATCGTTGGCTGTGATAAATGGAAGAAGGGCTGCCATCATTGTCCTCAGATTCATGTTGAACCCAAATCCCTCTTCCTTGATACCTCCAGATTCATGTGGAACAAGAAAAGAAAGCTATTCAATCTGCCCCAGCAGATGACAATTGTCACACCTTCCAGGTGGCTAGCTGATTTGACCAGAGAATCATTTTTCAAGAACTATCCAATTAAAGTAATTAACAATGGCATCAACCTTGATGTCTTTAAGCCAGTTCATTCTGATTTCAGAGAAAGATATAACCTAAAAGACAAATATATTCTCTTAGGTGTTGCCAATGAATGGGGCGAAAGAAAAGGCCTTGATGTTTTCATCGAATTAGCCACTAGACTTGATGATAGCTATCAGATCGTCTTGGTTGGTACCAATGACAATGTCGATAAGCAGCTTCCTGCCAATATCATCTCCATTCACAAGACCTATGACCAAAAGGAATTAGCTGAAATCTACACTGCTGCCGACCTCTTTGTCAATCCAACCAGGGAAGAAAACTTCCCAACTGTCAATATCGAAGCCTTGGCTTGTGGCCTTCCAGTTATAACCTTTGAAACTGGTGGATCAGTTGAAATCATTGATGAATACTGTGGTCAAAGTGTCAAAATAAATGATATCGATGCCTTGATCAAAGGCATTGCTGATATCAGAAATATCCCTTATGAAAGGGATGCCTGCATCAGACGTTCAAAGAATTTCAACATGAGTGATAAATTCCAGGAATATATCGCTCTATATGACGAAATACTAGCTAAATAAAACCGCAAAAGTCCTATTTAAGGGCTTTTCTTATACTCTACGGTTATATTTCGCATAATATTTCTTATTAGGATTATTACCAATGAAAAAAGGCACTTGATGTGCCTAATTGATCTTCTTGATTGTAGCCCCTTCAAAGAATTTGCCGGGGATGATGACTGCTTCTGGTTTGGCATTGCTGTCTTCGATCAGATCAATCAGCTTGATAGCTGCAGTCTTGCCAAGACCATGGGCATCCTGCTCATAAGTGGTAATATTCAAGCTCTTGGCCATATGAATGCCATCATAACCAGCAAATGAGAGATTTTCTGGAATATTGATACCTCTTCTTTTGGCAGCATCCATTGCGCCAATCATTGAATAGTCGTCCGAGAAAATGATGCAAGTAGGCGGATCATCTAGCGCCAATAGTTGCAATAAGCAATCTGCACAGCGATTGATATCATGATATTTGGATTCAATCAGATAGTCATTTCTGACTTTGATGCCTAACTCAGCGCATGCTGCATAGAAGCCTAGAAGTCTTTCGGTTGTAACTTCAGTGGTTTCTCCATGAATGAAGGCAATTTTCCTATGGCCCTTTTCATAGGCATTTTCGACAATTGAACGAATGCCGCGCTTATTGTCAGACAAAACAGCAGCACAATTATCATACATATAATCAACTGTTACTACTGGAATTGAAGATGTTGCCAGTTCCCTGACTCTTGTATCAAGGAAGTCAGCCGCAATGATTGCTACACCATCAAAATTACGATAAAGGGCATGATTAAGATAGGTAGTCTTATGTGTGCCTACCCGATTGTTTATGAAGGTGATGTCATAGCCTCTTTTTGCACAAGCGCTCCGAAAACTGTCAAGGATCTGAGAGAAAAATTCATGGGACATCGAAATATCAGAACCAACATTGGTAAAAAGGATTCCGATATTATCGGTCTTTTTGGTTCTTAAGGCCTTGGCTGCCTGGTTGGTTGTATAACCTAAACGATTAGCAACATCCAAGACCTTTTCCTTTGTCGTTTTGGAAACATCCTTCTGGTCATTGAGAGCTTTGGAGACTGTCGCAACCGAGACTCCGCATTCCTTTGCGATATCTTTAATGGAAATCATAACTATATCTTACAATAAATCGATGATATCAGAGCGCACATCATCGTAATGAGCATCTATGAGCCCAAAATCCATTTCCTTATAGGACCAGACTGCTCGTCCTATATCATATTTTTTGAATATGGCATTAATGCAGGCAAACCATTTGACCGTATCAATTGGGGCAGCCAAGTCAATGACTCCATATTCCCCACAATAGAGCGGGACATCCCTTTCTTTGGAAATCTGAATGGCATCCATAAAGAGATTTTCGAAATAGGAGGCATCAATGCCTTCATCTGCTTTGCCAAAGCTGTCCAGGAAATCCATGCCAATATACTTTCTGGTATTCTTCTCATATTCTTCGTTCCTGGCATCAAAAGCCATTCGGAAAGATGTATCCATCTGCTTGATCCAATAGGCACCCTGGTGGGTAAAGATCAATGGGCTGTAACAATGGAAATTATAGACAATGTTCTCATCATATGGGAGTTCAAGATCCCTGATAGCTGTAACGCTGTTGTTGTGATAGCCGCCAACTATAATCCTGATGTCCTTGGCATGGACTCTGATGGTTTCAATCGCTTTTCTGCTGATTTCATTCCACTTGTCCTTATACTTCTTATCAGTTACTTCATTCAACAGTTCAAAGGCCAGATTATCATAATGGCCAAAGCGCTTGGCAAATTCATCCCAGATATCATAGAAGATCTGCTGGTACTTTTCGTTATCAAAAAAACCGCATTCATTTTCTCCATCATCAAATGAGAAACCAATGGTCTTATGAAGATCAAGTACCATATTCAGGCCATATTCCTTGGCATAGCTGATGCAATCATCAATGCGCTTTAAGCCTTTTTCCTTGAAGCTATAATCATCATTGAGAATCAGATTATAGTCAACAGGAATTCTCACATGGTCTAAGCCCCATCTTGCAACTCGGCGGAAGTCCTCCTTTTTAATGAAATAGTCATAGCGTTTTTCACTATTGTCACATTGGGAAAACCAGCCACCAAAATTAATGCCTCTTTTATACCCTTTGAAATCCTTCACTTCATCCTCCTAAAAGTAGGTTCCATCAGGAACCTATCTGCTAATATTCAAGATTATGTGTATCTTCCTTTGAGAAGATATGGCAACCATAGCCAGGGAATTTCATGGTGATATTTTGACCAACATAATCAATTTCCCTGCCTTCAGTTGGAACAATGGCGATGACATCCTTGCCAGCACAATTGATATGCAGGTGATATGATGAACCCATCAGTTCCGATACTTCAACTCTGCCGGAAACACCCTGATCGCTCAATTCAATATGATCTGGACGTACACCCAATGTTACATCCTGTTCCTTGACACCCAAAGCCTTTAGTCTTCTCTGTTTGCCTTCTGACAGGACTGTTTCATATTCAGGAGTAACGACCTTGTAGTCACCATTTTCATCAATAACCAGCTTGGCCTCGAAGTAGTTCATTGCCGGTGTACCGATAAAGCCTGAAACAAAGAGGTTAGCTGGATGTGAATAGACCTCCTGCGGTGTACCAATCTGCTGAATGTAGCCATCTTTCATGACAACAATACGGTCACCTAAAGTCATAGCTTCAACCTGGTCGTGAGTGACATAGATGAATGTAGTATTGATCTTCTGTCTTAACTTGATGATTTCAGCACGCATCTGATTACGGAGCTTGGCATCAAGATTGGAAAGAGGTTCATCCATCAGGAGTACCTGTGGATCTCTGACAATTGCACGACCAATGGCAACACGTTGTCTTTGACCACCTGAGAGGTTCTTTGGCTTGCGGTCCAGATACTGTTCAATATCAAGAATTCTTGCTGCTTCCAAAACCTTGGCATTGATTTCTTCCTTTGGCAAATGCTTGAGCTTTAAAGAGTAGGCAATATTATCCCTGACACTCATGTGTGGATAAAGTGCATAGCTTTGGAAAACCATGGCAATATCACGATCCTTTGGTTCAACGGAGTTGACCAGACGATCACCAATATATAATTCACCTTCTGTAATTTCTTCTAGACCAGCAATCATTCTCAATGTTGTTGACTTGCCACAGCCGGAAGGTCCAACTAAAACAATGAATTCCTTGTCTTTGATATCAATACTGAAATCCTGGACAGCAACAACACCTCGAGCTGTTACTTCCAGATTAGCTTTTTCGACTGTTGGATCATCAGGTTTCTTATAATCCTTTTTCTTATCCTTTTTCTGATCATCTCTTAATGGATAGATCTTTTTGATGTTCCTTAATGTTAACTGTGCCATAATATCCTCCTTTTAACCCTTGACTGAACCAGATGTTACACCTTTGATAATGAGCTTTGACAATAACAGATAAACTACAACGACTGGCAGAATTGCCAGGAAGATGAACATATACATCTTTCCTAAATCAAATTTTGCAAAATCTGCACTTCGTAAAGCCGAAATCATAATAGGGACAGTTCGTTTTTCCGGTTTTGTAAGCAAGAGACCTGGCATGAAGAAGTTGTTCCAGGAAGCGACAAATGAGAAGATCATCTGAACTGCCAGTGCCGGTTTCATAATTGGCAAGACAATGCGATTGAAGGTTCCAAATTCACTTGAACCATCAATACGTGATGCTTCAACCATTTCTATCGGGAGTGTTGCTTCCAGATACTGCTTCATATAGAAGTAGATTGATGGAGCCGCAACCGAAGGAATGATGAGAACCCAAAGCTTATTGGTCAAGCCATACTTATATGCCAATTGGACAAAGCCGGCAGCTGAAACCTGTGGAGGAATCATCATGACTGCGATGATGAATGTTGTAACGAGCTTCTTGAATTTGAAGTCGTAAACATGGGTAGCATAGGCTGTAAGGGCGGAGAAATAAGTGGTCAGGACAGCTGATGTTGCAGCAACAATGAAGCTGTTCATCATGCCAACCGGGATGTTGATCATTGTATCGTTCAAGGCATTCTTCAAGTTGACCAGAAGATTGCTGCCAGGAAGGATTGAGAACTTGCCCTGCAACTGGAAGTTGGTCTTTGATGCACTTATTAGCAACAAGTAGAAGAAGAAAAGACAGAGGATAACGAAGAATGCGACAAAGAGATATGCAAGAATACGAGCAATTGTCAGCTTAATTGCAGCTTTCCTATTCTGATCCATCTTATGCCTCCTTCCTGTTCATTGCCTTGAAGACAAATATTGAGAGTATGCCAGTAATGATAAAGAGAATAACAGAGATGGCTCCTGCCATACCATAGTTCTTTGAACCGCCAAGATAGTTGTTCAATAGCATAATGACAGTGAAGGTTGTTCTGTTTGGCATACCGATACCCTTAGATAGGACTTGCGGAACATCGAACATCTGCAAGCCACCAATCAGGGATGTAATCATTGTATAAACCAAAATTGGTCTTAATAGTGGAAGAGTAATATCGAAGAAGACATGGGTACTTGAAGCACCATCAATTCTAGCTGATTCAAATAGGCTTTCATCAATACCCATAATGCCAGCCATCAGGACAATGGTCGTATTGCCAAACCACATTAGGAAATTCATCAAAGCGACCAAAGACCGAGCGGATATCTTGAAGGAAATGAAATCAAATGGCTTATCAAGCCAACCAAGACCCTGCAAGATCTGGTTGATAGGGCCAACAGTTGAAAACAGTGAGAAGAAAAGCATTGAGAAGGCTGATGCCATGATGAGATTTGGCATGTAGATTGTTGTTTTGGCAAAACCCTGGCCTTTGAGCTTAAGTCTTGTGCTTGTAAATAGCAAAGCCAGCAATAAAGCCACAACAAACTGTGGAATAGCACCAATAATCCACATGATCATGGTATTGCCAAAGTACTTGAGAATATCGATTGTCCCTTCTGATGTTGGTGTCAGAAGTTTGACATAATTAGCAAAACCAACAAAGTTTGGGCCAATCTGAGTCAGACCTTCACGGTAGTTCTCAAAGAAGCTGTTATAGAATGTCAGCAGCTGTGGATATAGAGTAAATATTGCATAGACTACAAAGAACGGAATGATAAAGATATACCCCCACTTTGCATAGCTAATCGATCTTTTCTTTTCTTTCACTATCAACCTCTCCCTTCTTTTCAAAAATCAAAGGTATTATTATTTTTAACTTGTCTCTTTTCTTAATTATATCTCTGATTTTTAAAAATCAGTGGCAGCGACGCTGCCACTGATCATTGATTTCAGTAAGACTTTCTATTATTCAGCTGGAACATTTACAGCAGGGAACTTTTCGTTCACATACTTGTAGAAGTTCTGGATAGCTTCATCTAAAGTAACAGTGCCCTTCAGATATTCAACGAAGTAAGTCTGCAAGCCTTCGTTCATGTACTGATCATAGATAGTGTTGTTCTGGAACTTGATGTTCTTTGCTAATTCAGCAAATACTGCAACATCGTTCTGACCACCTAAGAATTCTGAACCATAGTCAGGGTCAGCAGCAAACTTGTTGTTGACAGTCTGGTTGTTAGTGAACTGTGATTCATTAGCTATTAATGCTGAACATACTTCTTCATTATTGATGAATGTATTCATGATTTCAGCAAGAATAGTTGGATTGTCGCTGCCGGCAGGAGCTAGCAACCAAGTACCACCCCAGAAGTGAGCCTGTGGACCTTCACAGATTGCCCAGTCACCCATAGCTTCATCATGAGCTGGACCCATGCAGAAGTTGAAGTACCAAGCTGGACCAAAGAAGCATAATGCCTTGCCATCTTTGCCCATTTCAGCATTCTTACCAGCATCCCAGATACCTTCAGTTAATGTGTAACCGTTAGCGATATATTTTTCTGCCTGAGTCATCCAAGTAGTGATTGCTGAGTCAAATGATAAGTTCTTATCAGCATCTACCCATGGAGATGTAGTGTTGTTAGAGAATACACGGTATGTTTCAGCAAATGAAGGAGTCATCAGATAGCCCTTAGCAGCTGCAGTTTCAGCAACAGCATCGAACTTTTCCCAGGAATTCAATAATTCCTGTACTTCTGCTGGATCATCAGTACCTAGAACATCCTTAGCAATTGAACGTCTGTAAATCAGAGCAGATGGGCAGCACTGGAAGGAAACACCCTTAGTAACGCCGTTTGTATCTGTTGCAGCTTCAACTGTATATGGATAAGTCTGTGACATGTCATTAACGCCAAGTGCCTTAACGTCCTGAGTAACTTCAGAATTGACATACTTTAAGATGTAGTCTGCTTCAGCAAGGAATAAATCGACCTTTTCATCAGCAGCAGCTTCGCCTTGAGCTAATAGAGCAGCATCAAGTGCTTCCTGATACTGGCCATTGTCAGATGGAACGATTGTCCAGTTGAATGTTACACCTTCGTCAACCCAGTGCTTACCAGGTGCATTTTCGAAGTAACCATCAAGTACGCCATCACCATCAGTATCAACACATGGTTCAGTACCTAAATAGTACTTGTTGAAGAATCCCTGGAATTCTGTATTCCAAGCATAGACGTTGAAGACCTTTCCTTCAGCAACTTCGTCACCGCCTGCAGGAGCTGGATCATCACCCTTTCCACAAGCAGCCAATGTTACTAGCATTAGTAACGCAAGCAATAAACTTAAAAGCTTTTTCATTTTGTTTCCTTTCTTTTTAAGTCTTTCCTGTAATCATTATTGATTACAACGATTAATAAACTTAATCGTTTTCGTTAATTTCACTATAGCACATTTTTTCTGAATTACAATATATTTTTTGAAATCGTTTACAATTCCAATATTTTCCTAGGAAAACGTTTACATTCTGCCAAAATCTCCCTTGATTAATCTTATGATTAGCATTATTATTAACTTAATCGTTTAAGTAGCCTTTCATATGCGCAAAGGAGAATTACAATATGAAATTTGGATATTTTGATGACATTGCTAAGGAATATGTCATTACCAAGCACAATACACCTCTTCCTTGGATCAATTATCTAGGCAGTGATAACTTCTTTGCCTTATTATCCAATACTGCTGGTGGCTATGCCTTTTATAAGGATGCCAGACTTAGAAGACTTACAAGATTCAGATATAACAATCTGCCTCTTGATCAGGATGGCTTCCATCTTTATATCAAGGATAAGCGCTCCATCTGGAATCCTGGCTTCCAGCCCGCTCGAACCAAGCTTGACAGCTATGAATGCCGCCACGGTCTAGGATATTCATTCATTACTTCAACTCGAAACAGAATTGAAGCCAAGCAGGAACTCTATATCCCGAAGAATGACAACATTCTCCTGATGCGTGCAACCATCACGAACCATGATGATATCAAGCGTGAACTTGATGTCTTCTCCTTTATTGAATTCTGCTTATGGGATGCCCAGGATGATTCCACCAACTTCCAGCGCAATTATTCAACAGGTGAAGTTGAAGTAGAAGGATCTTATATCTATCACAAGACGGAATATCGTGAAAGAAGAAACCACTATGCTGTCTTCTTTGCCAATAAGGATGTCGATTCCTTTGACACTAGCCGTGACAGTTTCATGGGCCAGTACAGTGCAGCTGATAAGCCAGAAGGTGTAAGAAGAGGCCACTTAGGCAATTCGATTGCCCATGGCTGGCAGCCAGTTGGTGCTCATCACTTCCATCTGGCACTAGAACCAAAGGAAAGCTTTGATGTCATTATCGGTTTGGCATATGTTGAAGTAAATGAAGATGAGAAATTCATTGCCCCAGGCATTATCAATAAAGTTCCCGCTCATGAACTGATTGGCAAATATGACACCAATGAAAAATTTGACAAGGGTCTTAGTGAACTCAAGAGCTTCTGGAACAACATGTTGGCTGGTTTTGAAGTATCTACCCCTGATCCAAGAGTCAACCGCATGGTTAACATCTGGAATGCATACCAATGCGTTGTTACATTCAATATGTCCCGTTCAGCATCCTATTATGAATCAGGCATTGGCCGTGGCATGGGTTTCCGTGATTCCTGCCAGGATCTACTCGGTTTTGTCCACATGATGCCAGATCGTGCCAGAGAAAGGATTCTTGATATTGCTGCTACTCAGAAAAAGGATGGCGGAGCTTATCACCAATACCAGCCTTTGACCAAGAAAGGCAATAGTGATATCGGTGGTGGCTTCAATGATGATCCTTTGTGGCTCATTGCTGCTGTTGAAGCCTATATCAAGGAAACCGGTGATTGGGATATTCTCAAGGAAGTTGTTGACTTCGATAACAACAAAGATGATGCCGATACGCTCTTAGAACACTTAAGGAGAAGCTTCAATTACACGCTCAACAATCTCGGTCCACACAATTTGCCATTAATTGGACGTGCGGATTGGAATGACTGCTTGAATCTCAATTGCTTCTCTGCTCATCCAGGTGAATCCTTCCAGATTTCTGGACCAAGTGAAGGCCCAGTTGCTGAATCTGTCTTCATTGCCGGCATGTTTGTCAAATATGGCAAGGCATATTCAGCTCTCTTAAGCCATTTAGGTCTTGATGAAGAAAGTGCAAATGCCCTGGTTGAAGTCGAAAAGATGAAGAAGGCAATCCTAAGCGATGGCTGGGATGGTGACTGGTTCCTAAGAGCTTATGATGCTTATGGCCAGAAAGTCGGTTCCAAGGAATGCGAAGAAGGAAAGATCTTCATTGAACCACAGGGCATGTGTGTCATGGCTGGTGTTGGTGTTGAAACCGGTGAAGCTGCAAAGGCTCTGAAGTCTGTTGAAGAAAGGCTTGAAACCAGATTTGGCATTATGCTGCAACAGCCCGCTTATTCCAAATACTATCTGAATCTAGGTGAAATCTCTTCTTATCCACCAGGTTATAAGGAGAATGCCGGCATCTTCTGCCATAACAACCCATGGGTTATTTTTGCTGAAACAGTATTGGGCCATGGCAACAGGGCTTTTGAACTCTATAAGAAGACCTGCCCAGTCTTCCTTGAAGAAATATCTGAAATTCATCGTACTGAACCATATGTCTATTGCCAAATGGTAGCTGGTGCTGATGCCCCTACCCATGGCGAAGGCAAGAACTCATGGCTAACAGGTACAGCAGCTTGGACTTTCACTGTCTTGACTCAGGGTATCCTTGGCATTCAGCCTGATTACGATGGTCTCAAAGTCAATCCATGCATTCCTTCTTCAATCAAGGAATATAAGGTAAATAGGCTATATCGTGGCACTATGTACCACATCACAATCAAGAATGATAAGGGCAAGGAAAGTGGCGTTGAAAAGATCTTTGTTGATGGCAAAGAGATTCCGGTCGGCGTCATCCCACAATCCACAAAGAGTGAAGTCAATGTCGAAATAATCATGTAAAGGGCTCTTATGCCCTTTATTTTTAAGGAGAAGACCATGAATTTTAAAGTTGAAAATGCTCGTAGCCAATCAATGGAACCAATCAGTTTTGCATCAAACATTTTCAAGCGTGATGATATCAGTGATGCCCTATTTCTCGACTGTCGAAGAGACAAGGTAATAGCAGCTAGTGGCTTAGCCTATAAGGCACCAATCATTACTCATCTTTTAGCAAATCGTGAAATAAGTGCATATCTTGTTATCAATGAAAATGTCTTGATTGACTTTTCAAATGGCATCAAAGCCTGCACCAATGAAAAGGACCTTAATCTGCCTGTCAATATCATCACTTCAATTGAACAGATAAGCAAAATGGTAATGGCAAGTGCTGGCATCATCAATGACAAAGGTGAGGCAATTATCAACCTGAAAGGCGTCAATATTGGAACCCATTATAATGTCAATCTGCTTCTTGGCGAAAGAAGCGCTTATGCTGATTGCCTGCAATCAACACCAAAGTCGGTCCTTGACCACTTTGGCCGCGGCTCCTTTAGAGGAAAGCAGGAAAAGCAGGTCTTAGCTACCAGATATGAACTATCTCCTGAATATAATGGTGAGACTGCCAATCGTCAGTTCTATCTGACAGAAAATGGCAGGCAGATCTTCTACTCCCTTGATGTTAACAACAATGTTGAAAGCGCCTCTTGTACTCATAGCCAAAACCGTACAGAAATCACCTATGTCACCAAGTGTGGTCTGGAAATCAAGCGCATCATTTTCATTATTCCTCAGGAAGATGGCATGCCAAGTGCTATTGAAGCACAACGTGTCATCATCAGAAATCTGAAGGATAAGCCTCGCAATCTCAGAATTGTCATGACTGGCATGTTTGGCATCACTGATCCAGCCACTCTCGCTGGTGATATCATCTATGCCAATGTTGTTGTTGAAAGCGAAATGTACTATTTGGATGGCAAGCCAATTGCCATTACTCCTCACCACAAGCCAAAGGAATGCGATAAGGAAAAGCGTTTCGCCATGCTGCTGGTCAACGGTGAAACCATGGATGAATATACAAGCTCACTGCCAGACTTCATTGGCTGTGGTTCTTTGGACAAGCCAGAAATGATAAGCAGACTCAATAACTGCTTCAGCAGAAGACAGGCTGCCTTCTTTGCCATGGGCAAGTCCTTTGCATTAAATGATGAAATCATTGTTGATGAACTGGTTGGCATGTCTGAGAATGATGATGATGTCAGAGCAGACTTTGATAATCAATTGTTCAGGCTCTATCAGGCTTATCGTGATCCAAAGAAACTTGATACAGTCTATCACTCCAGCATTAGGGCCTTTGATAAATACAGTTCCTACTTGCAAGTTAAGACTGATGTTGAACAATTTGATTCTTATATCAATCGCAATCTGCCTTTCCAGGTCCTCTATCAGACCTATGTCTCCCGTTCCTTTGCCTGGACCCAGAAATCATATCGGGAAACTGGCTTTAGGGAAATCCAGGACATCTTCGCCTCCATGTACTATATGCATGCCAATAAGCAGGATGGATTGATTAAGAGATTGATTGCTTCCTGGGCGGAAAATGTCTTTGAAATGGGTTATGCCTACCATAACTTCACAAAAAGAGGCAAGGAGCCAGGCATGTGCTCCGATGATCAGCTTTGGCTTGCCCAGGCTGTCTATCGCTATATCAGCTTGACAGGTGACAAAGACTTCCTAAATGAAGAAATCAAAGTAGCTGGCAGTACCAGAAAACGCCGTTTGATTGAGACCTTGCATGCAACAATCATCTATTCTGGCAGAATTTCTGTTGGCAAGCATCAGCTGCCACTCCTTGATACTGCTGACTGGAATGACTGCCTAAGACTTGATAAGAATGTCATTGATGGTCCAACCAAGGAAAAGCTCTACTATCAGCAGCTGGCAGAAAAGAAACAGGAATATGATGTGGCCCTGGAAAACAGCCAGAGTGAATCTGTCATGAATGCCTGCCTATTGAAGATTGCGGCTGATGAAATAGCTGAAATGGCACTGCTCCTAGATGAAAAAGACATCGCTGCTGATGCAACTGATATTGCCAAGAAGACCAAGCAGTCAGTCAAGGATAATGCCTATATTGGCGGCTATTATGCGCGTTGCCTTATCAATGATCAGCGTGGTTATGATTACTTAGGTTCAACCGGTGATGGCTTATCACTTGATGAAAAGATCAATGGAACCTACTATCTCAATTCCTTCAGCTGGACACTGCTGGCTGATATTGCCTCAGAAGAAGAGATGGCTTCAATGCTCGATATCATTGACAAATACCTTAGAACTGATGCTGGTCTCAAGCTGGTTACTGCCGTTGATTATGACAAGCTGGGAATTGTAACTGGTTCATCATTCTATTTCCCGGGCGACAGGGAAAATGGAGGTGTCTTCAAACATGCGGCCATGATGGCAACAGTCGCATCTTTGAAAGCTGCTAAGAAAGTCAAGGACCAGAAACTGGCAAGTCGCCTCATGGAAATGGCCTTCTATATGATTGATAAGACTCTGCCTTATAAGACTTTGGATGATCCATATGTCCTCAAGGGCAATCCACGCTTCTGCACGCAATATAACAATTCCGAAACCGGTGAGAATATTGGACCAATCCTTTCCGGAACAGCTTCATGGCTGACACTGGCCATCTATGAGATTATCGGTTTCAACATTAATGATAATGTCGTTACCATTGATCCAATTATCAATATGCCTTCATTCTCTTATCAGCTTAAGGACCACGATCGTCAGCTTACAGTTAAAATTGACGCTAGCCATAATTATCGCCTAAGCGAAAATTCAATCATCATGTTTGATAAGATACCTGTGACAAATGGCTTCAAGATCAGCTCTGATCGGAATCATCTGATTGAAATCGTTCTTTAATCTATGAAAAAGCTAATTATTTGTTTAATGATAATGCTGTTTGCATTGTCAGGCTGTACTGCCGGCAAAAGTTTTGATGGCAAGGATCGGCCATCAAGTACCGGTGCTCTCAAAGTTGAAAATGGCCAGCTTGTCTCAAACAAAGGTGAGACTGTCATGCTAAGAGGCATTTCCTTTGCTGGAATCGCCTTCCAGGAGCGCTATCTAGTCGATGAGACTTTTGAAGAGCTTTCCAAAGTCATGGGTTGCAATGTTATTCGCTTGGCATTATATACATGGGGTGTTGGAGCGGCTGGCTATTGTACTGGCGGCAATAAGAATCTGCTCAAAGAGGATATCATCAAGGGCGTTGAATGTGCTAAGAAGGCTGATATGTATGCCATGGTTGACTGGCACATCCTGCAAGATCGAAATCCTAACAAATATCTTGATGATGCCAAGGATTTCTTTTCTGAGCTGTCCTTAAAGCTCAAGGATTATGACAATGTCATCTATGAGATCTGCAATGAACCTAATAACTGTTCATGGCAGGATATCAAGGATTATGCTGATGTGATTATTCCGATTATCAGGGAAAATGATCCGGATTCACTAATAATTGTTGGTACTCCAGATTGGTCTTCAAATCTAAGTGCAGCCATCAAAGATCCACTTGAATATGACAATCTGCTCTATTCCTTCCATTTCTATGCCGCCTCCCATAAGGATGACTACCGCAATCGCATCAAGGAAGCAATAGACAATAAGATTCCGGTCTTTATCAGTGAATTTGGTGTCACCTCATCCAATGGTGGCTATCCAGTTGATTATGATGAAGCCAATATCTGGACGGCTTTTCTTGAAGAAAACAACATCAGCTATGTCATGTGGAATTTCTCAACGACAACTGAACCATGTGCTGCCATTAAAAATGGCACTTTGAAAAAGTCATCTTTCAGTGCTGAGGAATATACTGAAACTGGACATTGGCTAATGGATACAATAGCTAAATATTCAAATAAGCAAGACTGATCTTCCACAATGAATAAAGCCATAGCTAATAATTGCTATGGCTTTTTAATGCATGCATTATTATTTGATGGCAATATGATAAATCAGTGCATCAACGACATCAACACCCATCAGTTCCTTGATGGCCTTTTGATAGCTTTGAAGCTGTGGTTCATAATGCTCCTTCAAGCCTTCGCCAGACTTGTTAGTCTTCCAGTCAATGATGTGATAACCATCATCATCAAGATATAAGAGGTCAATAATGCCATTCCATAGAATGCCATTATCAAGATAAGTAAATGGGATTTCTGGAACTGCTTCCTTGGCCTTGAGGATGATTGGCAACAAATCATCCTTAGCACCATTGATCTGCTGATAACCGCCATTATTCATCCTTTCATGCACAGCTAATAGTATTGATCTGAATTTTTCCTGATAGTCTGAGAATTCATCAGTCAGATATTCAGCCATTATATTATCTGCCAGATCACCAGCAGAAAGGGAATTATTGGATATGATGATCATCTCCATCAGCCGATGGACCATGGTACCAATGATAGTCGCATAGCTTTCACCATTATCATGATATTCATCAACACCCTCCATCTGCATCTGTTCTTCAGCATATTTGGATGATGCTTTTAGTGTACTTGGTGATTGCTTGCAATAGGAAGGCTGGTCATTGGCTACAATATGCACTTCTTCATATCTAGAAGCAGCCTCTATTGTTTCAACTAGTGGCTTTTTCTTTGGACCATCATTGCTGATAAGCTCGAAAATATCACCACCCTCAGTCTTTTCCACTAATGGCTTATAAAAGTTGGCTGCTTTACGTAATTTGCCTTCTTTGCCATTTTGCATTGAATAATTGGTAATCAGTACATTGCGGGCTCTGGTAGCCGCAACATAGACCAGGCGGGCATTTTCAGCAACACCAGCCAGTTTTTCCTTTGCTTTGATGGCTTCAACATCTTCGCCCTTGTTTTCAATATAGTTTGTGAACTTGTCTTTCTTTACCTTGATAATCCAGCCTTCTGAACCGTTTGTTCCATGTTCAACCCTAATGGATGGGTCAGTTGGAAAACTTGATGGGTTGGATTGTGCCAGAATGACAATCGGTGCTTCGAGACCCTTGACCTTATGGAGGTTGGCAATATGGACAACATCTGCCTTCTTCTTAAGACTTAGGCATCTTTCCAGATCAGATTCACCAGCAATTAGCTCATCAAGAAAGGCAATGGCATCTTCATGGGTTACTACTTCACTTGAGCTTTGCGCATTCTTCAATAATTCCAATGAGTAGTAGATGATTTCAAGGCCTTCACTTGAGAGATATTTGAAGATTTCAAAATCATCCATGATTCTTTCAAATAAGCCAGCAGCACTTTCCTCCCGATATTCAAGAAGCCTGCTTAGGCTATTGATTGCCTTCGAAATGCCTGTATCATCTTCAAGAGGACAGCTGTCAATTCTTAATTTGCCACCCTTGTTCTGATATTCCAGCAGATCAGCATAGCTAAAGGCAAAGAGCGGTGACTTCAATGCTTCAACCAGACTGATGATATCTGAAGTATCATAAATGGCTTTGATGATAGCGACAATTGTCCTTAGACCCTCGCAGCGATCAAAAAGAACCTTACCTTCCACCCTGACAGGAATGCCTCTTTCCTTGAATTCTTCAATAATGCCATCCATCTTTTTCTTGATGGCAATAACCATGAAATCGCTATAGCTGATATGCCGACGCATGTCACCCTTTTCCTCAATATAGAAGGAATGATTATCGACTAGGCCTTCGATAATATCTGCTATTCTTTTGGCATCGCTCATTTCTGGATAAGCTGGTACCAGTTTTTCGGTATAGGACTCATAAGTGAAGAGCCCTTCAAACAGTTGCGGTTCATCCGATGTGGTGTTGGCAATTTCCAGATAATCACTTTGGTTATGCTCTTCATCTTCCTTGATGGTTTCGGTAAAGACATCGTTGAAGTAATTCTTCAAGATGTTTCGTGAACGGAAGTTGTTAGTGAGATAGAGAACATCACCAACTCCATCATTGAAAATGCCCTTGATCTTGAGGTAGGATGTTACATCGGCATTGCGGAAACGATAGATGGACTGCTTGGGATCACCAACAATGAATAAGGAACCAGGACGTGGCTGGCACTTGGCAAAATCCTTTTCCGGTTTTTCAGAAGATAGATAAAAGAAGATTTCCGATTGGATTGGATTGGTATCCTGGAATTCATCAATCAGGAAATAGGAATGGCGCTTATAGATATAGTTGATGAGCTTTGAACCCTGATCAATATCATCCCTCAGCATATTGCGCAGATAGTAGATATAGTCAAAGAAAGTGAATTTGCCTTGCCTGTTCATTAGTTCTGATAGCGGAAGCAGCGATTCCGTCAAGAACATCATAGTGACATTATAGCGGTAGGTCTTCATGCGATTGATGAGAAGCTGGTAGTCTTCAGCTTCTTTTTTGTCATCGGACGAGACATTTAAAACAATGTTGCCTGCTCTTTCCCTGATGACACATTCATTGCTAAAGCCATAGTCTTCCTTTGTTCCAGCAAGGCTTAATGATGCACAATCCTTCAAGGCTCTTAGGTAGTTGTCATAACCGGCATTAATGCCACGATCTACAGCCCTTTTAATGCCAAAGAACTTCCGATTCTTGGTTTCATTGTATTTTTCATCAAGTTTAACCAAAAGACTATCATAATGTCTTGCAAAAACTCCAAGAACTTTTCGCAAGTCCTTCTCTTCCTTTGCAAAGACCTTGGCGGGATCAAGTTCACTTTCAATCTGGAAATTGAAATGGATATTGCGACGATCCATGACTTCCTTCATGCATATTGCAAAGGCCTCCTGTGGCTCCTTTTGCACGATGGCAAAGCTTGTTGCCAGGTCCTTGAGCCTTTGGCCATATCTTCCTAGTCGGCTATCGGCATAAAAGCTCCGATAATAGTCAAGCTCCTCCTTTGAGCCAATCAGATCACCATCAAAAGGGATATTGGCTTCAGCCGGATGCTCAGTCAATACCATCTTGCAGAAGGCATCGATTGTCCCCATAAAGCATAAATCAATATTCTTTAAAGCATTGGCACAGAGTTCACGGCTCTTGTCATCTGGGGCAGGAAGTTCACCCGCAAAGCCTTTGCTTTGGTATTGGAAGGAAGGATTGCTACGATCAATCAGCAGACTTTGGAATCTCTTATAGAATTCCAAAGCGGCATTCTTGGTAAAGGTGATGGCACAGATCTTTTCAACAGGAATGCCAGCTTCAACCATGGCCACCATGCGATTGACCAGCATTGTCGTCTTGCCCGATCCTGCGCCGGCTTCAACAAAAAGGTTCTTCTGAATATCAGATATAATGCTGTTTCTTGATTTGGCATCATCTTTAATAATCATTGCTAACCTCCTTGCCACATATTGGTCCATATTTGCAATATCTGCAGAGCTGCTTTTCATCATCTTCGGTCATGACAACTGGTTTGAGATTGCCTTCATCAATAGCCTTCTTTACCATAAAGAGCCTTTCATCAACCTGCTTTTTGATTTCGGAATCATAGCGGCATTTGATGATAGTATCGGTTCTTAAATAGCGGTATTCGACATGGCTGATCTGATAGCCGTATTTCTTTTCTAGAATCAAGGCGTAAAGAAGAGCTTGCAAACAGCTGTCGACATCATCATCAATATGGGTTTCACGATTGCCTGTCTTGAAGTCTACAACGACATATTGGCCATTTATCTTTTCCACCCGGTCAGGGAAACCATGAATGACAAGGCCTGACTCATGTTCGATTTTGATATCTTCTTCAGCTAATGCCAGTTCATATTCATGGCTCTTATCCATCCGATAGCCATTGGCCAGCATTTCCAAAAAGTCATCCCTGTTCTTTTGGATATCATCTTCAATCAAAGGTACCTTGACCTCTGTAAAATCATCAAAGGCTTTTCTGCCTAGCTCAAGAAATGCTTCCAGGCTCAGATCCTGATGTTTGCCCAAATATTCCATCATGGAATGAACAAGTGTTCCCATTTCATTAGCACCTAATACTTCATAAGGCAGATAATCATCAGGCTGAGAAATGCCCATGATGTTATTAAATAAGAAGGACATTGGACAGGAGAAGAAATTGCCCAAGGCTGATGGTGAGAAGTAATTCTTCCTGATATTTAACTGCTTATTATTGACTGTCTTTCGCTCTGGCTTTATTTCCAAATCATCATTATAGGCTTCACCAATTCCCGCTGTCTTAAATAGATGAGGTTCAAAATAGCCTTCTTCCCTAATGTGTCTTGTCATATCATCAAGCGACTTGTTGGTGCCAAATTCTTCCTTATAGATATCAAATAGCATTGAGGAAGCATTGTTAATCTTGATTTCTGAGACATTAATGCCCGGATAGGACAGATAAATGCTATTTCCAAGGCAATTGGCTAGCTCAACTAGATTGTGCAGCTGTTCCCACTTCTTCCTGATTCTGGCAGTTGAAGTAAGGTCTTCACCATTGAAGTTTTCGTAATCTTCATCAAGAACCAATGGATCTTCCTTAGGTGCTCCTGGATAGCTGGCAGCTGCCAGTCCAGCAATATATAATTCCTGCTTCAGGGCTGTCAGGGCATTTTCAATAGAGGTGATATATAGATAGCCTGGCTTGCTTGTTCCTTGGCAGATGTTCTTTTTAAGAATGTATTCGATTGTCTCTTTGGCGGCTGCCAAGCCCATTTTCTGATACATTCTTATTTCCTTGGCAATGGTTTTCTTGGCGGAGATATCAAGATTTCTGACTGTTTCATTATCATTTCTGATAATGCCATATTCCTCGATGAATCCCTCCACACCAAGACAGAGGATTGAACTGACTGTTTTAAGATTATCAATAAATCCCAGCAATTGCGCACTGCCATCCTGATAGGAAGCAGAATTCCTGATGGCCTTTTCATAATTGGCGAGGCGTTCATTATTGACTTCCTGGTTATTTGTCAGTCTAAGATTTCCAAGAGTCTGATAGAAAAGAGCTTCTTCCTTGCCATTAGAAAAGGATCTGAGCTTTGATTTGAATATTTCCTGATTAAAATAGACACTCGACAGCATTTGAAGCAAAGGCTTTGAACCAAATGACCCTTCATTGCTCCAGGAAGAATAGAGCTTTAGCAGTTTGGCTGGATAGGAGTTGGCAATCGGAATGCCCATGCCAAAACTCATCTTGATATTCAGATGCATTGCCAGATCATAGAAGAGCTGGTTTTCTGATGGATCAGCCAAAGCAACAACATTTTCATCAAGGGGCTTGCCTTTTGCAATAATCTTGGAAAGAATGCCTTCAGCTTCATTCTTATTGCCATAGTAATTGCGATAGTCAGCTATCTGCAAAGATGTCTTCTTGGTATCAAAAAGATCAAAGATGCTTTCTTCCTTGATTTCACCTAAATGGGCAGCTAATTCATATTCCAATGCTGTCAAAGGCATTTCCTTGATGATTGTTATCTCCAGATCACTTTTTTTAGCTCTAGCAATCGCCTGCCTTAAGGCCATGATCATATCGATCCGGTCATTGCTCTTAAGCAATGATAGATAATTACGATAGGCTTGCAAGATTGCTTCATTCTTTAAGGCAAATGATCCTTTTTGGATATTACATGCAAAAGCTTCTTCTTCATTATTGCTTGTAATCAGCTGCCTCAATGAATTGATGGATGTTAGCAGCTTACCAATATCCTTGGCTTTGACCTTATTGAAATAAGGAATATCTTTGATGGCATTTGCTAAATAGATGATCTGTTCATCATTTCCTATCACTTCTTTTTCCATTAGCATCCCCTGCCTTAATAAGGCATGCTGTGCCAATTCCAAGGATGAGAGGACTCTTGTATTGATTGATCCAAGACCACGATAAGCCAATGCAGCCAAGAGTTCATTTCTTTTGTTTAATATAATGATCTTTTCTTTCATGACATCTCCTTATTTCATTATTGAAGAGCTTAGCTTAGTCTCCTTAATTTTACCATCTGGCTAATGCACTATGTTATTCTATAGATATGATTAAAGCTGTATTTATTGATGTTGATGGTACACTTCTGTCCCATCGTAGCAAATCTGTTCCTGAATCAGCCACCAAAGCCATTGCTCGTTTAAGAGAGAATGGTGTGCTGGCTTTTATCTCAACTGGCCGTCATCCAATTGAACTTGCCCTACTTCCTATTGATATCTCTGGCTATGATGGCTATGTCTATATGAATGGCCAATATAATGAATACCAGGGCCAGATTGTTTCCACTTATCCAATAGTAGGCAAGCAAAAGGAAGAACTGCTAGCTGCCTTTGCCAATAACAAGGAATATCCAATAGTCATCTATGAGATGAAGAAACATTATACCAATATCATCAATGACTACTTGACGATTGGTCAGCAAATGGTCAATAGCCCTATTCCAAAAATAGGCAAATATGCTGGTGGCAATGTCTTCCAGGCTGTCATCTATGGGCCAATTGGTCATGAAGACAAATTCAAAGAACTGCTGCCGTCCTGTGATTTCACCAGATGGAATGACTATGGTGTTGATATTCTGACTATCAAGGATGGCAAAGGCAAGGGCATCAGGGATATCCTTGATTATCTCAATATCGATAAGTCCGAGACCTTATGCATCGGCGATAATGATAATGATCTGGAAATGTTCAAAGCCTGCGGAATCAAAGTCGCTATGGGCAACAGCATTGATCCAATCAAGGAAATTGCTGATTATGTTACGGCTGATGTCGATGATGATGGCTTGGCCAAGGCCCTTGAGCATTATGGCCTGATTTAGACCATCTTCATCATATCCTAAGACAGATAAAAAAGAGGGTAGATATTAGGACACATGTCGTAATGATATGTGTTTTAATTTATGCTATATTTTTGATATATGATTTGTAAACTAATCGATTTGAATCCCGGCATGTCCAAGGATGGCAATTATGGCGAAATCATCAATACCGATCCCCATCTGGAAATGACCTTCTATCATGTTCTGCAAGG
>JAQXQU010000167.1 GCA_029101345.1 Erysipelotrichaceae bacterium | reverse complement strand
CGGTTCATCCAACTCAAGTTTGTCAGGATATCAAGAAAACTACGAAAAAGTGAGACTTGCGAAAAGTTGGATTCCAGCATTTGAAGAAATTGTTCAAGAGGAAGAAAAAGAATTTGATGATTTATGGAACGGCAGGAATCCATTTGTTGAAATACATGATTATACAAAAGCCGCTCAGAAAGACATTCTTCATGAAATTGAAGAAAGGGAGAACAGAAAAAACGAAGATGAACCAATAAAACTAAGGGATTATCAGAATGATGCAATAGAGGCTTGGAAGCAAAATAATTACAGAGGTTTCTATGTAATGGCAACTGGTACTGGAAAAACTTGGACCGCCATTTTCTCTGCAAAGGAATTGGTAAAAAATCATCCTGCTATGATTGTAATATGTGCTCCATATAAGCACTTAATTAAACAATGGGCTGAAGATGTTGAGAAGTGTTTTGGAGAATCTAATATAATTTTGGTTTCCTCAGAAAACCCTTCATGGCCAAGCGAGATAACTAATGAAATAACTAAGAGTAAATTTAAAAACAATCAGGTTATTGTAATCTCAACAATTGTTTCTTTTAATAGTCCAAGATTTACCGAGATTGTAAATAAATTCGATGGGGAAAAATTACTGATTGTAGACGAAGCACATAGATTTACTAATCGGACAGAAGAAATTCAAAATCAGTATAAGTATATGCTAGGACTGAGTGCTACACCGTTCAGCGGTACTTCTGCTGCTAGAGGAAGAGAACTTATGAATTTCTTTGGCGGGCAGGTTTTCAATTTGCCTATTGAAGATGCTTTAGGTAAGTATCTTGTTAACTACTATTATCATCCGATTTATGTATATGCCAGTGCATATGAAGAAGAAAAATTCAACAATATGACGCGTACTATTTTGGGATGCTTTAAGAATGGCGTTTGTATTGATAAAGATAAACTGGTAAAAACCCTTCGAAATAGACTAAGAGTTATCTCTATGGCCGAAGATAAGCAGACTAATTTAAACGCTATCTTGAAGAATGTCAAAGAAAAGGACCATATCGTAGTTTATTGTGGTGATGGGAAATTGTTTGACGCTAGTTCTGGAGAAGAACTTAGACATATAAGTACAGTTAAGCGCGAATTGGACAAACTTGGATACAAACCAAGTCAGTTTACTGCATCAGAAAATATGAAAGAAAGAATGAGTTTAGTGAATTCATTCAATAAAGGTACTATAACAGCTTTAGCGGCAATCAGATGTCTTGATGAAGGTATTAATATTCCTTCAATCAAGAGTGCGTTAATTTTATCGAGTAATGATGACTATCGTGAGTTTGTTCAGAGAAGAGGTAGAATTTTACGTAAATATCCAGGAAAGGAATTTGCAGATATTTACGACGTTATTGTTCTTCCAAGCAGTAACTGTACTTCTTGGGCACAAATTGAACTCAGAAGATTTAGAGAATACTCTAAGCTTGCTCTCAATAATAATGAACTTGAAAATGAGCTGATTGATAAGCTTGCTGGGTATGGGCTTTCTTTGGAAGATGTAGACGTTTACGATTATGAAGATATGGAGGATGTTGAAGATGAATGATGAAAAAATTGTTAAATCAATGATTGAGTTTATTGAGAAGGAAGAAAGAGATTTACAGGCGGCAACTCTTTTAACAAAAGGGAAGGCGTCAGGTTCGGATATTCCTAGTAAAATTTTAGCTAAACTGGATAAGGAGATTGAAAATGAAGATTAAAAGCATTGAATTTGAAAATTTTAGAAACTTCAGAGATCCAGGTAAAATCCAGTTTGCTACAGATGGTACGGTAACTATTGTGTACGGAAAGAATGGTGATGGAAAAACAACTCTTCATCAGCTTTTCCAGTGGATTATCTACGGAAAGGTGAAGTTTAACAAGACGGCCACAGAACATATGTACAATCTTTCATTTCAAAAGGCTCAACCATTTGGAACTGTGTTCAAGGTGTCCGGTACTATCAACTTTGAACAGGATAATCACGAATATGCAATATCTAGAGTTCAGACTTACAAAAAAGGTGTTGTTGATTCTACTTTTGTTGCTGAAGAAGTTACACTCCAGATGATGGATGAGGACTACAATTGGAAAGATCTTGATCGTCCTGCAGAGACTATGGAGAAATTGTTACCTTCAGGATTATCTGAATACTTCTTCTTTGATGGAGAAAGTATGATTGCAGATTTAAGAGTAAAAGGTAAGGAATCTGCCAAACAGCTTAGAAAAGCGCTATATTCAATGTTTGATTTAGATGTTATAGAATCAGCATTAAGCCATATCGGAAAGAATGAATTGAAGTCTACAGCTTTAGGTAAACTATATTTAAGTAAAGCACCAATCTCAAGTGGTGGAGAAATCGCCACTTGTAAAGCTAATATTGAAAATGCACAAAATAAGCTAGAGCAGCTTAATAATACAATCAAAGAAGCAAAGAATAAAAAAGAAGAGCTAACTGCTTTGGTAAATGAATTATCTGAGAAGATTGGTGGAACCCCTTCAAGTGAAGAGTATGAAAGAAGAAGGAAAGAACAAAAAGATCTACAGGAAGTATTCTTCAAAAATGAAAAAATAGCTAAAAGTAGTTTTGGTGAATTGGTTTCTGATGAATATGCTCCTCTTTTAATTTCGAAGACAGTACTCGATGCTCAGAAGAAGTTAAATTTGAGAGTTAACTCAAAAAAACTCCCTACAGGTCTTAACAAGTCATTAGTAGATTATTTATCTAGTGGTCTTGTGACTGAATGCATTTGTGGAGAACCTTTATGTCAAAAACAGATTGATCATTTAAAGGACTATTTGAGATGGCTTCCGCCAAAATCCTATGCAAGCATGTATCAGGAATTTACAACAAATGCCCAGAGACAGAAAGATCACTATGACAAGACGAAGTTAGAAGACCTAATTTCAAATGTTATCGACAATGCTGACCTAGCTAAGAAGTGTGATGAAAAAATCAAGCAATTGGACGAAGAAAAAAAGAATAGTAGAGATGTTGAAGAACTGATTGTTTCAAGAGTGGAAGCAGAGGAAGAAATTAAAAATCAAGAAAAAATCATCGCAGATCAAACTGAGTTGAAAAATAAATTTGATTTGTATTTAAAACAACAGATGAGAAAATTTGATGAACTTACTTCAGCATCTATCGAAAATAAAGCAATTGATCGAAAAATGGAGATTTTGGGAAAAGTTCGAGACATTTTTGAAACAAGATTGGAAAATGCATCTAATCGATATAGTAAGGATCTCCAGGAGAATATCCAAAATCTATTAAATGAAATGCTAACAAGCAAGAGAAAAGTAAGTGTCTCCAACGAATTCGCTGTTCGAGTAACTGACAGCTTTAATGATGAATCAAAATCTGAAGGTCAGTTTGCTGTTGTATCATTTGCGTATATTGGTGGAATTCTACAGTTGTTGAAACAAGGTAATAATTTCTATCAGAAAGAGTATCCTTTGGTGTTAGATGGACCGTTCTCAAAATTAGACAAGGATCAAAGACAAAATGTCGTTAATTTATTGCCAAAATTCGCACCGCAAGTAATTATCTTTTCTAAAGATGATTTATCCGATGTATTTGAAAGCAAAAATGTGGGCAGAACTTGGACAATATTAAGTAATGACGAAAAGAATGTTGCGAGAGTTGAGGAGGGAATGTTATGGAAGTAACTAGCGATATCATTTTACGTGGAACTGCATGGGATAGCGCGATAAAAGGATTATCTGGTATTTTTTCAACGAGACCTCACTATCAGATTTACATGTTATCCTTGGCAATTGGGATCATGTATGACAAGAGAATTGAGAACCCGGAAGAGAATGGAGAAGATCCAAAAAGTGTTCCTCGTAATGTAATTATTAACAATGATAAAGGAAAATTAGATTTCTATTTCCAGGCTGCTATATTATCCACAAAAACAGAGGATTTAGATGAGGAAACGCGACTTGATTTAGCGTTTGGGGATAAAACAGATTTTCCAAAATTATCAACATTGAATCAATTTGCGAATTATGGGGTTACTGTTTTGGCTGGTCTTGTTGGCGATACAGAATTAGAGTCTATTAGCAAAATAAGAGATTTTATGTCATCTTCAATTGAAGGTAATAATTTCGATATAGATGATCTAGATTTAGATAATTTTTCTGATATAGATTTATAACAATTAATACCATTTAAGGTATGCATTACTCTATGCATACCTTTTTTGTTGTGATATACTTAAGTATATACTTAAGTATATCGGAGGTTATTATGGAATTTTATTATAGTTTTCCAGCTGTTAAAGGTGTTCAAGCACATCAAGAATACTACATAACAATGGTGCCTCTTAAATTATTAGCAAAATTATTCCCTCCGGAAGAAGATATAGTTATGCCGGAATATAGAGCCCAGCGAAAAATTAACGAAAGCAGAATACCAGAGATTAAAAAATATATTTTGGATAACCCTGAATCATACGTCTTCTCTGCATTATCTTCGTCTATTGATGGCGATTTTTATTTTGAATCTAAGGGCGCAGATGTTGGAGAATTACGCGTTAGCATGGATGCGACTTTTTTAATTAATGATGGCCAACACCGAAAGGCGGCGATTGAAGCTGCACTAGAAGTTAACCCAATTTTAGGTGAAGAAACGATTTCTATAGTTTTTTTCAAAGATAAAGGTCTCCAAAGGAGTCAACAGATGTTTACCGACCTAAATAAACATGCTGTAAAAACGTCTAATTCTTTATCTACGCTTTATGATTCAAGAGATGAAGTAGCAAAAGCGACGAAGGTTGTTATAGAAAAGAATAAGTTCTTTAAAAAATATACAGATAAAGAGAGAGACATATTAGGCAAAAACTCTTCAAAACTATTTACATTAAATACTATTTATAAAGCGAACCAAAGAATTTTAAGAAGTGGTGATTGTACTGAGAACGATATTAATTTCTTAGTGGAGTATTGGAATAATGTATCTAACAATATTGAGGAATGGAATGAATTACTCAATAAAGAGATGACAAAAAAGGATTTAAAAGAAAACTATATTATTACCTTGTCCATTACTATGCAAGCTTTAGGCAAATTAGGAAAAGTATTTTATGACGATAGATCATTAGACTGCAAAAAAATACTTAACAAACTAAGGAGTATTAATTGGTCTAGAGATAATGAAGAATGGATTGGAGCGATAGTTAGAGAAAACGGAAAGGTGTTAAATAGCGAGGAAGCAATAACAACAACATTTAAGAAAATAGAATCCAAGTTGTTCATAGAATAGGGAGGTATTTGTATGAACTCTTTAGAAATATTACAAGAAAAAGTTGCGGGAGCAATAAAGCTAATAAAAAGACAATACTTATCAAAAGATGAGAATTATCCTTGGTTAATCGGATATAGTGGTGGGAAAGATTCTACATGTGCATCGCAATTAGTTTTTAAGTCGTTAGTTGAATTAAAAAAGGAAGGTGCAGATTTAAAAAGAAATGTCGTGATTTTCTCATCCGATACACTAATTGAAAATCCACTAGTCAAACAGATAATCAAAAAAAATATAGAACTAATCAATAAAAAGGCAGAGGAAATCGGATTGCCCGTGAAGGCCGTGATTTTAGCTCCTACAATCGAGAATACATTCTGGGTTAATGTTATCGGTAAAGGCTATCCAACTCCAAACACGATGTTTAGATGGTGTACAGATAGAATGAAAATCCTCCCAGCTGATACTTTTGTAAAAAAGAATATCGACGAGAACGGGGAAGTCATCATGGTGTTGGGAGTTCGTGAGGGTGAATCTGGAACAAGAGACAGAGTGTTGAAAACTCACAATATCGAAGGCGAAACATTAATGAAACACACAACGATGCCAAATGCATATGTATTTGCCCCTATTAGAAACTTTGATACTGTTGATGTTTTTGGGTATCTTAGTGCTATGGAATCTCCTTGGGGAAGCAGTAATAAAGAGTTGTACTTCTTTTACGAAGAATCTGGTGCTGGTGAATGCCCTATTTTCCTTTCACAGCAAGACAAAACTTCCTCTAATGCATGCGGTAATTCAAGAATGGGTTGCTGGTGTTGCACAGTTGTAACAAAAGATAAATCATTATCTGGATTCATTGACACTGGCTGGCACGATGAACTAAAGCCGCTTTTAGAGTTTAGAAACTGGCTGGCGTCTATTCGAGATAATGAAGAGTACCGTTGCTTCTATAGAATGAATGGAAGTGTATATACAAAAAAATTAGAAACCAAGCATATCGGTGAAGACACCTTTATCGTAATCGCAGGGAAGAATAGGTCTAATTCGGTAATGATTCCTGTGAGTAAGGATGGTACCGTTGGCACTGGTTCTGGGTATACGCTGATTGAGAAAGATTCATTGCGAAAGTATATGGAAGAGAACAAGATGTCCTTTAAGGATCCAAGAGTAGCCAAGATCGTGCTCAAAGATACCATTACAGGTGAATTCTTCAAAATTGGGACTGGACCGTTTAATGGTAAGGCTAAGATTGAGATATTCGAAAAATTGATGGATGCAGAACATGAATATAATTCATTGTCAGCAGAGAAGACTTACCTTATATCTGATGAAGAGATAAATGAAATAAAAAGACTATGGTCAAAGTCGTCAATTGATCCTGTAACAATAGATGAAATAATGGAGAAAAATGGAAGAAATTCCGTAGATTTTGTTATGGATTCATTTGAGGTGATGAATCAAAAGTATTTAAAGGATCTAGCAGAAATAATGAAAAAGAGCGGCCTTGATATGGAAGTATTAGCATCACTTATTCAGAGTGAAAGAGAATGCATAAATAACAATGATAAAAATGGTATGCAGTCTGCAATCGAGACTATTTTTGAGTCTGATAAGGTGAATTACCAGTAGGAGGGTGTATGAGACTACTATCGATTCAATTAACCAATATCGGACTATATAAAAATGAAATCATAAGATTTCCAGCAGAAGAAAAGAAATCTACAATGATTTTTTGGGGTAATAATGGTGCCGGAAAAACTACATTTATAAATGCAGTAAAAATTTCATTGTTGGGGAAGGATGCGTTCCAGATGTCCTATCCTGATTATTGCCAATTTATTAAAAATAAAATAATTTCCACTAGATCAACAGGGGATAAGCTTGAAGCAGGTGTATCTGTTGAAATAGAAATCAAAATAAACAATCAAAACAAATCTTACTTCATCAAAAGACACTGGATTGTAACTGGAAACGATTTTGAAGAATCAGTTTCAGTAGTATGCGATGGTAACACATTGGACTATGAGAAAAAAGAACGAATTTTGAATATCATTTCAAGACTTTTGCCTCCGTCTCTTCTGGATGTCATTATTTTTGATGGAGAAAACGCTATTAACATTTTAAATAATGGCGATATGGGAAAGCTGATTAGAAGTATCATCTTTTCTGTTTTTGGTATGGATGTCTATGCTGCTCTTTCAAAAGACCTTAACACCTTTTTAAGAAGTGGTAAGTCTAACAGTAGTCGTACCACAACTGAACAATATGAATTTTTAAAATTAGAAAGTGATTACAAGATAGCATTAAACAATTATCAAAGGGTTGAAAAGTTGCTATCAGAGGAGATTAATAGTCGAACTGCCAAAATCAGAGAGGCAAGTTTTCTTGCAAAAAAATTCTCTGAAAAAACAGGCATTTCCATAGATGGTATTGAAAAGATTAACGAAAATATCGCTAATTCTGAATCAGAGCGCGAAAAATTAAATGCTGAAATTCGTTATATTAGTGAGGAAATTCTGCCACTAAAACTAGTCCATTCAAGAATTAAAAAAATAATTTCTGAGATCGAGCAAGAAAAACCATTTACAGCAACAAAGTATATTAAGGAATTAAGAAAATTGCTCTCTAATTTCGATGGTGCTTTAGATTTGCTGACACAATTAGAAGATTATTTACCGGAAGGAGATAGAACATTAAAACATGATCTTTCAGATCATGATTTGAGTACACTGCTTAATACCGATTCAATATTGAATAAATACAGCAAAAAATCCATGCTTGATGTTCTAGATAATAAGAATGATTTCTTAAAAGAGGCGAAGAAGCAACTTGAAGTATCGAGCAAAGTCAATGATCAAGAATCTCAAGAAATAATCAAAAAATTAGAGGCATTGTATGGTGAAATTGAAATTTCATCAAACATGGTGGCTAATTTTGAATCAGAGAAAATAGATGCGTTTGATCAGCTTGACCAGCTGAAGAAATCGTACGATTTGGCTAAAACAGCCATTACGAAACAGAAAAAAGAATCATCAAGCTATATTACAGCAATGCAATATAGAGATTCGATAGACCTATTTATTTCCAACAACATTTCAAGAGTGTGCAAAGAGTTAAATGAAAAAATAGGTAAAGATTTAACGGAAATGAATTTCAGAAATGGCTCAATCAAAAAGGTGGAAATATCGACAAAGACATTCGATTTAGAACTATATGAATCCGGAGGTAAAATTATTCCTTCACATCTTTTCTCTGCGGGTGAAAAGCAAGTTCTTTTGGGCCTAGTTATCAAAGAAGCATTATCTATTTCAAAAATAGACACTTTCTTCTTGTTTGACACACCAGTAGGTAGGTTGGATGTTGGTAATAGGAGTGTATTTACAAAGCAGGTAATCTTTAATGTGGCAGAACAGGTTGCTATTTTTGCGACTGATAGTGACTACTCAAAAGAGGATTATCAAAGT
>JAQXQU010000166.1 GCA_029101345.1 Erysipelotrichaceae bacterium | reverse complement strand
CATGCGACAAATATTGCTGAATGGGTCATCTTCTCAATTGATGACCATTCCCATAAGGAATAGATAGGCATCAAAGCACAGTGATGGTAGAAACCATCAATATCTGTGCTTTTCTTATTCGATTTTCAAAGAACGAAAGACTACAAATTACAAGGCAACAACTGGCAGTTGATTGGTTATCTGTACCATCATGGTAATAGAACAAGGATGAGGATGATTGTCAATTGCTTATCAGATAATTATCAGGAAGGACCCCACTTTGTTCAAATTAAGCCAAACTGGATTTAATGAATGGCAGAAGTGAACCCACTTTCCTGGACATTGATATAAGCATGCAGCTAAACGGGAACCGGGGATTGGTTTCTTTATTCTGTTGGAGTCAGTCCTTTTGGTTTTGCAGTAATCCTCCATTTCCTTCCTCTTTATGGCCAATGAAAATGAACAATAGCATGATTTAACTTTCAGATACATAGTTGACATTTATTATAAATAACGATATATTATTATCGTAAAACGATAATAATTAAATGTTTATCGAAGAAAGGAATCATATGAACAAATCATTGGGAAAATCACTTGAAGTAGCAGCTAAACTCCTGAAAATCGCTAGAACCATTCTGATAGCTGGATTGATATTTATTGCTATTCTGTTTGCATTCTCACTATCACACAGTTTTATGGGTGCAGCGGCTGCTTCCGTAAATTCCATCTACTTAGGCAAGATCGAGCTATTTATCAAGCCAGGCCTAGCTATTGATAGTGCAGTACTGGCAAAAATGATGCCAATATCCTTTGTCTTTGCAGCAGCACTCATTGGCATTATCCTCTACGGTGTTATTCTGCTCGAAGAGATCATTAAGACGTCTTTATCCTCATCGCCATTCAGTTCTGCTGTTTCAAGGAATCTATCCAAAATATCATTATTGATTATCGCCTATGGTGTATTGACTATGGGAGTAGAATTCTATACTTCCCTGATGATAGGCAAGGGTTATAACTTTGCCTTGCTCTTCAATTCTTCTGCCATTGATGGCTACAATATCAAGACCAGCTTTGACTTAAGCTTTGTAATATTTGCTGCAATGTTTTATCTATTATCCAAGGTCTTCAAATATGGTGAAGAACTGCAGACCTTATCTGATGAGACTTTATAAGTATGGGAAGAATCATCTTAAGACTGGACCGCGTTATGGCTGATCGCAAGGTCAGTCTCAAGGAACTCTCAGATCAGGTTGGCATTACCAATGTCAATCTTTCCAAAATGAAAACCGGCAAGATCAGCGCCATTCGTTTCTCGACTTTGGAAGCGATCTGTGAAGCACTTGATTGCCAACCTGGCGATTTGTTTGAATACGAAAAAGGATAGGGGCTACCTATCCTTTGTTTTTAGAAATAAACAGTCATTGTTGTCCCGACATTGAGCTTGCTATCAAGAGTGATTCTAGCATCATGAAGATCAACGATATGTTTGACAATAGCTAATCCCAAGCCTGTACCACCAGTTGCCTTGGAACGGCTTTTATCAACGCGATAGAAGCGTTCAAAGACTCTTTTCTGATCAGCATCCGGTATGCCAATGCCATTGTCTTTGACAATCAGCTTCGGTCCATCAGTATTATTGATAATGACTTCAACCTTGCCGCCAGGATTATTATAGCGAATAGCATTTTGGACAAGGTTTTCAATCAGCTCCCTCATCATTTCCCTATTGCCATGGATATAGGTTTGCGTAGCCTCTAAGGTCAATTCAATATTCCTTTGTTTGGCATTGACTTCCAGCATGTTAACGGCATCTTTGGCAATTTCAGCAAGATTGATTTCTTCAAAGATGGGACTTCTCTCCTTATCAAGCTCTGAGAGCCTGATAATGTCATTGATTAGTGACAATAGTCTTTTGGCATTCTTTTCAATTTCCTCATAGAGATGATGTTTCTTATCTTCCAACACCATATCACCCTCCAGCAGTTCAGCATAGCCAACTATCGCTGTCAAAGGGGTCTTTAATTCATGGGAGACATTTGCTGTAAAGTCCTGGCGGGCTTTGGCTGCACTTAGGACATCCGCATGTTGAAGCCTTAGCTTTTCAGCAAAGGGATCAAGCTCCCGATAAGGGGATTGCAAATCAGAATCACTAAGATTATCAGCCATCTCTTCAATAGGCTTGATCAGTTGTCTGGTCAAAAGATGGGATAAGGCAATGCAGATAGCCATGATCAAAAGGATCAATAATGCTACAACCGGTGCGACACTCATGAAGATAGCTGGCAAGCTTTGAGCATTGGTTGCTACCCTTAATACTGTGCCATTATCAAGAAGAATGGCATAGTAGAAGGTATTCTGTTTCATGGTATCAGATTGTCTGACTATTTCTCCCACACCGTTATTGAAGGCATCAATGATTTCCGGTCTGTCCAGATGATTGGCAAGACCACTAGCAGAAGCATCATTATCATAGAGAACTGTACCATCACTAGCAATCCAGGTAACTCTTAATTCACTGGTGTTGGTTGATAAATCAATATTAGCAGGGTTGATATCGGCTGATTCAAAATAGTGGGTGTCTTTTAAAAGCTTGGCACTGACAGCCAAGTCATTTCTGATCTGCCTTTGAAACAGACCATAATAGACAAGTGTAATAGCTAATAGGGTTGATAGGACTGCGAGAATGGCAATTCCTGCTAATCTTAGATTTATCTTGTTTTTCATTCCATTACATAGCCAACATTGCGAACAGTACGAATGCGGGAACCATAATCCTTTAGCTTATGGCGCAAAGTCTTGACATGCATGTCAATGGTCCGGGATTCACCTTCATAATCAGTACCCCAGACTCTATCCATAATCGTATCACGATTAAGGACGATGCCTTTGTTTTTGACAAAGAGGGAAAGCAGTTCGTATTCCTTGAAGGTCAGCTCTATGATCTCATCCCTTAAGCTTACTTCATGCTTATCATTATTGATGATTAATTCATCAAGACTCAGTTCCTTGATATCATCTTCCTTGGTTCTTCTTAGCAAGGCCTTGGTTCGGGAAATCAATTCCATGATGGAGAAAGGCTTTTTGATATAATCATCAGCACCATCTTCAATGCCTTTGACAAGATCCAATTCAGTTGTCTTGGCTGTAACCATGATAATAGGCACCTTTCTGGTACTAGGATTTCTTCTTAGCTTCTTGGCAATCTCATTGCCGCTTTCATCCGGTAGCATGACATCAAGCAGGATGAGATCAGGGATGATTTCACTTAATTGCTTATGGAAATCTTTGGCACTAGAAAAGCCGACAGTCTTATGACCGGCATTCATCAGGGCAAATTCTTCTATTTCTCTGATATTATCATCATCTTCAACAATATAAATTAAAGCCATTTCTACCTCAATTCTCTAGACTACCCAATGTCATCTTAGCACTGCTGCTGGTAATTGGGTATCTATTTAATAGTTCATTGTATTCTTCTTTGAAGGTTGCTCTTTCTTCCTTCGTAAAGTTTTTGAAATACTCATGGGTATTGTAGTTGTTATCAAGAACAGTGATCATTTCGATTGCAATATTGGAACAATGGTCTGATACTCTCTCCAAGCCTGTCAGTACATCTTCAAGGATAAAGCCCATTTCAATATTGCAAAGACCCTTCTGCAATCGATCAATATGGTTTTCCTTGACAATCTTGCACAATGTATCAATGACTTCTTCAAGTGGTTCTACATGGGTAGCCAGCAGATCATCATCACTGCAGAAGCTGGTGACAGTTAAGGAACAGATGTCATTAACAGCTTTGCATAATGTTGCAATTTCATTTTTGGCATATTCAGTGAAATGATACTTCTTGTCATGCATTTCCTTGGCAGACTTGGCAATATCCATGGCATGGTCTGACATTCTTTCAAAGTCAGAGATGCTATGAAGGATGATGGACATGGATTGGGAATCGGCTTTGGAAATATTCTTGCTTGATAATTTGACAAGATAGGAACCAAGGACATCTTCATACTCATCAGCCAGCTTTTCCATCTTCAGGACTTCTTCATATTTGTTCTTATCATAATTGAGCAGGACTTCCAAAGACATTTCCATGGCTTTTCTTGTTAATTCTGCCATTTCTCTGGCCTTATTGCGGCATAGTTCCATTGCAAAGGCCGGTCTTTCAATAAAGCGTTCATCAATAGTAGCAGCTGACACCTTGTTCTTTTCTTCATGGCCACGAACAGTAAGTTCTGCCAATTTGACCAGGAGATTTGAGAATGGGAAGAGCAGGATTGTAGCGGCAATATTGAATAATGAGTGGATGCCGGCAATGCCTGCTGCACTAGCTGCTGATGCTAAAAATGGCATATCCACAAAGATATTGAAGAGATAGAAGAAGACAAGGAAGACCAAGGTTCCAATCAGATTGAAATAGAGATGGACCATGGCTGCTCTTTTGGCATTGGTAGTGGTGCCAAGTGAAGAAAGCAGGGAAGTAACACAGGTACCAATATTCTGACCCATGATAATAGGAATAGCGACACCATAGCTGATAGCACCTGTTGCGCAAAAAGCCTGCAGGATACCAACTGAGGCTGAAGAAGACTGGATAATGGCTGTAAGTATTGCACCCATGGCCATACCTAGGATTGGATTGGAGAAGGCAGTCATCATATTGGCAAAGCTTGGATTATCAGCTAATCCTGATACAGCATCAGACATTGTTGACATGCCAGTCATCAAAATGGCAAAGCCTAAGAGAATGTCACCAACATCCTTCTTTCTTGACTCGCTTTTGCTCGACATGATCAGGATAATGCCAATAGCTGCCAATACTGGGGAGAATGAAGAAGGCTTCAAAAGCTTTAGCAGGAGCGTTTCACCTTCAATGCCAGTTAGTGATAACATCCATGAAGTAATGGTAGTACCGACATTGGCACCCATGATAATGCCGACAGCCTGGGATAGCTTCATGATGCCGGAATTGACAAAGCCAACCACCATGACAGTAGTTGCTGAAGAGGATTGGATAATAGCAGTAACACCAGCACCTAATAATAAAGCATAGATCTTCTTGGTCGTAAGCTTTTCCAATATGTTTTCAAGTTTGCCACCAGCCATCTTGGATAAGCCTTTGCCCATGATATCCATACCATAGAGGAAGAGCGCCAGGCCACCAATCATGCTCAATAAATCAAAAACATCCATATGTTTTTACCTTCCTTGTTTTTCTACTCAAAGAATATGAAAAGAAAGTAAAGCATAGGGATGCTTATTTGTAAAAACTATGTAAATAATTTACTTGAACTCGTGATTAGATAGATGCAAGAGCGAACCAAAGACACCAACGAACAATGACGGATAGCCAATAAAGCAGATTAGCCAGAGCGGACCTCCAAAGTAGTATTTGCCAACTAATAGCCAAATAAGCAAGCCAAGAATACCACTGACCAGACAATTGATGATAATAAAGAAGCGGTTCTTCTGGCTGATATTCAAATGAAGGCCATCAATATATGCAAAGATATGTTTCATAATCCACCTCCACTATCTAAAGTTAAACATCAGTCTGTAAATAGTAGCTTAGGGGGAAAGTAAAATAAGCGTAAATAAAATATAATATTGATAATGAAAGCATTCTTCCATTTGCCAGGTCTCTTTGAATTCCATGAATTATATAAGCTATTCCTTCCTTTATGCAAAGAACATCGGGAATACTTCTATGATCATATCGAAATAAGCTCAATCTATGGGGCACCAATGGGGACCATCTTTTCTGGTGGAAGACTGGCAACTGGAAACAGCGATCCTTTTGAAGTTCTGGCTTTGCTAAAGGAATATGGCATCAGTGCAAGACTCACATTTAGCAATTCCCAATTAAAGCCAGAACACTTGAAGGATGAATACTGCAACTTCCTATGCAGTCTTTTTGAAGATGAAAACAATGGCATCATTATTCATAGTGACCTCTTATCCGATTACATAAAGGAAAACTACTCAAAATTCTATCAGGTCTCATCTACCACCAAAGTCCTGTTAAGAAAAGAAGAACTGATAGATGAATTGGCCAATGACAAATATGCATATGTGGTGCCTGACTTTCGGCATAATAAAAAGATTCTCGATTATGAACTTAATGAAAAATCAAAAGCCAAGGTTGAACTGCTGGTCAATGAATGCTGTGATATTGGCTGTAACAAGAGAAAGGAATGTTATGAAAATGTCAGCAGACTAGCATTGAATGAGGATGTTGAGGAATTCAGATGTACGTCACCATTAGGCTCTAAGGGCTACTCCTTCTCCCTGGCTATGAAAAATCCAGCCTTTATCAGCAATGAAGCAATCATTGATGAGTATCTGCCATCTGGCATTAATAACTTCAAAATTGAAGGAAGGGGCTTAGGAAGTGCCCTGGTACTTGAAATCCTTTTATATTATCTGGTTAAACCTCAATATCAGATAAATGTCCGGGAAGCGATTTATCTTGATAATATGCTTGATCTTTTCTGATTATGAACAATTATAAAACTGTTATTATTAATCTATGCCTTGCCTGTCTGATAGCAAGCAGCATCTATTACCTTAAGCAGGATGCCATCAGTAGCACTATCAGTAATCTTAGCTTGCTAGTCAAGACTTTTTTGGTATTATGCTTTGGTGGATGCTTTCTTTATTCAAGAAAGAAGAATTAAAACAAGCATTAAGTGTTATGTGTAATATATTGAACATTAGTTCTGCTAAACTATAGGAAATTATAAGAATCATTAGAAAACTGAATAATAGGAGGAATGATTATGGTACAGGTTAATGTTAATGTCTGGTGGTCAGCAGGACGGGGTGATGGTGATAGCTATGACACTGAATATGAATTCACTGATGAACAATATGCATTATTCAGAAAGTGCCTAAGAGATGGATCGACACTTGAAGAAAATGAAGAGATTGCTGGTATATGGGAAAAAATCGAGGAAGAACTGATTGCTGAACTAAAAGACAACAGCCTTGAGTATGAAGAAGAGAACTACAGGGATGATTGTCTCATTGATCCAGATAGTGATGAATATGATCCTGATGGCGATGAAGAACAATTTACCATGGATATTGAAGAATGGTGGGATGAGCAATATACAGCTGGCGCAGATTTAGAAGATTTTGAAGTTGAACAATATGAATTCAATATTACTCTTTCTGATGGCAGGGAAACTTCATTCAAATTCAATCTCTATGAGGATGAAGCGGAAAAGCTTCAGGATCTGCAAGAAGAAAACAATAATCTAAATGCATTAAAGGATGATAGTGATTATGATTATCTCTATGAAGAGCTCTTGGAAGAAATAAAGGAAAACCTAGAAGAAGACATTGATTTAGCAGAAGATGATATCGATATCTATTTTGAAGTAGAGTAGTGTCATTATAGACAAGCTTAATAGGAAAGATATCAAAAAGAGCGTCATAAGGCTAAAAAGAGACGATATCCATTTTTATAACGCTTAAGCTAAAGTGATAAAATTATGATAAAGTTTGAACCTGATGTTGTGGCTGATGATGGAAAACATCCTTTTGCCATTTGATATTCAGACATTTGATGCTTGGAGGATATTCGAAAATGATAATCTATGATGGTGTTAAAAGTGACTTCATGCGAAGTGTTGAAGATGGCCGCATTGCCAATGTGATTGAAAAGAATATCTTAAGCAGAATGGGTCGGCATACAACAGCCAATGAGTTTTCGGCATTTGACAATTCACTGCAAAGAATGTACACAGTTCTTAATGATGAAGGAATACCATCTGATGCTGGTATAGCAATTGAATACAATATTCCCCAAACCGCAAAAAGAGTAGACTTTATGATTTCTGGCTTTGATAGTGATGAAAAGCCAAGTGTGGTAATAGTTGAACTCAAACAATGGCAAAAGATGGAAAAGGTCGAAGCTACTGATGCGGTCATTGAATTGGTTGAAACATATACTGGCCATGGATTAAGACATGTCGTTCATCCCTCATATCAGGCCTGGTCATATGCCAAGCTGATATCTGATTATAATTCTGCTGTCCAGGATTCCGATGTAAAACTTGCCCCATGTGCATATTTGCATAATTACATCAGAAGGGATAATGACCCTCTTGATGACATGCAATATGAAATCTATACAAAGGCAGCACCACCCTTTACAAAAACCCAGACAAGGGAATTAAGGGATTTCATTAAGAAATGGATTAAGAAGGGTGACAACAAAGAAGTCCTTTATATTATTGATCACGGAAAGATCAAGCCTTCCAAGAGTCTGCAGAATTCCATTGCTTCCATGATGGAGGGCAATCGTGAATTTGTGATGATTGATGAACAAAGGGTTGTCTATGAGCAAATTCTAAAGTTATCTGAACAATGCCAGAGAGACCAGCAAAAACGAACAATCATCTGCAAAGGCGGCCCAGGTACTGGAAAAAGCGTTATTGCTGTCCAGCTTTTGGCTGAACTGACAAAGAGAGAGCAGTTTGTTCAATATGTATCAAAAAATCAGGCACCACGCCAGGTTTATCTGCATAAGCTAAGGGGAACAAGGAAACTATCAGGGGTAGAAAATCTCTTCAAAGGATCGCAGAATTACGTCAATGTCAAAAATAACCAAATCCATACATTGATTGTCGATGAAGCACATCGACTAGAAGAAAGAAGCCAATATACAAAAAAGACCGGTAATGAAAACCAGGTTAAGGAAATCATTCATGCAGCAACCTGCTCTGTTTTCTTCATTGATGAAAGCCAAAGGGTTACCATGTCGGATATCGGGTCAGTTGATGAAATCAGGAAATGGGCAAATATTGAGCATTCGGAAGTCATTGAGATGGAGCTGCTTTCCCAATTCAGATGCAATGGTTCTGATGGTTATCTGGCCTGGGTGGATAATATCTTGGAAATCAGGGAAACCGCCAACTATGACCTTGATGGGATTGATTATGATATTAGAGTGCTTGAAAATCCAAATGAGGTCAGAGATCTGATCAACGAAAAGAACAAAGCTGCTAATAGGGCAAGGATATTGGCTGGCTATTGCTGGAATTGGAATAAAGACAAAAAGAACGACACAAATTATCATGATATCAAGATCGGTGATTTTGAGATGAGCTGGAATTTGAGTGAAGGCATTTATGCGATTGGCGATACTTCAGTAAATGAAGTTGGCTGCATCCATACTACACAAGGTCTTGAATTTGATTATGTGGGAGTGATCATGGGTGATGATATTCGCTATGAAAATGGACATGTCGTTACTGATTTCACTAAAAGAGCTTCAACTGACCAATCAATCAAAGGTCTGAAAAGCATGTACAGAAATAGCCCAGATGAAGCATTAAAAAGGGCTGATGAAATAATCAAGAACACATATCGAACATTAATGACCAGAGGTATGAAAGGATGCTATATCTACTGCACTGATCCAGGAATGAATGATTATCTCAAAGGAAGAGTTGCGACTCTTTCAAGTGAGAGCTTTATCAAGCGCAATTAACAACAATTTCTGAAAGATTAATAGTGATTCTTTTGTTCTTTTATAAAGCCACAGGGAAATGTGGCATTTTTGATTGTTTTTATGCAAGATGCCGCCTGCTAATCAAAACATGCATTTTACTTAACCGTATCAGCTGATTTTAAAATCATCCCTTATAAAAAAGGAATGAAAGAGTATAGCAAAGATGCTTAATGAATGGTTATCTCCTATATTGCAAGCATTATCGGGAGTATACAGTTAACTGATACCGACATTTTTTGTCATCTTTCATTAAATGGTTGTTAATATTTTTTTAATCATGTTAACATGTCCATACTGAAATGGAGGCCTTATGGAACCGATTAAGATTAGAGGCTTAAAACAGAATAATCTCAAGAACATTGATCTCGATATCCCAAAAAACAAGATTGTTGTCTTTACTGGTGTGTCCGGTTCAGGAAAGTCCAGCATTGTCTTTGATACCGTAGCTGCTGAAAGCCAAAGACAAATGAATGAGACTTATACAGCTTGGATTAGGGGACGTCTTCCAAAATATGAGAAGCCAGATGTTGAAGTGATTGACAATCTCAATCCCTCAGTTGTCATTGACCAAAGCCGACTTGGTGGTAATGCCAGATCAACAGTAGGTACAATCTCTGACATGTATGCATTATTAAGACTGATGTTTTCAAGAATAGGCACACCACAAATTGGACCAGCATCCTACTTCTCTTTCAATGATCCTAGTGGCATGTGTCCAGAATGTTCAGGCATAGGCAAAATCATGGACTTTGATATCAATGAAATGATCAATCCGGATAAGAGCTATGATGAAGGAATCTTCAATCTGCCGGCCTTTGGTGTTGGCAACTACTATTGGAAGGTTTATCGTCAGCCCGAGATTTTCAGGACTGATGTACCTTGGAAAGATCTAAGTGAAAAGGAAAAGAACTTTTTGCTTTATGGAAGTTATATCAGAGGTGGTGAAAGAATCAATCGGAAAGTTGAAGGTGTCTATAATCAGTTCAAGCGTCTGGTTCTGATGAAAGGGCCAGAAGAGCAGACCGATACAACCATGAAGAAGATTGCCCGCTTCCTGAAAGAAAGGGAGTGTCCATCATGCAGGGGCAAGCGTTTAAATGCAAGAACGCTTTCTTGCAAGATCAATGGCTATTCCATCTGTGAGATGGCTGATATGGAATTTACCAGACTTAGAGAAGAACTATTGAAGATCAATGATGATCGAGTATCATCAATCATTGACCAGTTAGTAAGAGCTCTGGATCGGCTGATTGATATTGGCCTTCCCTATCTGTTTATGAATAGGGAAAGCTCAACCCTATCAGGTGGTGAAGCTCAAAGACTCAAGCTGGTTCGATATATGGGATCATCACTGACAGGCATGATCTATATCTTTGATGAGCCAAGTACTGGCATGCATCCGAGGGATGTCCACCGCATGGCCAATCTTTTGAAGAGCCTAAGGGACAAAGGGAATACTGTCCTGGTTGTTGAGCATGATAAGGACATCATTGAGATAGCAGATGAAGTCATTGATATTGGACCATTAGCTGGAAGAAATGGTGGTAAAGTCCTGTTCCAGGGCAGCTATGAAGATCTTCTTATTAGCAAGACCAGAACCGGTGAAGCTTTAGCTAAGAAGATCAAGATCAAGGATAAGGTCAGAAAACCAAAAGGCTATCTGCCAGTGCGAGGTGCCAGCCTTCATAATCTTAAAAATGTTGATGTTGATATTCCTTTGGGTGTCTTGACGGTTGTCAGTGGTGTTGCCGGTTCTGGCAAGTCATCACTGATCAGAGACGTTTTTGCCAAACAATATGAAGATGAAACCGTCCTGATAGACCAGAGTGCTATTACAGCTACAGGCCGTTCAACTGTCTGCACCTTCCTAGGTTTCTTTGATGAAATACGCAAAGAGATTGCCAAGGGAACAGGGGCTGACCATCGTCTCTTCTCCTTTAACAGTCTTGGTGCCTGCCCACATTGCAAGGGTCGTGGCAGCATTACTACTGAACTTGTCTTTATGGAACCAGTCACAACAGTTTGTGAATATTGTGGAGGACAAAGATATAGTGATGAAGCTTTGAAGCATCAATATAAGGGCAAGAATATTGTTGAGATATTGAAGATGAGCGTTGAAGAGGCTGTACCTTTCTTTAACG
>JAQXQU010000165.1 GCA_029101345.1 Erysipelotrichaceae bacterium | reverse complement strand
GAATTACCGGAATTAGTTCGAAAAAGCCGGGATACGGGACTTGAGGTTGAAATGGTAATTGGCGACAAAGCTTATTCCGACAAAAAATATTGAAGCAGCAAAAGACTGTGGTTATGAGTTAATAGCTAAATTAAATAATGTCATCACACAAGGTAACCGAAGTAAGGAAGATGCGTTTGAATTTAATAAAGATGCTGGCATGTATCAGTGTAAAGCAGGACATTTGGCAATCCATAGATATATAAGTATCAATGAAGGTGTCCCTTTCATGAAATGGCTTTTCTAAGTGCCATTATTATGATAGAGACACCTTTTCGATTATGACTGTCACTTCAAATGACGGTCATAATAATACCGTCACTACTAATGACGGTATTCAACTTCGTCTTAATTCCACCTATCATATTATCAATTTAATCATTATTGCATAAATGACTAAATTGAATTGACATATGAATTAAATGGCGATAATATATAATTGCATCAAAATAACGAAAATGACGAAATTAAAATCACATTGAGGAAATAAGATATGAGATCATTTGATTTCGAAACAAAATATAAGAAGCTACTCACACCAACAATTGTAGACTATCTGTCACAGATCCATGAATTTAAAGGAATCCAGACAGGCATGAACCTGCAGGAAGAAATGCTTTCTGAACTCGTTGAGATTGCTAAGATCCAGAGTACGGAAGCATCTAACCGAATTGAAGGTATTATCACGACGGATGATCGTTTGAAAAAGCTGGTTCGTGAAAAGACCATGCCTAAGAACAGAAGTGAGCGAGAAATTGCCGGATATCGTGATGTGCTTGCAACTGTGCATGAAAACTATGAATACATTCCGGTCCGCCCGGGCATGATTCTGCAGCTACATCGAGATTTGTATAAATATAGTGGAAGTACCATCGGTGGAAACTTTAAGAACTCCGATAATGTCATTGCAGAAACGTTGCCAGATGGAACCAAGAAAGTGCGATTTGAACCGGTACCCACATGGGAAACAGCAGAAGCAATGGATCTTCTCTGTGACCAGTTCAACAAGGCACTGAATACGCAGAAGATGAATCCTCTTCTTCTCTTCCCGATCTTTATTCTGGATTTCCTCTGTGTACATCCATTCAATGATGGCAATGGTAGAATGAGTCGTCTTATGATGCTGGTTCTTTTATATAAGTCTGGTTACACCGTTGGACAATATGTCAGTATTGAAAAGCTGATTTCTGACACCAAAGACAGCTATTATGAAGCTTTGCAGGCAAGTTCCTACGGATGGCATGAAAATGAAAATAATTATGCTCCATTTGTGGAATATATGCTTGGCATTGTGATTGCAGCATATCGTGACTTTACAGCAAAAGCAAAACTGCTTGCAGAAAAGGGTGTATCTAAGCCAAACCGTGTAAGAGACATTGTCAAGAATACAACCGGAAAGATTACAAAAACAGAAATCATGGGGAAATGCCCTGATATCAGTCAGACCACTGTACAGCGTGCATTGAATGATCTGTTAAAGAGCGAAGAAATCATAAAAATCGGTGGAGGACGATATACATCCTACACCTGGAACTGGGAGAAAAAAGATTAGATTTATGGATACATATATTGCTTACTTTGATGAGACTGGTGATGATGGAGCTAATACGGCTTCAAGTGATGTTTTTGTACTTACCAGTATCTATATGAATACAAGTGTATGGCAGGATAATTTTGATAAGTTTAAAAGCTTCCGTAAAGAAATAAAGAATAAGTATGGTTTGCATGTCTCCGAAGAAATGCATACAAAGCATTTTGTTCGTGATAAAGGGATGTACAGGACTTATGGATGGACCATTGACCAGAGGAGAGAAATTCTGACTTTATTTATAAAGGAGATAGCTTCCCTTGATATGAAAGTAATCAATGTGATTATTGATAAAAACAAGATTCATACTGAAGATTACCAGGTTCTTGAAAATGCACTCACATACAATATTCAAAGAATCGAGAATGACAGTGAAGGAAAATGGAAGTTCATTATTATTTCTGATAAAGGACGAATTGCTCCTATGAGAAAGACTGCCAGAAAAATCAGAGCATATAACCCTGTGCAGTCACATTTTGGCGGTGTTTCCAATAATCCAATTAAAGGACTTGTTGAAGATATCATGGAGAAGGATTCGGAGGAGAGTTATTTTATTCAGATCTGTGATTTTATCTCTTACTTTGTAAATCTTTACTATAAGAATGTATTGAAGAATGAAGCATTGCCAAGACGTGTAGAGCAGGTGATTGATACGAATTTTCTGAAAAGGACAATGGCCACTTTTGAAAGTGGTGATATCCTAAACAAAAGAGCAAGTCGGAATAAATACGGGCTTGTAATTTATCCCCTATAAACAAAAAAACACCACCTACGAGGCATCCGCCCTTTCAGTGGTTCAAATATATATTACTAAGAATTGCTTCAAATGTCAATACCGTACTTAAATTGAGGCAGAATGGAGAAATAATGATTACCGGAGAACTGAAAAATAAAATTGATAGCTTATGGGAGATTTTCTGGACCGGTGGACTTACCAATCCGCTGGACGTTATCGAACAGATGACGTATATGATGTTCATTCATGATTTGGATGATGCAGATAATCTTCATGCAAAAGAAAGTGCTATGCTTGGTCTTCCTTATCAGAGCATTTTTGCAGAGGAAGTGCAGATTGGTGAAAGAACCATTGATGGAAGTCAGCTGAAATGGAGTGTGTTCCATGACTTCCCTGCTCCTAAGATGTACAGTACTATGCAGGAATGGGTATTTCCTTTTATCAAGAACCTTCATGGCAATAAGGACAGCGCATATTCCAAATATATGGGAGATGCTATCTTCAAAGTACCGACCCCACTTATGCTGGATAAGATTGTAACAGCCATGGATGGAATCTATGAGCAGATGGCTCAGTTGAAGTCTGCAGATACCAGGGGTGATGTATATGAATACTTGCTTTCTAAGATTGCAACTGCAGGTGTAAATGGCCAGTTCAGAACACCTCGACATATTATTCGTATGATGGTTGATTTGATGGAGCCAAAGGCAGATGAAGTAATCTGTGATCCTGCTTGTGGTACTTCTGGTTTCCTTGTTGCTGTCAGCGATTATATGAAAGAGAACCGCAAACAGGAAGTATTCTTCAGTCGTAAGAATAAAGACCATTACATGAATCATATGTTCCACGGCTTTGATATGGATAGAACAATGCTCCGTATCGGTGCTATGAACATGATGACACACGGTGTAGATAATCCATTTATTGAATATAGAGATAGCTTATCAGATCAGAATCCGGACAAAGAGAAATTCTCTTTGATTCTGGCAAATCCTCCTTTCAAAGGAAGTCTTGACTACGATACTGTATCTGCAGACCTTCTCAAGGTATGTAAAACAAAGAAGACAGAGCTTTTGTTCCTGACACTCTTCGTTCGCATGCTGAAGGTTGGCGGTCGTTGTGCATGCATTGTTCCTGATGGTGTTCTCTTTGGAAGCAGTACGGCACACAAGGCAATCAGAAAAGAAATTGTTGAGAATCAGAGACTGGAGGCAGTCATTTCTATGCCTTCGGGTGTATTTAAACCATATGCCGGTGTATCCACAGCCATTCTGATCTTCACAAAGACCGGACATGGCGGAACCGATAATGTATGGTTCTATGACATGAAGGCTGACGGTTACACTCTGGATGATAAGCGTAGCGAAACCAAGGAAAATGATATTCCGGATATTATCACTCGTTTCCATAACCTTGCAGGCGAAGCGGGCAGAGAACGTACAGAACAGAGCTTCTTTGTACCAAAGCAGGAAATTGTAGATAATGCTTATGACCTGAGTATCAATAAGTATAAGAAGGTAGAGTATGTAGCAGTTGAATATCCATCCAGCCAGGAAATCATGACTGATCTTCGTGAACTTGAGATGAAGATAGGCGAAGAAATGGCTGCACTGGAAGAACTGTTGG
>JAQXQU010000164.1 GCA_029101345.1 Erysipelotrichaceae bacterium | reverse complement strand
GAAGTGCAGAAACACTATCATAGGAAGTTCCCAACGCTAAAGTTTAGTACAGCAAAAAACCATGAGTCCGTTCTTAATTATTGGGATAAAATAGGAACACCAAGCGACAAACACAGATGGTGTTGTGCCGTGATGAAAACTGCGCCACTATACAGAATGCTTAAACTACCCAACTCTAATAAGCAAGCAAAGGTACTTGCTTTCGAAGGAGTAAGATCTGAAGAGAGTGTAAAACGTTCAAGTTACGAGCGTATTGGTAAAGGCGTTAAACATTCATTCGTTACGAATGCAAGACCAATATTAAAATGGAATACCACAGAGATTTTTATCTATTTGTTTAGATATAATCTTACAATAAACAAGGCTTATCGAATGGGTAAGCCTCGTGTGGGATGTATTTTCTGTCCCTTCTCGTCTCCATGGGATGATATGGTGGTAAACAATAGGTTTAAGGCTAATTTGTCTCCTTTTCTTAATCGGATTATCACTATCGCAAAAGAAAGAAAGATTCCAAATCTGGATGAATACGTGAAGGAACGTAAGTGGAGACTTAGAGCAAGTGGTAATTTTGTTTCTCAAAAATCATCTGTTGAGTTCCTTAAAAGCACTCCGCATTTAGTTGCTTCTATTAGTAATGCAAAAAATGATATTGAAAAATGGCTCATCACTATAAGCGACTTTTCAATATCAAGAAACGGGAATGTTGCTCATGGTGAATTCAATTTCAAAAAGAAAATATATGCATTTGAAATTAATTATAAGGATAATTCAAATTACACATTTACATTATACAATGCCACTGACATAATGCTAGTTAAAGCATTAAAGCGTGTGTTGTACAAAACAACATATTGTATAAGTTGTGAGGTGTGTGAAGTTGAATGTCCTACAGGAGCACTTTCAGTATATCCAGATATTAAAATTGATAAAACAAAATGCACTCACTGCCACAACTGTCTTGACTTTCATGAGCATGGATGTATTGTTGCAGATTCATTAATAAAAAGTATGGAAAATAAAACAAAAGCTGGTAACATATCTAAATATGGTACTTTTGGAATCCGAGAAGAATGGTTGTCGGAGTTCTTTGCTGATCCTCAGGTCACATTTTGGATTGTAGGTAATAGTTCTCTTGGCAACAAGCAAGTTCCTAGTTTTAAGGCGTGGTTGAAAGATGCGGAAATTATAGATTCCAAAAATGTTCTTACTGAATTTGGACAGTTCTGCGTTGACAACATGGTTAATGACCCAGAATTAATATGGTCCTTAATCTGGATTAACATCGTATATAATTCAGAACTTGTTAGTTGGTTTGCAAACAATGTAAAACCTAACCACGCTTTCGATCGTGCCAGTTTATCAGAACTTGCTTATGATTATTTTTCATCATCGTTCTCTAAGAATACAATTGATTATGCTTTCCAAGCACTTATGCAGGTATTCAATTATTCTCCTTGTGGTGAAACTTTGTGTCAGGGCGCCGAATATGATAAGAATCATCTTATAAGATATGAGTTCAAAGAACTGTCAGAGATTGCATTGGCTTATTCTTTGTATAAATTCTCAGAAGCTAATGGCACAACATCCTTAAGAGTGAAGGATTTCTATGACGAGGACTGTAAAAACGGCATAGTCCGAGAATTTTGCTTGTCAAAAGAATCATTTGAGAAAGGACTAAGAACACTAAATTCAGCAAAAGATAGAATATTAGTAGCCAACCTCAGTATGGGACTAAATCACATAACCTTACAGGATGGGCTAACACCACTCGACGTATTAAAGAAACTATTTTAGGTAATATGAATCAAATTCTTGTCTCATTTTACAAAGATGCGTTTAGTTCTTTGCATTGTTCTATATGCAGAGGCAAGGTTAACGTGGCTAAACCTTTGTTGCTTTTATCAATAATGGAACTAATAGGTGATAGCATGCAAAGTAATCGCTTTGAAATCCAAAGTATAAAGGAAAAATATGAGGAGTTGCAAAAACAATATGCAGCAACAACGCCATACCAATATCCTTTATATTTCCTAGAGAACGAGGATTTCTTCCACTTAAAATGGAAAAAGACAAGAATAAAGACTCACACTCCATCTGCTAAGCTAATTCGCGAAAACATCGAGTACGCTTTTCTTGACAATGCACTATGGGATTTGCTGCAGGAGCAACAGATGCGAGAAGATTTCCATACATTAGTAATAAACAATTTCTTGAAATAGATTATGGCCAAAAGATATTCTGACGCAATACGGATTCGAGAAACGAAATCCGCATATAATATTCAAACTGAGGAAAGTAACGAATGGAAGAACTTCATTCCCAATGAGCAGTTTAATGAGATATTACAAAAGGTAATAGGTTCTGTCAGCAACAAAATTGTTGACGAACATCGTTCTTTTTGGTTAGAGGGTACTTATGGTACAGGTAAAAGCCATGCCGCTGCTGTTATCAAACACCTTCTGTGTGATCCGATTGTTGAAATAGAAGATTACATAGGTGAAGAATACGGTGCAGATAAATATTCTATTATTCGTGAATCATTATATGCTCTTAGAGAAAATGTACGATTGTTCCCTGTGACTATGTATGGGCCATGTTCTATTTCAAACCGAGATGACCTTTCCTTGCAAATACAATTACATGTAACGCAAGCGTTACATGATGCTGGTATTGATGTGACTGTACAAACAGATTTCGATAATTTCATTGCGAATATTGAGAAAAATCCTGTCATATGGGATACAATAATCAGTAATGACGCAGAATTACAATCGTATGCACCTGATCGCAAAAAACTTATCAAAGAATTAAAGGATAAGGATGCCTCTTCCGCAGTTCTTTCATTAGCTAAAAATGCTCTCAGGAATTCAGGCCTACATGTTAGACTCGAACTGGAAAACTTATGTAAATGGTTTTTTGAGGTTCAAGATGAACTTGTCAAAAATACAGATTACAAAGGCATTTTCCTTATATGGGATGAGTTTACTGACGTTATGGATCTTGATATTGGTGCATCACTATTGGTTAGCCTTCAGGAATTGACCGAAGCTACAATGCGTTCAAATAACAATTCCTATATTCTTCATATTGCTCATCCTTCTGCATTAGATAAATTAAAAGCTGACGAGCGTACAAAAACAACAGGTAGATACCACTATATGCATTATAATATGGAACCTGTCTCTGCATTCAAGATTATGTCTCGCAAGTTTATGCACGAACAAGATAGTAGTAATCCTGCTTATGCGCTATATCATGAAATGACAGACAGGTATTTTGCACAAATGCGTGAGGTTTATGAGAAATATGCGGAAACATCCAATAATCCAATGGAAACATTGGAAGACCTTAAATCTCTATTCCCAGTACATCCTGCTACTGCAAACATGGCAACATATTATGCGCGTGAAGTAGGATCTTCTTCAAGAAGCGTTTTCGAGTTCCTGGGAAGCAATCCTGCTATTCGCGATTTCCTTGACAAAGAAGAATTCTTCGAGCAGGGACAAATGATAACATCAGATTATTTGTGGGATTTTGTTTTGGATGAATTCAATAATAAAACTACGAAGTATGGTGTTGTAACGGAGCGTTTTAATTCATATAAACTGCACGTTGCCAAGAAAGGTGATGAATATCTTGCTGTGTTTAAAGCAATATTACTTCTTAACGCTTTCAATAATCTCGCAGCAAACGAGACAGTAACTCCAAGCGAAGAAAACATCCGCAATATGTATGTAGGTACTCCTATTGACAAAGAAATGGATGAAATACTCGAGTGGATTAATACAGAAGGTGTTGTTCAGCGTTCACCACAGGGAATCTATGAAATTCGTTTTTCGGCTCTTGACACAAAAGAAATTGAGGAAATTAAGCAGCAACTTCTTGACAAAGATTTTAGATTTACATCTCAGATTTTGAACTATGGTGATACTGCCAAAAAGGAGATGGAAAAGAAATTGAAAATGGTCAATCGTCCACTATCTTTCGATTTCTATTCTGAGGACAATAATGAATATTCGCTATTACACAATATTGAGAATAAATATAAAGAGACAGAGTCATATGAAGTATATCTTGCTTTATTAATGGCTCGTACAAATTCTGAGCTTGCAGCCATTAAGGAAATTGCGAAAAAAGCAATGAACGATGAACGCTTCCAAAATGTTGCGTTTGTCGTTTTTGATACGATTTTAGAGACGCTAGAATTTGACCGTTTCATAGAATATCAAGCTAACGCCATCTGTTCTGGCAAGCATGGGTATGCAGAACAAACGAAATCTCATACAGACAATGCAAAAGCAATTATTAGCGATTGGATGAAGGATATATCATCTGGCACATGCACTATATATCTAAAGGGACAAAATTCGGTTATTTCATCGCGCACACTGCCTAGTATTATAAATAGCAGTATTGCACCGAATATATTCTATTCAGGACCAGAGTCCTTGGAGATTCTACGCCTGAAGGCGCCCTCTACATGTTGGGTAAAACAGTTCTCTAATAAAACTGCTGATACTGTACTGTCTTTTAACACTAAAGACGAAATAACTGCACGTTGCATTGGTCCGGCAAAACATATTCAATTGCTTCTACAGGATAGTGTTGATGACAACCTTCAGTTCAAATCTGAAGTTGACACTAAACATCCTTTATATGTAGTATCAAAGTTCGTAAAGTCTAGGATTAACCATACAGATAAGCAGAATGTCTTCAATTTTGCTGATAAATTTAGAGAATTGACAATGCCACCTTATGGCTTGTTTAAGTCTCATGCTGGATATGGTATGCTGGCATTCGCCTTGCGCCCATACGTTGATAAAGTTTTTGACACAAATGGGAAGCCTATTAATGCTCAACGAATGCAAGAGCTGATAGATGACACCTTCAAAATATGGGATGGAGCTTCAAGCAATATACATAAAGTTGATGTAAAGTTTGAAACAAAGGAAGAAGGATCTATCGCTAAAGGATTAATTTCCATGTTCCAACTAGGTAAACTCAAAGAATATAAAGATGTTACCAGTTTGACAGATGCACGATGGGCTCTTCGGAATGGCTTTTGTCCAGAGGCTGGTTTTCCTTTGTGGTCAATCAAATATTGTGACAAGCTCCAAGCACTTAATTGCAAGGACAAAATAGCAAAACTGACAGATAACATCATTACTATCTATACAGAAGTTGGTAGTAAGAATCCTGCTCT
>JAQXQU010000163.1 GCA_029101345.1 Erysipelotrichaceae bacterium | reverse complement strand
CTGTCAGTGAAGAAAGACTGGCCGAAGTTGAAATCAGATTCGCTGATGAATGCGCTGCTTGTGTTGTAGTAGCATCTGCTGGTTACCCGCTAGCTTATGAAAAGGGCAATCCTATCAGCATTGCCGATGATATCTCTGATTTTGTCTATGTCGCTGGAGCTAAGCTTGAAAATGGTGAATTATACAATAGCGGTGGTCGTGTCCTTGGCGTCATTGCGACTGACAAGGAGCTGGAAAAGGCCATTGAAATGGCTTATGAACGTGTTAAAAAAGCTACTTTCGCTAATGCTTATTATCGCAAGGATATTGGTGCTAGAGCCTTAAAGGCCTTAAAGGAGAACTAATGGTTTATCGCATCTATGTTGAAAAGAAGAAGGAATTGGCCAATGAGGCTAAAAGCCTTTTAAATGAATTAGTCCATCTTCTTGGTATCCATCATCTTGAAGATGTCAGAATCCTTAATCGTTATGATGTTGAAGACTTGGATGAAGAAATCTTCAGGAAAGCCATCCCTACTGTCTTTTCCGAACCTCAGACTGACTTGGTCTATGAAAGCATTGAAGATATCAAAGATGAAGTCTTTGCGGTTGAATATCTGCCTGGCCAGTTTGATCAAAGAGCTGATTCTGCTGCCCAATGCATCCAGTTCATCTCCAAGGGCAATCGTCCTCTGGTGCGTTCTGCCACTGTCTATGTCCTCAAGGGCAATCTCACAAAAGAAGAAGTTGCGGCTATCAAGAAATATGTCATCAATCCCGTCGAAGCAAGAGAAGCTTCTTTGGCTAAGCCTGAGACTATCAGGATGGCTTATGATGTGCCAAGTGATGTCAAGATCATCGATAATTTCCTGGAACTGAATGAAGATGAATTAAGACAGTTTATCAAGGACTATGGTTTGGCTATGGATTTGGGTGATCTTTCCTTTACTCAGGAATATTTCAAAAAGGAAAAGCGCAACCCAACTATTACGGAAATCAGGATGATTGATACTTACTGGTCTGATCATTGCCGTCATACAACATTTGGAACTATTATTGATAAAGTCACTTTTGAAGATGAGCTATTGCAGAAGACCTATGAGGAATATCTTGCGACAAGAAGGAAACTAAATAGAACCAAGCCAATCTGTCTGATGGATTTAGGCACTTTGGCTGCCAAATATCTGAAGTCCCTTGGCTTATTGGACAAGCTTGATGAATCAGAGGAAATCAATGCTTGTACCGTCAAGATTGAAGTGGAAGCTGATGGCAGGAAAGAGCCATGGCTCTTATTGTTCAAGAATGAAACTCATAACCACCCAACTGAGATTGAACCTTTTGGTGGAGCAGCTACCTGCATTGGTGGTGCAATCAGAGACCCGCTATCCGGTCGCTCCTATGTCTATGGGGCAATGCGTGTTACTGGTGCAGCTGATCCTACTGTCCCTGTTTCTGAAACAATTCCTGGCAAATTGCCACAGCGCAAGATTGTCCAGACGGCAGCTGCTGGCTATTCGTCATATGGCAATCAGATTGGTTTGGCTACTGGCATTGTTGATGAAATCTATCATCCAGGTTATGCTGCTAAGCGTATGGAAATTGGCGCAGTCATTGCAGCAACTCCAGCTGAAAATGTTCGAAGAGAAAAGCCATTGCCAGGTGATGTCATCATCCTCTTAGGTGGAGCAACTGGCAGAGATGGTGTTGGTGGGGCAACAGGTTCTTCCAAGGCCCATGATATCCATTCAGTTGAAAGCTGTGGTGCAGAAGTTCAAAAAGGCAATGCACCAGAAGAAAGAAAACTGCAAAGACTATTCAGAAATGGCGAAGCTTGTCGCATGATCAAGCGCTGCAATGACTTTGGAGCTGGTGGTGTTTCTGTTGCCATTGGTGAATTGGCTGATGGTCTTGACATTGATTTGAATGCTGTGCCTAAGAAATATGAGGGTCTTGATGGAACAGAACTGGCTATTTCCGAATCCCAGGAAAGAATGGCAGTTGTTGTTGAAGCCAAGGATGTCGAAAGATTTATGGCTATTGCCAAAGAGGAAAACCTCAGTGCAACAGTAGTGGCTAAGGTCAAGGAAGAGCCACGTCTGAGCATGACCTGGAACAATAAGACCATTGTCGATATCTCCAGGGAATTCCTAAATTCCAATGGCGCCGAAAAGCATATTGAAGTAATCGCATCAGCACCAAAAGCCTATGATAAGAAGGAAGCTTTGCCATTTGTGGTACAGGTTGAGAAAATGGCCAATGATCTGAATCTTTGTTCAAAGCGGGGCTTAGCGGAAAGATTTGACTCCACGATTGGTGCAGGTACTGTCCTGATGCCTTTTGGCGGCAAATACCAATTGACACCTATTCAGGCAATGGTCCAGAAGATTTCCATGGAAGAAAAGCATACAGATGATTGTTCACTGATGTCTTGGGGCTATAACCCATTCATCTCTGAGGCAAGTCCTTATCACGGTGCTTATCTGGCGGTTGTTGAATCACTAGCCAAATTGATTGCGACTGGTGCTAATCGCAAGGATACCTATCTATCCTTCCAGGAGTATTTTGAAAAGCCAATGCAGGATGGCCGGCGTTGGGGCAAGCCTTTCTCGGCTGTTCTCGGTGCCTTTAAAGCCCAGATCGAATTAGGTGTTGGTGCTATTGGTGGCAAGGATTCCATGTCGGGTTCCTTTGAAAAGCTTGATGTTCCACCAACCTTAGTTTCATTTGCGGTCACAACTGCCAAGACTGCTGATATCATTTCACCTGAATTCAAGGGCAGTGGTCATAAGGTTGTATTGCTTGAACCAGCTTATGATGAAAATGGCTTGCCAGTTACTGAAAGCCTCAAGGCTATCTTTGATGAAGCAAATGCAATGATTGCTAGTGGC
>JAQXQU010000162.1 GCA_029101345.1 Erysipelotrichaceae bacterium | reverse complement strand
TGCGTTCAAAGGGATCAAAATTGCAGTGGGCATCTTGATTCTGGATGCGGCTGTTACCATGATAAAGAAGATGCACAAAAAGAAACTGCCAAGAGCGATTATGATCTGCTCTTGCGTGGTCATGCTGTTTATCAATATTTTTGCATGGAACTTTTCTTCTATCAGCTTAATGCTGATTGCAGCAGCTGTCAGCCTGATGATTTTTGTTCTGAATGGCGCACCTGAACAGAAAGGCGGTGCAGGAAAATGATTTATCTGGATTTGTTTCTTGGCTTTTTAAAAGTTGGCTGCTTTGCTTTTGGTGGAGCTTACGGTGCAATTCCTCTGATTCGTGATGTGGTGCTTTCATATGGTTGGCTTAGTGATGAAACATTGACCTATATGATTGCTGTCAGCGAAAGTACACCGGGACCGATCATAGTGAATCTGGCAACTTATGTGGGAAGTAGTCAGGCAGGAATGCTTGGTGCAATCATGTCAACTCTGGCGGTTGTAATTCCGTCATTCATTATTATCCTGTTGGTAACTGCTTTGCTGAAAACAGAACTGAAAAACAAATATGTGCAAGCCGTTCTACGTGGTCTGAAACCCTGTGTTATCGGTATTGTGCTTGCAACTGGTATTTATATGGTCTTTGGAAACTGCTTTGGAGCGATTTCATCTGTAACAGTAAATGTGCAAGCTATCACCATTACTGCGCTTTTGGTAGCTTCAATGTTTGGATATAAGCATTTTGCAAAGAAAAAGCAGTCGCCTATTCTTTTGATTATAATATCCGCAGTAGCTGGCATGGCGGTATACGGAATATAGAATTAGGGTCACAAAATGAGAAAGCCCATCTTACTTTGTGTTGCCCATCCCACGGTGGTTTATCACCACTGATAAGATTTTGCTAAGCATCCATCGTACAGATATGATAATATGGGTAATTAAAATAATCAGAACAGCAGGCACAACATCTTCTAAACATAATTGTTTAAGATGCAAATTCCAGCAACGAGTGGGAATAGTTCCCAAAGTGCTTAAAACCGCTAATATTAGTGGTTTTTTGATGTCTTAGGCTCCCATGAAAACATTTGACTTAAATTCTGTGTTTTCAGAGCTAAAAATCAGTTGATATTGGACTATTTTTGCCCTCCTTTCATCCAAAAAAGCACCAGCGGTTTGCTGATGCATTTAGCATTTTTTAATTCGCGTAACTGATTGCGAATCTAGTTTCCAGATAATAGCCAATCCCTGATATCAAAGATTTCAATTCCTTCATACATATACTTAGGATGGCCTGTTTTGGCAACGATGATCTTTGGATAGGTGTTACAGCCCCTTAGAATATGCAAAACAAATCAAATCGAATTAATCTAGAGAGAAATAGTGCTTGATGGAGAGGATGGAAAAACATATAACAACTATCAGCGCTAATGTTTTTATCCAGTTGAGTTCTTGTGTGAATAGCAGATAAAGATAAGCTCCTATATAAGCTGTAAGGCAGATGAGCGAAAGAATAAACAGAATTATACTGGATTTTTTATTATGGTCTTTAATGCTGTATATATACCCAATAACAGCAAAGGCAAAAATTGTTTGAGTTAAGAATTCCATATTAAATCTCCAAATACAAATCAAATTACAAAAAGATAGTTGGCTCTTTTGTACATCTTATGTTATGCTATTTTATTTTAAAACGTTCATTACCAGTTTGACCATGGTTTCCTTTTCTTCAGGTCTTGATTCGGCAATCATCAAAGTAATTGCAACCAGAGCACTATTTGAAATGATCTGCCGATGATCGATGATCAGATGGTTGTTCTTGTTCAGAAATTTACACATAGGAAAAAGAGCTGTTTTGATTGAATTGCATCTGTAAATAGTAGAGCAAAAGGGGCATATTTAGGCTATTTGAAAATAATACAATCGAATTTGAATGATTTCAGAAGCCCTGAAAAGCTTAATATGACTTGGCTTTTGAGGGGTTAAGGCCCTTCATGGCAACGATTTGGCAACATTTTCATTATTCTTAAAAAGAGCTAACTGATTATAATTAGTCAGTTAGCTCTTTTTTCTTTCCAAAATATTCGTCGTATTCTTCGTCTGTGAGATACTCAACAAAAGTATCTTTTTGAAGGCTATGGAATATCACACGGAAATCATTTTGAATGTCGTTATAAAGGTCAAATATTTCATCGAAACAGCCTTTTACCTTTCGAAGTTCTTCAGCTAACGTATCCAAGTTTGTTCTTCGCATCTCGTGAACTGCTCCAACTCTGTAGGAATTAAATAATTCTGCCTTTTCAATAAATTCCTGTTTCTTCAAGAAGCTGACGGACGATTTAAGTTCACTAATATAATATCCGAACATTCTATCTTTGGGTAATTTGAACTCAATTTCAGCAGGATAAACAGAAAGTTGGATATAGAAATAGCAGTCCTCCAAAATGTGCATGCACATCGCCTCAAGAATCTGATGATACATTAGCGTTGCTGCAAGCATTCCCTCGAAAGTGTTTAATCCAAAACTGTTGTCTGCCAGTTCATTTAATAATTCTAAGTTTTCTGGCATCTTGATTGAGAACCAATCATCAGAATTCATTATACGGCTTAAAACCTTATCCATATCAACTCACTCGTTTTCCTTTCTGGTTAGCTACTGCAATTACTTTGCATTTGGACATATAAAAAGTGAACCTCCTAGGTAGTCCAACTTATTCGGTTCACTTCATATCATAGGGTTGTTTTTCTTGGCTTATTCCGGAATCTGTTAGATGTTAAATAGGAAAAGGCAAAAAGGGTGGTGTGGCTATAATGATATACAAGGACAAGAACATAATACCGGATCATCCTAAGATGAAGGGATGATTCTTAGCAATCACTCTGCTCCAGTTAAAAAAGTGAGAGACGAAAACAGATCATCTGAAGTACATTTATGCAAATGTCTATCCTGATGTTTTCATTAATTATGATCGAGGGCATTATTCTTGTGATAGCATTGCTACTTATAATGCACCAACAAGAGAAATGCCACTAAAAGGAAAACGCTGATATCTTCAGCGTTTTCCTTTTAATTTGGATAAGGTTATAATTCGACTTTTTCAAAGTCACTAGCACCATGTTTGCACCAAGGACAGATGAAATCCTCAGGAAGTTCATCGCCTTCATAGACATAGCCACAGACCTTGCAACGATAGCCAGTCTTGCCACTAGGTTTTGTTTCCTGTGGTTTTGGCTTGATATGTGCATGGTAGTAGGCATAGGTTGCAGAAGGGTCATTAGATAAAACATCCATATCTTCAATGGTGGCAATAAACATGGTGTGGGTTCCAAGGTCCACAGTCTTTTCAACTCTGGCACTGATATAGGCATTAGTGCCTTCAGTCAGATATGCCAGTCCATTGGCACTGTATTTCCATGGATTATAGCCATCAAACTTTTTGACATCTCTGCCAGATTGGAAACCAAAGCGTTTGAAAGTATCAAAGGTAGCTTTTTCTGAGAAGATGGAAATGTTGAAGATGCCAGTAGCCATGATCATATCATGGGTATGATTTGATTTGTTGACAGTGATGGAAATGCGTTTTGGGGTATCAGTTACCTGCATAGCTGTATTGATGATGCAACCATTATCAACGCCATCCATTTTTGCTGTTAGGGCAAAAAGACCATAGGTCAAAGAAAACATTGCTTTATCATTCATATTATTACCTGCCTCTCTATTATCATTATAAATTAATGAATTGGTCTATTAAAGAATTATGGTTACGAAAATCATTTGGAACGTTTGCGCATTCTGATGTCATTGATATGCTTAAGGGTTTGCTTGACATTCTTTTCCTTGCCATTATCGCTGGGATGATAGTAGGTCCTGTTTTCAAGGGGTTCAGGCAGGCATTGCATGCCTGTGATGGATTCTTCCTCATCATGGGCATATTGATAGCCTTCACCATAATGGAGTTCCTTGGAGAGCTTGGTTACAGCATTGCGAAGATGAAGAGGTACTTTGAGATCCATGGTCCTTTTGGCATCCTTCTTGACTTCCTCGTATGCCTTATAGACTGAATTGGATTTAGCAGTCACTGATAGATAGATGACAGCTTGGGCTAGATTGACATTGCATTCCGGAACACCAAGATAATGGGCTGCCTGATAGGCATTGATGGCCTGGGTCAGGGCATTGGGGTCAGCTAGACCAACATCTTCTGAAGCAAAGCGAACCAGTCTTCTGGCAATATAAAGAGGATCTTCACCTGCTTCAAACATGCGGGCAAGATAATAGAGGGCGGCATCAGGATCAGAATTGCGCATTGATTTATGCAGAGCTGAAATGATGTTATAGTGCTCTTCCCCTTTCTTGTCATAGAGAAACGACTTGGATGAAGCATATTTCTTAACATCTTCTATCCCAATGACATCCTTGCCGGTAATGTTGATGAGATTCTCAAGGGTATTGAGCATGCTGCGAGCATCACCAGCTCCTAGTTCAACAATAGCCTGCTTGCTTTCAAGAGAGAAGCTTATTGATGAATAATAACGATTAATGGCATTATCAAGTATCTTTGTGAGATCATCAAAAGCCAGACTGTTGAGGACATAGACCTTGGTTCTTGAAAGAAGGGCACTATTGACTTCAAAGGAAGGATTCTCAGTTGTAGCGCCAATCAGGATGATGTCACCATTTTCAACATAAGGCAGGAAAGTATCCTGCTGGGATTTATTGAAGCGATGGATTTCATCCACAAAGACGATGGTTCGCTTATCTAGAAAACGATTGGCCTTTGCTCTTTCAACTAGTTCCTTGATGTCTTTGATGCCGGCTGTGGTTGCTGAAAGCTCATAAAATGCTGAATTGGTTCTTTTGGCAATGATTTTGGCAATTGTTGTCTTGCCAACTCCTGGTGGTCCCCAGAGAATCATGGAAGAGATGTTATCTGCTTCAATCATCCTGGCAATTGGTGAATCTTTGCCAACGATTGCTTCTTGTCCAACAAAGTCCTTTAAATCAGTAGGCCGCATCCTTTCGGCTAAGGGGCGATAGTCATTTTCGTGGGAAAAGAGATCATTCATAACTTAATTATAGACATTTTAACTTGATTAATATTCAACTTTTGGAAATTCAGCCCTCAATAATGCATCCTAACATGCAGCTTTGATTTTAGCCAAGCAGAAGAGTGTTTAGAAAATAAGCCAAGGTAAACCGGTGGTTGAAAAAAGATTTGTATAATGAAGAAACATCAGCTAATACAGAAGCTCTAGATAATGAAATGAATGCTGAATGAAAAAAGCTTCTTGCAAAGTACTGACCTTTGGTTAGAAGCCTTGTTTCCTTAGGCTTGTGATAAATGCTTTTGAGATGGATTAATTGGATGGTTCCCTGCCTTTGCTTTGATTGCCATCTATAAAGAAGCTGTCGTTTCTCTCAAAGAAATCGCCACCTGGTAATGGAAGGCTCAGGCTGTTTAGATCAACACCCAGCAGTTCAAGAACATCTTCAATTGTTGCATCATCATCAAGCTCAGCTACTGCCTGTTTGAATGACTTGATGTCAAAATCCTCAAAGTATTCAAGAATAAGCGCATTCAGATCAATCTCTTCTCCTTTGTTAAATGCACCGTTTCCCATTGTACGACCACCAAATCCCTGATTTTGGCTGGAAATTTCTCTTAGGAATGTTTCTTCGGTTGTGTATTCTTCACCATCAATAAAGATTTTTCCGGCAGTAAAGGTGATACCGTCTTCACTATCAATTGCACTATCAGGTCTAGTCACGCCATTGATATTGATTGTTGATCCAGCAATGACGATATAGCCATTGGAGTCAATGCCATCACCTTCAGCCCCAGATCCAGCATTGATTGTCAGATTTCCTCCATTGAATGATGCAATTGATACATTGTCTTCATTCACATTAATGCCATCATTAGCAGAGTTGATGGAGATGTTTCCGCCAAGGATGCTCAAATGCAGTTCGGTACCAAGGCCTTCAAAACTTGAATTGATGGTCAAGGTACCAGTACCTTTTTCTTCGCTATCGATATTCATCGTGACATATGAATATAGTGGCGCATCAATTTTTCTGGCTTTCTTTTGGGTTTTGATTGCATCACTGGAATCATCGTTCTTGTATTTTGTCAGCAGCATGCGATAAATGTTCTGACCAGTAATGGTATTGTCACTATCATCAGCAATAATAACACTTGCTCCTGCATTGGCTGTATCAATGGTGGAAGGGTAGGTTTCTTTTTCCTCCCAGGCGTTATCACACTCATAAAGGTCATCAAAAATCAAAGCTGGTGCGACTGTGCAATTGATATTGACACCATTCAATACCAGTTTGACTTTGGCATTTTCGTCAGTGAAGGTTTCTTCTTCAGCACCAAGATCGATAAGGATCTGACCATCCCAGTTGCCTTCAAGAATATAGGTTCCGGCTTTGGTGATATGAAGGACTTTGTTTTGAGCAGCTTCTTCTTCGCTATGCATCATTTCATTTGGAATCAAACTGCTTTCAAAGGCTGGAAGGGTCGCAAAGATGTAGTTTTCATTTTCGCCATCGCAATAATAAGAGGCCCATTCCATCTCACCATCATAATTAACAAGCTTGAAGCTTTCTTCAGGCAATTCAGGATAGTAGTAGAGTTCGTGGTCAATATAGGCAGTGGCATCGGTTTCCGGTTTTGTTCCTGTATAATACTCAGCTGGTGCATTAACGACTTCATTGTGGACTTTACTTGGATCAGAGTGCCAAGTGTAGTCATATTCATCAATGGCTATTCCATCAATGGTTGCACTATCACCATTTAGCATTATGAGATGGGCATCCTCGTATTTGGCATTATCAGTATTATTGCCATTTGAACTGTTATCAGAACAGGCAGTCATCGTTATTGCCATTAGCAATACAATCATAATATCCAGTATCTTTTTCATCTTTTTTCTCCTGGTTTCATAATAATGATTGAAAACTTAAAGAAAACTGAAAAAGCAGGACTAAATCAATGCTTATTGCTTGCTATTGTCTATTGGCAATCCATATTCGTGATAGAAGACATCCAAAAGACCGAAATAATCCTTGTTCCAAGGCTTGTTTTTGCCAAAGTAATGGATGATGACGCTGTTCTTTCTGACCCAGTCAACATTGATCTTTTCGCTATGCATCTTAGCATTATTCATAAAGAGGATGCGATCGGATATATTGTATAGAAGTTCATCAGCAATCTTGACCTTATCACCATAAAGAGCTGTCAGAATATCCTGATCTGGAAGGAAAAGGGGTAGCTGGTATTCATTAGGGAAGTTTCTGATATCATTCAGATTAAGATTCTTTCTTAGTTTCCCTAGATTCATAAGGAGGACACCAGTATTGACATAAGGGACTTCCTTTTCGGTTTGCAGTCGGATCTGATTGATTTTGTTGAGGATTTGATCAGTGTGGCTGCAAGCCACAAACCACTTATCCTCAAAATCAAGGTTATAAAGGCTAGCAAGCGGGTTGATGATGATGGTATCGACATCAAGATAAAGGACACGGTCAATGTCTTCACTTAAGAGAAAAGGGGCTGCCAAGCGATAGTAGATCTGAACCGGGTAGCGTCTGGTTTCTGGGAAACCGGCAAAAAGGTCTTTGGGGACATTGACAAAATGGCAATGAAATCTTTTATCAATTGTTTTGATTATTTCATCCCGAACTCTTTGATCAAAATCTGAATTGAGAAGATGGATGTCATAGTTATCTTCACCACCTTTGATGGCTATGGAATTAAGACAACTGTAAAGAAGCGGGATATGTTTTTGATTAATGGCAAATAATAGATGCACTTTTCCTCCTTGCTATTAAGAACTAGCTAAATTATCGCCAGTCATAGTGCCGGCAATTATTGCAGTACCTTGTTGGATGATGGCTTTGATTCCATTTACAAATTGGAAAGGATCCAAGCTATCATCATTTAACAGTTTTTCAATGGCTTTAAGCATTGAATCAGCTAAAAAATCAATATAGAGCTCACTGAACATATTCATTTCCATTCTTTCTTTGATATAACCTGCAATCATCTTGGAAAGGCAATCCTTCAAATGGTCTCTTAAGCAGTTCTGACCCTTGTTTAAAAGAGCTTTCTGATAAAATCCCTTGTTGTCCATCATTGTTTCACATAGATTGAAAACTGCTTCAAAGTAGTCGTCAGCTTTCTTCTTTTCTGCTTTTTTCAGGTCATTGTCGAAAATCCAGCAGACCAGATCATATTTGTCTAGAAAATGGTAGTAGAAACTTTTGCGGTTTAGATTGCAGCGAGCTGCGATGGAAGTCACTTTGATATCTTCAAAGGGCATTTCTTCCATCATTTCCATAAGGGAATTGGCCAATGCCAATTTGGTAATCTTTGTGTCTGACATTATCTGTTTCCTCTCTTTATCACTAGCTAACGGGAAAAATAAAAGACCTATCAGCTAATGCAGATAAGTCTCGTCAATTAAGATAACACCAGGAATATTTCCGGTTGTTGGCATCATCACACATTTGTGCAGACTACTCCCTTATTCAACTTCAATATACTAACTATTCCTTTTTAGTGCAATCAAACATTTGGAATTTAGCACAACATTATTACTCAGTTCATCAATTGTGTCCAAAAACAGGACACTCTTTCATCTTTGACCAAAGACAGAAGCAACACTAGTCAAGACAATTGGTAGTAGAGGAGGAAGTATTGACTTGATATTTTACGATAAAACAAAAGAAGAAGTACTGAACGAATTGAATACCGATGAAAATGCTGGCTTGAGCAGTAAGGAAGCCATTGATCGTCAGAAGATATATGGAAAAAACGTATTGGCACAGAAGAGGAAAAAGTCCAATCTCATGCGCTTTCTGGATCAGTTCAAGGATGTTATGATCCTGATTCTCTTAGCTGCTGCAATCATCTCCTTCATCATTGCGATAATAGAGAAGCAACCCAAGGATTTTGTTGAACCGCTCTTGATCATGGCTATTGTCATTATGAATGCCTTAATGGGAGTCTTCCAGGAAAACAAGGCGGAAAAGGCTCTTGATGCTTTGAAGAAGATGTCGACACCCCATGCCAAGGTCTATAGAGACCATAAGGAAGTGCTGATTGATGCCAGTGAAGTAGTTCCGGGTGACATCATCATTCTTGAAGCAGGTGATTATGTACCGGCTGATGCACGTCTATTAAGAGATAGTTCATTGAAATGCGAGGAATCAGCTCTTACTGGCGAATCGGTTCCAAGTGAAAAGAACAGTGATTGTGTCATTGATGAAAATGCACCATTGGGTGATCGCTTGAATATGGTCTATTCAGGCTGTTATGTCTCTTATGGAACTGGTAAGGCCGTTGTCTTTGCAACAGGCATGAATACAGAGATGGGGAAGATTGCCAATATGCTGGCAAATGAAGAAGAAGGCATGACACCACTTCAGAAGAAACTGGCATCTTTGGGAAAATATCTGGGAATTATGGCTCTTTTAGCCTGTGCTATTGTCTTTGTGGTCGGCGTTGCTAGTGGGATTGGCGCTCTTGAAATCTTTATGACTGCTGTCTCTTTGGCAGTATCGGCCATACCGGAAGGATTGCCAGCCATCGTTACAATTGTCTTGGCCATTGGTGTTGAAAGGATGGCTAAGAGAAATGCCATTATCAAGCGTTTGCCAGCTGTTGAGACCTTGGGCAGTGCTTCGGTCATCTGTTCTGATAAGACTGGAACTTTGACCATGAATCAGATGACACTAGCCAAAGCCTATCGTGATGGATATGAAGATCTTGAAGATATTGGCAATGCTAATAGCGAGCCAATCAGACAACTGCTCTTGTTTGGAGCCCTCTGCTGCAATGGTTCAGTATCAATTGATGAAAATGGTCAGGAAGTAGAGATCGGTGATTCAACTGAAACCGCCATCCTGCAAGCAGCGAAGAACAATGGTTTTGATTTGCATGAGCTAAATCACAAATATCCACGTCTTCATGAGCTCCCATTTGATTCAGATCGCAAACTGATGACAACAGTAAATGAAATTGATAATAGGAAGCTGGCAATTGTCAAAGGTGCTTTTGATGAAATGGAAAAGCTTTGCATCAAAGGAAATCTCGCAAAGGGAAGAGAAGCCAATGATGCCATGAGCAAGAAGGCACTAAGAGTATTGGCCATAGCATACAAGGAAATAGATGATATCACCGATGAACTTGAAAGCAATCTTGTCTTTATTGGACTTGTTGGCATGATTGATCCGCCAAGAAAAGAGGCGGGAGATGCTGTTGCCAGATGCAAAGAGGCAGGTATCAGACCGGTAATGATTACTGGTGACCACATCATGACCGCTAGTGCTATTGCCAGGGAACTTGGAATCCTCAATGAAGGCGAAAGAGCAATGACTGGCAAAGAACTGGATGCCCTTAACGACCAGGAGCTTGCAAAGGTGGTAGAGGAAGTGAGCGTCTATGCCAGAGTTTCACCTGAAAATAAGATCAGGATTGTCAAGGCATGGCAAAAAAAGGGCATGGTTGTGGCCATGACGGGTGATGGTGTCAATGATGCACCGGCTCTAAAGGCAGCGGATATTGGCTGTGCTATGGGCATTACAGGTACTGATGTAGCCAAGGAAGCAGCAGATATGACATTAACTGATGATAATTTTGCGACAATTGTGGCGGCAGTTGAAGAAGGAAGAGGCATTTATGCCAATATCAAAAAAGTCGTTGGCTTTCTATTGGGCACCAATATTGGTGAGATCATTACGGTCTTTGTGGCAATGATCATCTGGCATAAGTCACCATTATTATCAATGCAGCTATTGCTTATCAATCTTGTGACTGATAGTCTGCCAGCTATTGCCTTAGGTATGGAAAAGGTGGAAAGCGATGTCATGAAAAAAGCTCCAAAACCTAAAAATGAAAGCATCTTCGCCAATGGCTATGGCTGGCAAATTGCATTGCAGGGAATCATGTTTGGCTGCTTGTCATTGCTTGCCTTTTATCTGGGCATGAAGATGGCATCGTCTTTGCAAGCTGGTCAGACCATGGCATTTCTGGTCCTGTCTTTGAGCCAGATTGTCCAGGCTTACAATATGCGTAGCCAGCATTCGTTGTTGAAGATCGGCATTTTCACTAATGGAAAGCTGAATCTGGCAGCTTTGATATCAGTAGGAATTGTCATGGCTGCACTCTTTAGTCCAATTGGCAGACTCTTTGGACTGGTGATATTGGACATCAGAATGTATCTTATCGCCTTAGCCCTGGTTCTTGTTCCGTTTGCAGTAATGGAACTGTCGAAATTCATTGGTCTAATCAGACATCATTCCTAATGGCAATTCCTTTTTTGGAATGCTTTTAGCATTTTTTATCAAGACAATCGCAAGGTTTTGGCTTATGATATTAAGGTGTTTAAAAGGAGTGCAAGATGAAAGGGAAAAGACTTCTCTATATACTCAGAAAAGCAATGATGGCTATCCTTGTTCTTTTGCTTATCATCCTGATCCTTCTCCTAATTGAAAATCCCGTCAAGACTTTAAAGGATTTATTGGCTTTGGCGTCAATAAATCCTGCTATGACTGTCATTACCTTATGGTTGCTTTATGCCTTCAAGAGCCTGACAGTCTTTTTTCCTTTGCTGGTCCTTGAGATTGCCGCTGGCCACCTCTTTTCGCCAATGATGGCTGCTATAGTCAATCTTGTTGGTTTGGCTATCACTCTGCTATTGCCATATCAGATCGGCAAGGATTTAGGGGAAAAGTCTGCCAAAAGTCTTGTGAGCAAATATCCAAAGTTCAATAAAATCGTTGAATATCAGAATGAAAACAAGTTCTTTCTGTCATTTCTTGTTCGAATTGTCAATTTCCTGCCAGGAGATCTTGTCTCCATCTATTTTGGCGCTACAGGAATGCCATTATTTGATCATATGGTCGGTGGTCTTCTAGGCATGTTTCCATCAATGCTTTTAGCAACCCTGATGGGTGAAAGCATCCAAGATCCTAGTTCACCTTTGTTCTATGTCTCAACAGGCTTATCAATACTCCTGGCAGTCTTTTCAAGTCTTGGCTACTATATATATCAAAGATGGCATGCTAATGGTGATAAATAAGTAGTATAATGATGACAATAACATATTGGGGATTAGATAATGGGTATGATATTGGAAACGCTGGAAACAGTACTTGAATATCTGGTAGGTATTGGCATCCTGCTATTTGAATATGTTGGTGTGGGAATCATCATTGTATCCTGCATTGTTGGCCTTGTTCGCTTTATCAAACATGACGAAGAGACCCGTATTCTTTTAGCCAAGGGCCTAGCTACCGGCCTTGAATTCAAGCTTGGTTCAGAAATTCTTCGTACGGTTGTTGTCAGAGAATGGAAAGAGATTTCCATTGTTGCCGGCATTATTCTTTTACGAGCAACATTGACATTCCTAATTCATTGGGAAATCAAACAGGAAGAAAAGGATCATATTTCCAAGATACAGGCATAGCCTGTTTTCTTTTATGGTTTAATGGAATTATGCTAATAGGAATTAATGATATCAATGATGAAAGAATTGCCGTCTTTTTTCGCATTAATGAAAGGCAGCTTCGTCTAAGCGCTGAATATGGTGATGGTGTTTTTGTTGCTGAGAGTGCTTTGGTAATTAATCGGGCCCTTGACAAGGGCTATGAACCCGTCAGCTTTATGATCATGGAAGGAAGCTATGATGAATATGCTCATATCTTTAAGAGAATTGATCATGATCTGCCGATTTATGAAGCCAGCGAAGAAGTTTTCAAGAGCCTTAAGGGCTTTGTCCTTATCAAAGGCATTATTGGCCTGTTCAAAAGAAAAAAGGAGGCAGATGCCAATGTTCTACTAGAAAGGGCAAAACGTATCTGCGTCCTGGAAAATGTTCAGAATCCAACTAACATCGGTGCTATCTTTCGCAATGCAGCTGCTCTTTATTGTGATGGTATCATTCTGAGTGATGATTGTGCTGATCCTCTATATAAGAGAAGCATCAGGGTATCCATGGGCAATGTCTTCAATATTGACTGGTGCTATTTGCCTAAAAACGAGTTCCTTTCGACATTGAAAGCTGCCGGTTTCAAGACTGTATCTTTTGCTTTAAGAGATCATAGTGTCGATATTCAGGATGAAAAGCTGAATAAGGAAGAGAAACTTGCGATCATCATGGGATCAGAAGGCTATGGCTTGAATCCTTTGACAATTGACAATAGCGATTATGTTGTAAGGATTGCAATGAACAGCCAGGTTGACTCCTTGAATGTTGCTTCAGCCAGTGGCATTGCCTTATGGCAATTATGCAAGAATAATCATTGATAATTGTCAGATAAATGCTAGCACTCCATTATCATCTGTTGCTCTTTTACTGTGAAAATGCCGTGATATAATTCCTTTTATATCCTAGCAAGGAGGATGGTGATGAAGAATATTTATACCCGCAGCTATTATCTAGCCAAGGCTATCCTAAAGCCAATACTGTTTTTGCTCTATCATCCAAAGATCGAAAATAGGGAATATATACCAAAAGAAGAGCCAGCAATTCTTGCTGGCAATCATACACATATCTTTGATCCGGGCTGTGTTGCTGTTTCCACTAATCGACAGGTTCATTTTCTAGCTAAGGAATTCCTCTTTGAATATCCAATTATTGGACCACTATTCAAGAAGGTAGGCTGTATCAAGGTCTTGAAGGACAAGCGCAATGATGAAGCCTTGAATGATGCCATCAAGACACTTGAGAATAACGAAATCATTGGCATTTTTCCTGAAGGAAAGGTAAAAACTGAGGATACCATTCTCAACCGTTTCCGTTTTGGTGCGGTTAAAATGGCCAAGAAGGTTGGCTGTCTGATTGTTCCTTTTGCCATTACTGGCAAATATATTCCGTTTTTTGGCAATCTTCGCATTACTTTTGGCAAACCGATTGATGTCAGGGAAATGGAAGTAAAAGAAGCTACTGATTATCTATATGAAACTGTCAAGGAATTGATTATTGCCAATCAGCATTAATCCAATTGTTCAATCAAAAAACCATAGGCAGTATCCTGGAGTTCCCTAAAGAGCTCCTTTTTGTTATTCCACATGCCAAAGCCATGGTCAGCGCCCTTGATCATATGATGGGAAAACTGAGGATTAGCGGCCTTAAGAATCATTTCATCATAGATTTCAAGCGGTATGATGTCATCCTCATCGCCATAGATCATCATTGCAGGTATGCTGATTTCATTGAAGATATCAAATGTCTTATAGCTTAGGCATTGCTCAAGGAATGCTTTGGATAACGGCACATATTTCCCATCAAACTCATTGAAGTAGTTGAAGTATCCTTGGGCATTGGCTATTTCATAAGCTCTTTCCATTTCCTTGCTTCGACCTAAGGCAATGGATGAATGATGCCAATCAAGACCATTTGTGATAGCAGGGGCAAATAGCAGCAAGCCCTTTGCGTCCGGATATTTCTCAAGATAATGGACAGCTACCTTGCCACCCATTGAATAGCCAACAATGGCAAGACTGACTATTTCATAATCCTTGGCTAGGTATTCATAGGCAGTCCTTAGATCATCAACATCATTATCAATGGTATTGAAAAGATAACTCTCATCAGAATCGCCACAGCCAGGAAAATCAATGCGAATGGATGAAATGCCATGATCAAGCAAGCGCCTGGCCAACAATGAAAAAGCACCATCTTCATGGCGGTTTGAACAAAAGCCATGAGCCATCAGCACAAGCTTCAGCTTATGATCATCATCTTTCAAGCAGATGCTAGCTGGCATCAGGGTATTTCTGAGAGTTTTGATTATTGTCTGATATTCCATTGTCCCAACAATATAATTATATAATAAATAAGATTTGATTATCAGTCTTATAATATCTGGCTCTTAGTCTTAAGATAAAGGTGAAGATAGAGATAGGAATTGAAAACCTGATAATTCCTAGGAAGTGAGGTAGTAAATGAAGGAGATTCTGCTCAATTATCATTAAGGCCTCAACTGATTGGCCAGTATCAGTTGAGCGTAAGGTAACTGGTACATTTGGGAGAAAACCAATGGACAATTAACAGAAGCGTTTGCTTCAAAAAAACAAGCCAGAATTTCAATTCTGGCTTTAATAATGCTTGATGAAGACCAGCTTATGATCAGATGAGAGCTCATCATTATAGATGTAGCCATCATAGTCAAAACCTTTGATCTCTTCAATGCTTTCAACTCTGTTTAGTGCAAGATATCTCAGCATCTGGCCTCTGGCTTCCTTCATTTTAGTGGAGATGCGTTTTAGCCCTTTTTCACTTTCTTGCAGGAAATCGATATCAATCATGATATCATCCTCATTCAGATAGTCCCTGATACATTTGCCATACTCCTCAGATGAAAGATTGATGATGAAATCACTGCGGCATTCCTCATAGATCAGATAATTCCAGAAGCGATAGAGGTTGGCTCCATTGATTTTCAATGGCGCTGCCATTTCCAAACGGTATGGGCAAATCCCATCGCTTGCTTTTAAGACACCATAAAGGGCAGAAATGATCCTGAGATGCTCATCAAGATAGGAAAAGACCTCCCTGTTGTCCAATAAATCCTGGAATTGCCTATAGACAACACCTTTATATGATTTGATCGCCATGGTGAGATTGCCATCAAGGAAGAGATTTTGCAGTTCCTGATAATAGCTGTCAAGATTCTTGTCAGAGCACTTCCAGATTTCTTTCATATCTGCTTTGGACTTTTCCTTGATAACTGATAGAAGTTCCTGAGCCTTACTAAATAGTACAGGAGTTTTAAGATTATCTTCAGGCTTTTGTTCCATGGCTCTTGATGATGCTAGCAGGATGATCATTTGAGCAGTTCTAGCATCTTCCTGGCATCTTCTTTGGCTTTGACCTTGTCATTGGCATAGACAATAACACCGTTATCAATCAGATAGGTAGTTCTGACAACACCCATATATTCCTTGCCACAGAGCTTCTTTTCATGCCAGACATCATAAGCCTTGATAGCAGTCAGTTCAGGGTCGGAAAGGATGGTGAAATTCAGATTGTATTTCATGATGAACTTTTCATGGGAAGCGATTGAGTCCTTGGAAATACCAATGATCTCAACGCCTAAGTCCTTGAATGATTCAAGTTCAGCATTGTAGCCACAAGCCTGGGCACTGCAGCCAGCAGTATTGTCCTTGGGGTAGAAATAGAGAATGAATCTTTTACCTTGATAGTCGCTTAACTGATGGATTTTGCCCTGATAGTCCTGAAGGGAGAAATCAGGGGCTATGTCATTGATCTTTAACATTTTGGTCACCTCTTTTTTCCATTATAGCAAGCAAATGAAGTATTGAAGTTTTTGATTTTATTGTTTAGTCTTTAATTATATTTCATAAGGAGATAACTAATGACTGAGCAGGAAATCAAAAGAAGAATTGCTGAAGGAAGGGCATTTGCCAAATGCAATGTCGATGAAGAATCTGATTATAAAAGCGATCAGGAACTGAAGAAACCCCAGCCGCCTCTTGTCAAAGCAGCCATCAAGGAAGACAGAATCAAACTGCCAACTGACTTTGCAAATCTTGATATCAATAACAATTTTCTTGAAATCATCAATACCCGCAGTTCCCATCGGGTCTATACCAGGAATGCCATTACACTTAGACAGCTATCATATCTTCTTTGGTGCTCCCAGGGCGTCAAGGAAATCAGAGGCAAGTCCTATGCAACATTGAGGACTGTACCTTGTGGTGGTGCTCGTCATGAATTTGAGACCTATCTGGCTTTGCGATATGTTGAAGGCCTAAAGCCTGGTTTCTATCATTATCTGCCAATGACCCATGAACTTGAATGTTTGAAAGAAGAAGAGGGCTTCAGTGATTGGATCGGGGCATCAGTCAAAGGACAGATCTGGGCAAATAAGGCCAGCGTGGTCTTCTATTGGTCGATGGTTGCTTATCGGGCTGAATGGCGTTATGGCATACATGCCCACCGTGTAGCTCTCAATGATATCGGCTTTGTGTCTGAAAACCTCTATCTGGCTTGTACATCAATTGGTCTAGGTACTTGTGCTAGTGGTGCGGTTGATGTCAATTTGGCTGATGAAAAATTTGGTCTTGACGGTGATGAGGAGTTTATCGTTCTGGCTCAGCCGGTTGGCACCATTTCCCAAAAGGACAAGCAAGCTGAACTTGACTTCTATGCCTTTGTCAAAGAACAGGGACTATAATAAAGCAATAGACGATGCATGGCATCGTCTATTTTATTGGGTGATCTTTGGCATATGCCAGGAATTCCTTGCTCCTGGTCCAATATTTGCTACCCCAGTTTTCAAAGTTCCACTCTGCCATATAATCGTTGCATTCATAATCAATATAGTAGAGCAAATCGTTTTTTACGACGAAATTGGTTGGGAAGTAATCGATATTGGTGGCATTTTGATAGAGGAGTTCACACATCTTTCTGATATCTTCCAAGTAGGACTCTTTCATCTTGTCCTGATAGACTAGCTCATAGATGGTTGGACCATCAATGTATTCCTTCAACAGGCACTCCTTATTGATATCATAGGACAGCAGTTTTGGCATTCTGATGCCAATAAGAGACAGCTTATGATAGTCATTGATTTCCGACTCAATCTTATTGCCGAATTCATAATAGTCGCAAGGCTCATGATGAATCTGCTTATAGACATATTGACCATTGATATCACTTACTAGATATGAGCAACCGCCTTTGCCCTTGCCTAGAAAAGTGATGATGTCGTAGGTCATATTATTGATTGCAATCTTATCCATAAGCCTATGATAATACAGAAACAGCCTTTCAGATAATGAAAAAGAAAATGCAAAGCAGATGGCAAAGGGCTCCGGCATTGACAAAGAGGTGGAATAGTTCATGATTGCCAAAACCGGTAGTGGCCTGATGTTTGAAAAGATTAGGCTTGATGGCATAGATGATGCCCCCAATTGTATAGATGACACCACCTGCTGTTAGAAGCACCATGGCAAAAGGCGGGATGCTGGAAAGCAGCTCCGGCAAGACAAAGATGATCGTCCAGCCCATAGCAATATAGATTATTGATGAGATATAGCGGGGACAGTGGACAAAGAAGAGCTTGAAGATGGTTCCCAAGAGAGCCAAAGTCCAGATGATTGTCAACATGACAGTACCTGTGATGCCTTTTAGTGATATCAGGCAGAAAGGAGTATAGGAACCAGCTATCAGAAAGAAGACTGAACAGTGGTCAAACTTCTTGAGCTTGTCTGTTTTGAAAAAATGATAGATGGAACTAGCGCCAAACAAGACGATTAGGGAAACAAGATAAATCAGAGCAGGAATGAGATTGTGGTCAATGACCGCTTTGCTAATCATAAAAGGTGATACGGCAAGAGCCACAATCATTGCTCCAAGATGGGTGTAGGTGGAAATGGGATCAATTGGCTTTCTCATAAAAGTACCTCTAATATGAGAATATCGGTTATTAAATAACTTGTCAATAGATAATATATAACTCTAAATAAGGTGTATAATATGAATATGAAATTACCAGGATATAACGAAATACCGGATGTTGGCCTCTATTTGGAACAGGTCAGCAAATATCTCAATTCCTTTCTTGAAGATGATCTGCAATTGACAGGGACAATGATTACTAATTATGTCAAGCTCAAGATTGTGCCTAAAGCCATTAAGAAAGCCTATTCCCGTGAACAGATAGCCCTCTTTTTCCTTGTGGCAACCACCAAAAGCGTTTTGTCAATGGATCAGATCAGGAAGGTCTTTGCATTAAGAAATGATACAAGGAGGCTTTATGAAGATTTTGCCAAAGGCATTAAGGAAGAAGATTGCAATGATGAACTTATTGCAATGATTGCAAAGACCGTTTTGGCAAAAAGAAAGCTTGATGACAATATCGCATCATTATAAAAAGGCATCTCAGATGCCTTTTGCAAAGAATTTCAATTCATCATTATTTATTACTGCAATATTGCCTTTGAGCATGATAGAAACCATCATCGGTTGATGTCAGCTCAACAACAGTCAGGCAAAGTGCATAGAAGGGCAGACCACCAACCCCAAACATTTCAATGGCTAAAACCAGGGATGCCAGCAAGGTATTGGTGCAGCCGCAGAAGACACCAATCATGCCCATAGCAGCTGAAAGGCTTGCCGGAAGACCAAATATTGGTCCAACAACACAGCCCAAGGTTGCACCAATGAAAAAGCTTGGCACTACTTCACCACCCTTGAGGCCAGCAGCCAGGGTCAAAGCTGTGAAGATGATCTTCAATAGGAAGTCATAATAGTTGGCTTCGCCTTGTTCAATGGCCTTGGCAATGATATTCATGCCAGCACCGTTATAGCGCATATCACTAAAGATCAAAGTCATGATGACGACAATTGAAGTTGCGACAATTGATCTGATCAGTGGGTTTTTGAAATAGTGTGACAGCTTGTGCTCAGCAAAGTGATTGGTACGATAGAAGAGATTAGCTGCTAGTGAAAAAATGAGTCCTAAAACAATGGTAACCAAGAAGGTTTTTGGAGTAAGGGCAATTGTTTCAACTGCAAATCTTGTTGGTGGTACACCTAGCATCTTGGCAACATAATCGGCTACTAGCGCAGACACAAGGGCAGCCATGAAGCTTTTTTCCTCATTGACACTGACAACAAGAACGGTGGTTGCAAAGATGGTTGCACCAATGGGTGTACCAAACAAAGCTGCAAAGACGCCAGCCATGCCAGCTAGTATCACTGAGCGCTGATCTTTGCTTTCAAGATGGAAAAGACGTCCTAGTGAAGAGGAGATGCTGCCGCCAATCTGAAGAGCTGCCCCTTCACGTCCGGCAGAACCGCCGGTGAAGTGTGTCAGGACGGTAGATGCAAAGATAGCAGGTGCTAGAAGCAGGGATACTTCCTTCTTATTCAGCGCTGCTTTGATAATGGTATCAGTACCTTGACCATCTACTTTGAGAAGACGATAGATATAATGGATGATAATGGCAGCAAGTGGCATGAAGAAGATAATTTGGAAATGTTCCATGCGGATTTCGGTAACATAATCAACAGCCAGATGGAATGCAGTTCCGATCAAGCCGGAAACAACTCCGGTAACAATGCCAAAGATTATCCAGATGACAAAGTCTTTTGCATTATTCAGGATTTTTTGATAATCAAGCATAATAATCCCCTTTATTAACCAATGTATGATAATACCAAATGCCTGAATATGCAAGAAAGGGTGATTATTTCATAATATTGATGTTTCTTGAATTTTGCAGATAGTCTATAATAATTAGGTAAAAATGTGCTTTTATTATGCACAAAAGGAAGGAGGATATCTATGCCATTATTAATTGGCAATATGCAGGCTAAATTGCCATCATATAAGAATCAGGTTGATACTGCCAGTGTCAAGGTTCTTGACCCTGAAGTTCTCAGTGTACCGATGTCCCAATCTGATCAGGATTGCAAGGCTCTTGTTGAGGTAGGTGCAAGTGTCAAGGCTGGGCAAATGATTGGCTTAAAGGATGCCGCTGGTGTCTATGTTCCTATTTATTCACCTGTTTCAGGCGAAGTAACAGGAATTGCAAAGAAAATGTCTGCTAAGTTAAAACCATGCGATCACGTGGTTATCAGGAATGATTTCAAGAATGAGCAGGTCTTGCTTGAGAAGACCGTCAGCAAGGAATCATCAAAGGCTGAAATCATTGATTTCATCAAATCACTGGGATTAATGGAAACAAATGCTCTTGCTTATCGCAAATATGATACAGAAGCTGAAACACTGATTATCTCTTTGGTGGAGGATGATCCATATCTTGTATCGGATGTTGCCTATGCCAAGGATCATCAGGAGGCTTTTGCTTTAGGTGTTGCCCTTGTTAAGAAAGCAACAGGTGCTAAGAAAGCTGTGATTGTTTCGACAAGCGATGATCCATTCGCCTTGGAGATTGAAGGAAGTGAAAACAGAATTCTTTCTGCCGTTTATCCGCTGAATGATGAAGAGGTCTTGAAGGCCAAGCTCAATGAGAAGAACGGATTGGTAGTAGAAGGAAACTGTTTGGTCCGCTTGGGCTTATGTGCTTCAAGCAAGTTGCCTGTTGCCAATGTCTATGTAACTGTAGCTGGTGAGGCTGCCGGTTCACCGGTTCTTGTTTCCTGTCCGATTGGTACAAGCTGCAATGATCTGCTGGCTTGTGCAGCATGCACTGAAGGAACAAATGATCTCTTCATTGGTGGACCAATGACTGGTACAGCTGTAACCAAGGCTGAAGTGGTTGTCAATCAGATTGTCAATGAAGTAACAGTCTTCCCACATGAAGAACAAAAGAGCCTTCCATGCTTAAGATGTGGCAAATGTGCCGAAGTATGTCCAAAGGGTCTGATTCCAGTGGAAATCGTTGGCGCTTTCAAGACCAGCAATGTCGAAGCTTTGGATAAGACCGATATCATGACATGCAGTGAATGTGGACTTTGCGCTTATGTCTGTCCATCAAAGATTGATGTTACGGAAAATATCCGCCGTGCTAAGCGTTATTATGGTTTAAAGAGGAAGAAATAATGAATTTCAAATTTAAGGCTACTCCTCTTCTAAGAGGAAAGAATAACACTCAGCGCATGATGTGGATTTTCACGGCAGCGCTTGGTGTTCTCTATCTATTTGGCTTATTCCAGGCCTCAAAGCTTGGAAGTGCTTATCTTGTTAATGCAATTGTCTTGCTTGCAGCTGCTCTTGCTGGTGCTGTTGGTACAGAAATTGTCTATGCATTATGCATAAAGAAGAGTATCAAGGAATTTGTGCCATCATCATTCGGCTGGATTACAGCTTTGGTTACTGTCTTGGCTGTTCCTGTTGATACTAGCTGGTATGCAGTCTTCATGGCTGATGTCATCGCCATCTTCTTTGGCAAGCTGGCATTTGGCGGTTTTGGCCAGAATATCTTCAATCCAGCCGCAATTGCCAAGGCCATTATTCCAACAAGCTTTGTCTCAGTAGCAGCTGTTGATGCTATCGCATCGGCAACACCTGCTAGCAGACTGGCAATGGTCAACTGGGTCGCTGATCCTGCTTCGTTTGCCAACTATGTTGCTGAATTTGGTGGCTTGAAGGGCTTGCTATTAGGAAACTATCATGGTGCATTAGGTGAGACATGTTCATTGCTGATCATCATCCTGGCTGTTGCTCTAGTTGTTTTGAATGTCATTGACTGGATCATTCCAGTTACTTATGTTGGTGTTTGCTTTATTGCTGCACTTCTTGTTGGCATGACTTCTGGCTTAGGTTTTGCTTATGCTGTTGCCTTTGTCTGCACTGGTGGCTTGCTATTTGGTGCTGTCTTCATGTTAACAGAACCTGTAACTTCACCAATTACTCGTCCTGGCAAGGTTGTAATGGCTGCTCTGGCGGCTTTCATTACTTGCCTGATCAGATTCAAAGGCAACATGCCTGAGGGTGTTGTCTTCTCAATCCTGATTGTCAATATGCTGACACCAGCTATCAACAAGCTGTTCCTTGGCAACCAGAAGAAGGACTATAGCCGCAATATGATCATCTCTTTGGTAGTTGTTGTGGTCTGTGCTTTAGGTACATTTGGCATTGGCAAGTCCATTGAAGCCAGTGAATATCTGACTGTTGAACAGGAAGAGGAAATCCGTCGTCAGGAAGAGGAAGCAAATGCTCCATTCCAATATGTTGTTGAACTTGAAGAAGCCTTAGCTAATGTCTTTGAAGGCGAAACACTGACACCTTATGAATATACTGATGAAAAGGGACTTGTCACTAAGGTTTATACATGTGATTCCGGTTATGTCTTTGAAACAGCTTCTGAAGGCTTTGAAGAAAGCACAATCAAGCTTGTTGTTGGCATTGACAAGGAAGGCAAGGTTGCGAATATCATCTGTACTCATTCAACTGAAACAGAAGGCATTGGCTCTAATGTCTTTACATCTGACTACTTCGCTGAACAATACTATGGCAAGGCAGATGGTGACAAGATTGATGCTTATGCTAGTGCAACTTATACATCCAAGGGTGTCAGAAAAGCTGTCAAGAGAGCTTTAGCTGTTTATACGGAGGTATTTGCAGGTGAATAAGAAGACAATTAAGCTTGTATTGTTCCTGGGAATCGTATCCATGATTTCTGGTTTAGCCATTGGTGCTGTCAATGATATCGTTTCTCCAATCATTGCTGAAAATGATATCAAGGCTGAAAAGGCCAATCTTGAACTCATTTTCCCAGGTGCAGAATTCTCACTGGTTGACTATACAGATGAAAATGGTGTTGTTCTTGCTGTCTATAAGGCGGCAGGCAAGGGTGTTATTGTCAAGGCTACTGGCATTGGCTATAGCACATCTGATCCAATCATCGCTCTATTTGGTTTTGATACAACTGGCAAATGCGTTGATGTCAAGCCACTGGCTCAACAGGAAACCAATGGCTTTGGTTCCAAGTGCTTTGAAGAAGGAAATATCAAGACATTATATGTTGGAAAAGGCCTAGGTGATTCAGCAGATATGATAGCTGGTGCTACATTGACTTCTTCAGCAATGAGAGACATGCTGGCTGCTGCCCAGACTGCTTTCCAGGAGGTTCAGTAATATGTGGAATAACTTCAAGAACTGTTTTATCAAGGATAACCCGGTATTTGGCCTCTTCCTTGGCATGTGTTCAACCCTTGCTGTATCTTCATCATTAAACAATGCTGTTGGCATGGGTGTCTGTGTCATCATTGTCCTGGTCCTGTCAAATGTCATCATTTCGGCAATGCGCAAGATTGTACCTGATGAAATAAGAATTCCTGTCTTCATCGTTGTCATCGCTTCACTGGTTACGATTCTGCAAATGGTTCTTCATGCCTTTGTTGCTGACCTGTATACATCACTTGGTGCTTTCCTGTCACTGATTGTTGTTAACTGTATCATCTTAGGACGTGCCGAAGCCTTTGCGTCAAAGAATGGCATTGTTCCTTCGCTGGTTGATGGCTTGGGCATGGGTCTAGGTTATACATTCTCGCTTGTCCTGATTGCTCTTATCAGACAGGTAATCTCAACATGGGGCATCAGCTTTTATAATCCATTCAACCCAGCTCAGATGATCTTTGACATCAAGCTGCCAATGGAAAGCTTGAAGGTCACTTTATTCTCTTCATCAGTTGGTGCTTTCTTTACATTCGCAGTTCTAGCTGCCATCTTTGCAAAGATCAAGGCCAATGGTGAATCCAAGGCAAAGAAGGAGGCTGCTAAATAATGAATCTGATTTCAATGATTTTTGGTGCCATTTTGACAAATAACATCATCCTGTCAAAATTCCTTGGCATTTGCCCATTCATGGGTGTTTCCAAGAATACTAAGTCAGCTGTCGGCATGGGTGCAGCAGTTCTCTTTGTCATTCTTGCTTCTTCAGTTATCACTTATGCTGTCCAGTATTTGATTTTGGTTCCTGCTGGCATTGAATATATGCAGCTGATTGCCTTTATCCTGATCATCGCTTCCTTTGTTCAGCTGGTTGAAATGGTACTCAAGAAGTATTCACCATCACTTTACAAGTCACTTGGTGTCTATCTTCCTTTGATTACTACTAACTGTGCTGTATTGTTTGTTGCTCAGGATAATATCGCCAAAGCCTACACTTTGCTTGAAACAGTTGTCAATGCTATAGCTGTTTCGGTTGGTTTTATGCTTGTCCTCTTCCTTTTCTCTTGCATTAGGGAAAGACTTGACAGTGCTGATACGCTTCCTTCCTGGAAGGGCAATCCGGTAGCACTTATTGTCGCTGGTCTGATGGCATTGGCATTTACTGGCTTAGCTGGTATCTTCTAATGCTTGGAGCAATCATCCTATTCATAGCGCTAGCTCTTGTCTTTGGCCTGTCTTACTATTTCAATGCTAAGACACCAGTACCAAAGGGCTGTGAGAATTTAAAACATGACTGTTCAGGTTGCCAGATAACAACCTGTGCAAACAGACATCCAAAAGAAGGAGAAAAGTAAATGATTAATGCAATGCTGGTCATGCTTGGCATTGGTGCCGTATTAGGACTTGTCCTATCCATCGGTTCCATTGTCTTCCATGTCGAAGTCGATCCAAGAGAAGCCAAGGTTACAGAAATGCTGCCAGGCTACAACTGTGGTGCTTGTGGTTTCCCAGGATGCAGCGGTTTGGCACATTCAATGACTACTGGCGAAGTGACTACATTTGCTTGCAAGGTCGCAAAACCAGAAGCCAAGCAGGCAATTATCGAGTATTTGGCTACAACACCAGATGCTGAAGGAAAGACTATTACAATCAAATAGCTTATAAGAAAAAACAAGCACAGCATACTATTGGTTTGCTGTGCTTTTCTCTTGCTTTTTTTGTCAATAAATTAAAAAACCTTTGAATTTGCAATTGGGATTTTGTAGAATTACTTTATACGGAGGAAAATCAAAATGAAAAAGTTTTTACTAGTATTAGTTGCTGTTTTATTTGTTTTGAGCGGTTGTTCAAAGGCTCCAGCAGATGATTCAACTGATACAAACACTGACCCAGCTCCTGTAACATATAAGGCAGGCATGGGTTCTGTTTCATCATTCTCTAACTCTGATGTTGAAGATGGTGAAGATGGTTCTATTGAACATGATACTACTGTATGTGCATTAGTCGTTGATTCTGAAGGCAAGATTGTTGCTGTTACTTTCAACACTTCACAGATCAGAGGCACAATCTCTGGTGAAGATGCTACTGTTACATTAACTGATGACTTAAGAACTAAGAGAGAAAAGAAGTTCGACTATGGTATGAAGGATACTTCTGCTTCTAAGGGCGTTATTGCTGAAGGCGGCGAATGGTTCGAACAGATTGATGCTCTTGAAGCTGCTTTAGTTGGCAAGAACGTTGCTGATATTGACTCATTGGTAGCTGAAGGCGAGTTCTCTGATGCTGACTTGGTTGCAGGCTGCACTATCCACACTTATGATTTCGTTAACTCTCTAAAGAAGGCTGTTGCTAACCTTGTTGATATCGGTGAATCATATGAATCATTAAAGACTGGCATGATCGCTTCTCATAAGGTTTCTGAAAAGGATGAAGACGGCACTCCAATTGAAATTGATGTTACTATGTGCTTAGCTGTTGAAGCTAACGGCGTATTATCACATGTTGTCTTCGATGTTGCACAGGACAAGATGACTGTTGATGCTGAAGGCGTTTGCGAAACTCCAACTGAACTTCCTACAAAGAGAGAAAAGCTTGAAGCTTATGGCATGAAGGAAACTTCTGCTTCCAAGGGCGTTATCGAAGGTGGCGGCGAATGGTATGAACAGGCTGATAACCTTGCTGCTGGCTTAGTTGGCAAGACATTAGCTGATGCTTGTGCTACTGAATTAACAGAAGATGCATACTTAGTTGATGCTGATCTATTCGCAGGTTGCACAATCCATGCTTCTGACTTCATCAAGGTTTTAAATGAAGCAGCTGCTAACGATTGGGCTAAGTAAACTGAATTAAAAATTTATTTGAGGCATTCGCTTAAGTGAATGCCTCTTTTTATATATAATGTTAATGATGAAAAAATTATTATCTGTATTATGCCTATTGCTGATGCTTACAGCTTGCAGCAAGAAGCCTTACACCTCAGTCAAAACCAATTCCATTGTCTGGTATGACTATTTTGATACCGTCTGTCAGATTGTTGCTTATGATAATGATGACAGTCAGAAGTTCGATTCCCTGATGGCCGAAGCTGAAAAAATGACAGAATATTACTATCGGCTTTTTGACATCTATCATAGCTACCAAGGCTTAAACAATCTCTATACCATCAACAAAGCCAAAGGTGAAGCAGTCGAAGTTGATCGGGAAATGATTGATTTCCTGAAATATTGTGAAGATGTTTCAGAACTTGTTGGTGATAAATTCAATGTCATGTTAGGCCCTGTCCTAAAGATCTGGCACGATTTCAGGGAAGCGGTTGAAAATGAAGAGGATTATCAGCTTCCTGATTACGAAAGCCTAAGGGCAGCTTATGAGCATTGTCAAATGGAAAGCCTGGTCATCGATGAAGAGAACCAAACTGTAAGGCTTTCTGATTCTGCTGCTTCTTTGGATGTTGGAGGCATTGCCAAAGGCTATGCTGCACAAAAGGTTGCTGACTATCTTGCTAGTGCAGATCCTGAAGGCACTTATCTTTTAAGTTTTGGTGGCAATGTGATCTGCATCAATGAGAAAAGGGATGGAACAGCTTGGAAGATTGCTTTGACTGATCCTGATAATACCAATGAAACTTTCATCAAGGTCAATCCCCAAAGCAAATCTGTTGTGACATCCGGCAATTATCAGCGCTATGTTGAAGTTGATGGTGTCCGATATCATCATGTCATTGATACCACTACCTTATTTCCAAGTACTTATTGGTCTTCGGTCAGCGTCATTGGCGAAGACTCAGGCTTATGTGATGCACTATCGACAACACTTTTCACAATGTCTTTGGAAGAAGGCAAAAAGCTGCTGTCTGCTATTGCCGGCTACGAAGCCCTCTGGCTTGATAATGGCCATAATCTCTACTGCACAGATGGTTTCAAGGAGTATATCATAAATGAATAAAAGAAAAAGGGACATTATTCTGATTGCTGTTCTTCTGCTGGTGGCTCTTGTTGGCTATTATCTAGTCAATCAAGGTGATGATGGTTCCTATGTAGAAGTGGTTTGTGAAGGAAGAGTCATCGGGACCTATTCGCTTAAGCAGGATGGGGAATATGCACTCAATGGTGGAACAAATATCATTAAAATAGAGAATGGTGAAGCAGTCATGATCTATGCTGACTGCCCGGATCATATCTGTATCAAGGAAGGAAAAATTCGCAAGGAAGGCCAATGCATAACCTGTCTGCCCAATAAGCTGACAGTAACTGTCCATAGTGCTGATTCCGATGTGGACTGGTATAACTGATGAAGATCAAGAAAATGATGATTTTAGCCCAGACCTTGGCCATAGCTCTGGTCTTGGCCTATGTTGAATCAATCATTCCCTTTAATTTTTCCATTCCTGGCATAAAAGTGGGCTTGGCCAACATTGCTGTTGTCTTTGCCTTATATAGGCTTGGCATTGCTGATGCAATTGCGGTTTCCTTTTTAAGAATGCTTGTATTATTCATGATGTTTGGCAATGGCGTCAGCCTTCTTTACTCCTTGGCAGGAGCAATTGTTTCCTTGACCTTGATGTTCATCTTCAAGAAGCTGAATGTCTTTTCAATCGTCGGTGTCTCTGTCATAGGTGCTGTTGGCCATAATGCTGGCCAGATCATTGCTGCCTGCATTCTTCTGGAAACAACTGTCGTCCGTTACTATTTTCCAGCTCTTGTCATTACAGGTGTCATAACCGGCATTATCATTGGCATTCTGGCAGGAGTTGTTACTGATCGCATCAAAATCAGCTAAGAGGCTTAAGCCTCTTTTTGGTTATAATCGGCATTGAAAGAAACTTTCATTGGCTTTTTTGCATTTATTTAAAACATTGTGAACAATATGTGATTAATATTTGGTATAATCATTACGTGTAAATTCGCGTTTTTTTAGCGTACACAAGAAGGAGAGACGAAAATGAAAAAGTTAATTGCTCTTCTGCTCGTTATTCTAATGGCTCTAACATTAGTTGGCTGCAATAAGAATAATGATACAGAAACAGGGGGGGACGAGTTATCTTATGACGAACAGTCCGCCGCAATCTACGACGCTCAGTTAGGTGAATTCTATGACACTTATATGGCGGCTAAGGAAAACGCTTCAACAATTTCTGAAAGATATGCTTTAATGGCAGTTGCTGAAGCAAAATTAATGGAATCTGCAGTTATGCTTCCAATCAGTACTCAAGGTGGTAACTATGCGATTTCTAGAGTAGCTCCATATACTGTTGACTTCACTTTATGGGGCAACGATTTAGACAGATTCCATTCAGTTCTTGTTGCTACTGAATTCATCAAGACTGAAGACAGAGATGCTATGAAGGCTCACTGGAATGAAACAAAGGGTGATGGTACATATCTTGAATGGGCTAAGAATTATTTGACTACTCATGGTTATGAATTAGCAAATACTTACAGCTTAGCTTATACTTCAGATCCTATGACTTGGGATGCTCTAGTTACTTCAAGAGCTGCTGATTCAGAAGCTATCGTTAATACTTACGATGGTCTTTATGAATATGATGCAGAAGGTATCCTTCAGCCAGCTCTAGCTACAGGCTATACTGTTTCTGATGATGGTACAGTCTATACATTCACATTAAGAGATGACGTTAACTGGGTTGACTCACAGGGTAGAGTATTATATCCAGTAGTAGCTGATGACTTTGTTGCAGGTATGCAGCATATGTTAGATGCTAATGGCGGTCCTACTTACATCGTCACTGAATCTGCATTGGTTTCTGGTTCTGGCGCTTATGTCAATGACCCATCATTAGACTTCTCAACAGTTGGTGTCAAGGCTATTGATGAACATACAGTTGAATACACATTGGATGCTCCATGCTCATACTTCCTGACTATGCTTGGCTACAATGTCTTTGCACCAATGAGCAGAGCTTACTATGAATCATTAGGTGGCAAGTTCGGTGCTGAATATGATGCATCTGCTGCTGACTACAACTATGGCAAGTCTCCAGATACTATCGCATACTGCGGACCATATCTTGTAACTAACAACACTGCTGAATCTAAGATTGTCTTCTCAAGAAATGAATCTTACTATGCACCAGAAAAGATCAATGTTGATGAAATCGTTTGGTTATTCAACGATGGTTCTGATGTTATGAAGACATATAACGATGCTAAGGCTGGTGTCTTATCAGGTACAGGTTTAACTACTTCTGCTGTTGAAAACTGCAAGAATGATGGCTTATTCGATGACTATGCATATATTTCATCTACAACAGCTACTACATTCATGGGCTTCATCAACCTGAACAGACAGGCTTATGCTAACGTATCTGATGGTTCTGTTGCTACTGCACAGAGCGAAGCTGATCAGGCTAGAACTCATACAGCATTACAGAACGTTCACTTCAGAAGAGCATTATGCTTCTCTATGGATAGAGTTGCTAATAACGCTCAGAAGGTTGGCGATGTTTTAGCTCCAAATTCATTAAGAAACTCTTATACTCCTTGGAACTTCGTATTCCTTGAGGAAGAAACTACAATTGACATCAATGGTACACCTACTACATTTGCTGCTGGTACTTCATATGGTGAAATCATGCAGTATCAGATTGATGCTGATGGCGTTGCTATCACAGTATATGATCCAGCACAGCCAAATGGCGGTGACTCATTTGATGGTTGGTACAATCCTGCAAATGCAGCTGCTGAATTAGCAATTGCTGTTGAAGAATTAAAGGCTGAAGGTGTAGAAATTTCTGCTGAAAATCCAATCTACATCGATCTTCCTTATGCAACAAACTCTGAAATCTATACAAATGCTGCTAATGCTTACAAGCAGTCAGTTGAATCTGCTCTAGGTGGCGCTGTTATCTTAAGCTTAACTCAGTGTGCTGATTACGATCAGTGGTACTATGCAGGTTACTACACTGACTATGGTTACGAAGCTAACTACGATATCTACGACTTATCAGGTTGGGGCCCAGACTATGGTGATCCTTCAACTTATCTAGACACATTCCTTCCTGAATATTCAGGTTACATGGCTAAGTGCTTAGGTATTTATTAATCATCCTGCTTTAAATCAAAACAGAAGGGCATGGAGTACCATGCCCTTCTATTTAATGAAAGAGTGAACTATATGACTAAATATTTGATTAACAGAATAATACGAAGTTGTGTATCGATTGTTATTGCAGTGGGTATTGTAATGCTTTTGATCTACTCTTTGATGGATAGAAATCTTATCTTCAAGAATGATGCACTGTTCACTCACCTGAATAACAACTCGAAAGTCGTATACAAATATCAGAAATGGGAAGAATACGGCTATCTGGATTACATGACATACCAAGATTATCTTAATCTTCTAGTCGCTAATGGTGAGCTTACTGAAGCAGTCAAGAACGAAGTATCAACAATTGGATACGAACCAAGCAAAGATAGCAAATTAACAACTCAATATATTGAATCCTTTTATGATTACTGTGACCAGAATGGTTACACCCCTCAGCGTTTGAATGCTGTTACCCAACGTGGCACCAAGGTAGCAGATGGTGGCAAGCCGCAACTGTTTGCTTATAAAGACATTAATCTTTTTGTTAGATTATTCAATTACTTTGGTGGTATTTTGAAATTTGATGATATCAACTATGTTGCTGATATCGAAAACCGTGGTTTGTCCTTTACACTTCATGACCCAGTATATGGCGGTGAAAAATTCTCACCAGCTATTATTGGCAATGGTACATACCACAAGTATCTTGTTTATTTTGATAATCAATTCCCTTATTTCCATCAGAATCTGGTTACTGTTAACCTGGGAACCTCATATTCTGTTAATCAGGGTGTTGACGTCTTCTCAACAATGACAACATCTCAGGGCTCATATGTTAAGTCCTTGATTACATATCCATCTGGCCTGACTGAAGAAAGTGCTGATGATTTGCATTCAGCTACTTATATCAAGGGTTCACAGAAGTCTTCCTACTTCCTTCAGAGCAGATTTACAGATGATTATACAAACACAACTGTCATTAAGAATGGCAAGTCCAAGATTGGCTATTCATTCTCAATTGGCATCATCTCAGTCATTATTGATTATCTGCTTGGTGTTCCTCTTGGCATCATCATGGCTAGAAAGAAAGATTCCTTCATTGACCAGTTAGGTTCAATCTATATCATCTTCATCATTGCCGTTCCATCACTTGCCTATATCTTCCTATTTAAGGCAATTGGTTCAGCAGCCTTTGGCTTGCCGACGACCTTTGATGTCGACTCCTTATCCAAAGCCATGTATGTTCTTCCTATCATCTCATTGTCACTTCCAAGCATTGCCAATCTGATGAAATGGATCAGAAGATATATGATTGACCAGCAGAATCTCGATTATGTCAAATTCGCAAGATCTGGTGGCTTGACTGAGAATGAAATCTTCACAAAGCACATTCTCAAGAATGCAATCATTCCAATTGTTCATGGCATTCCGGGTTCAATTCTGGGTGCTATAACTGGTGCCATCATCACTGAACGAGTCTATGTTGTTCCAGGTGCTGGTAACTTATTAACCAAGGCTATTAACAACTATGATAATGGCGTTATCGTCGGTGTTACACTCTTCTATGCGATTCTATCAGTTGCATCAATGGTTTGCGGTGATATTCTGATGTCCATGATAGATCCTCGTATCTCATTTACTTCCAAGGCTAGGTAATCAATATGAAAGAAGATTTAAAAAACTTAGGTTATAGTGAAGAAGAACTTTTCAAGCCTTTTGATAATTCTTCTCTGAATTCTGAAAAGATCACCGCTCCCCGCTATTCCTATTGGCAATCTGTATTCAGAGTCTTCTTCAAGAAGAAGATCAATATTGTCATCCTTTCATTATTGGCTATCATCATCTTATTTGCTTATGTCTATCCACTGATTTTTGAATATGACCCATTTGCAAATATCATGAACACTACTGCTAAGCATTTGTCACCATCAAAAGCAATTGATAAGTTTGGCTTCTCCTTGCGTTATATTCTTGGTACTGGTTCCTCAGGCCAGCCAACCTTTGATGCTATCTGGTATGGTTCGAGAATTTCCATTTCTCTAGCTTTTGTCTGTGCGGCTATCAATATGACTGTTGGTGTTATCATTGGCTCAATCTGGGGCTTCTCCAAGAAAGTTGATATTTTCATGACTGAAGTCTATAACGTTATCGGCAATGTCCCTTATCTGCTCTTCATTTCTGTCATGGTCATGATTTTTACGGCAAACTTCTGGACAATGGTTTTAGCAATGACTGCCACTGGCTGGCTGGGCATTGCCTATTTCATTCGAACACAGGTTGTCATTATCCGTGACCGTGAATACAATCTGGCTTCCAAGTGCCTTGGTACATCGACATTCAAGATTGCCATCAAGAATATTCTGCCATTCATGACATCTGTCATTGTCACTTTATTGGCAACAGAAATCCCTTCATATATCTCTTATGAAGTATTCCTGTCATATATCGGCATGGGATTGTCTGATATGTCATTAGGCCGCTTGATTTATGCTTCTGAATCAGCAATGGTAACACCTGGCTGGGGCTTTGAGTTCTGGAGCCCTGTGGCAGTATCGGCTATCATTACCATTGTCTTGTATGTTGTTGGTCAGAATCTGGGCGATGCTTCAGATCCAAGATCACATATGTAAGGAGGAACCATGGAAGACAAGAAAGTACTATTATCTGTTAAAGATCTAGTTGTCAAGTTCCGTGTCAGAGGCCGTATCCTTACAGCTATCCGTGGCATTTCACTTGATATATATGAAAATGAATCAATCGCCATTGTTGGTGAATCAGGCTCAGGCAAGTCAGTCTTTACTAAGACTTTTGCTGGCATGCTTGATGGCAATGGCTTCATTGATAATGGCTCATTGATGTTTGACGATGATGAAACATCCCACACTACTGCTCCTGATGACAACAAGGCCGATCAGTTTATTGCAAAGATCCATGCAAGACTTAATGAATATTCCAAACTTGAAAAAGGTGCTGATGTCTATAAGCAGATGATTGAACTGGAGTCGGAAAACAACGCCCGTTATCATTTATCTGATGAAGAAAGTGCTGAACTTGATGAAGCTTTGAACAAATTGATTGCTGATCGTACAGATCTCTTTAACTTGATGCAGACTTATGATCCTCATAGCCAGAAAGATCTGATCAAACAGGCTAAGAATGATCTTAAGGCTTTTGATTTCAAGATTGAAGAAGCTAAGAAAGCAGCAGGCAAGAGGGAAAAGGAATTATCAGAAATTGCTAAGAATGACCATCAGTATCTTAATTCCTATAATGCCAGGATGGCAGAACTTAAGGACAGATATGCAGCACTGATCAATAATGAAATCAGTTCTGAAACTGCTGAGCGTAATCTTGTTATTGCACAGGAAATCTATTTATCTGTCAACCGCTTCAACTTCATCGCTAAGCCAAAGGCTGTCAAAGCCATTATGGCTGATCTGAAGAAGGCGATGGAAATGGGTGTTGATTTAGCTGATCCTGATTTGCGTACAAAGATCTTCTCATCAACAACATTAAGAGTTGCTCTTGTTGAACGCAAGGACGGACTTTATATTGGCAAGGCTATGCTTGACTTGGCTAATATCCATTACAATGATGACTGGACCAAGATTCGTGGCCGTCGTATTGCGACTGTATTCCAGGATCCTATGACTTCTCTGAATCCTATCATCACAATTGGCAAGCAGATTACTTCCATCATCCTCAAGCATCAGAAAGTATCAGAAGTTGAAGCTCGTGCTCGTGCTTTGGAATTGATGGACAAGGTTGGTATTCCTAATCCGGAAAAGCGTTTTGATGACTATCCATTCCAATATTCTGGTGGTATGCGTCAGCGTATTGTCATCGCCATTGCTCTATCATGCCAGCCTAAGATTCTGATCTGTGATGAACCTACTACTGCTCTTGATGTCACAATCCAGGCCCAGATTCTCAAACTGATCAAGGACCTGCAGAAGGAATTCAAATATACAATTGTCTTCATTACTCATGACTTGGGTGTTGTTGCTAATATTGCTGACCGTGTTGCAGTATTATATGCAGGTCAGATTGTTGAACTTGGTACTGTTGAAGAAGTATTCTATGACCCACGTCATCCATATACCTGGGCACTTCTTTCATCACTTCCTCAGCTTGCTGAAAGAAATACCAAGCTCTATTCAATTACAGGTACACCTCCATCACTTTACAACAGCATTGTTGGTGATGCGTTTGCACCACGTAATCCTTATTGCCTGACGATTGATACTGTCAAGGAACCACCAATGATGAAGGTCTCTGAGACCCATTATGCTAAGACATGGCTCTTGGATGAAAGAGCACCAAAGATTGAAAAGCCAGACAGCATTAAGAATATTCATGAAAAGCTGCTTAATGCCTTTAACATTTAGGGGAGATGCTATGAGAAAGAAGAACGAAATATCTGAAACTGCAAAGTGTTTCCCTGCACATGGGCCCCTTGATAAGTCTGGCAGAGAAGTGCTGTTATCATTAAAGAATGTCGATATCACTTTTGGTAAGGGTGAGAATGCGGTAAGAGCTGTCAAGAATGCCTCCTTTGATATCTATAAGGGTGAAACATTCTCATTAGTAGGTGAATCTGGTTCGGGCAAGACAACAATTGGCCGTGCTGTTATCAGAGTCAATCCACTGGCTGCCGGTGAAATCCAATACAAGGGTGTCAGAATTTCCGGCAAGATTCCAAAGTCTTTGGATAGGGAAGTCATCAGAAACATTCAAATGGTTTTCCAGGATCCAGCTGCTTCCCTTAATGAAAGAGCAACCGTTGACTATATCATTTCTGAAGGCCTTTACAACTTCCATCTATTCGAAAATGAAGCTGATCGTGTTGCCAAGGTTGAAAAGATGATTGATGAAGTTGGTCTTTTGAAGGAACATCTGACTCGTTATCCACATGAATTCTCTGGTGGTCAGCGTCAGCGTATTGGTTTGGCCCGTGCTATGGTCATGGAACCAGAACTGGTTGTCGCTGATGAACCGATTTCCGCACTTGATGTTTCCATCCGTGCTCAGGTCTTGAACCTCTTGAAGAAGTTCCAAACTGAAAAGGGTGTAACTTATCTCTTTATTGCCCATGACCTTTCGATTGTCAGATTTATTTCTGATCGTATTGGTGTCATTTACAAGGGCAATATTGTGGAAATCGCTGATGCCGAAGAACTATTCAACTTCCCGCTTCATCCATATACCCATTCATTGATTTCTGCTATTCCTATTCCTGATCCAAAGCTGGAAAAGAACAAGGTACTATTCACATATGATCCATCAATCCATGACTATTCAACTGATGAGCCTGAACTGGTGGATATTGGTCATAACCACTTTGTCTATGGAAACAAGGAAGAAATAGAAAAATACAGGGCCTTAAGAGACAAAAATGTTCCAATCAAATCCATCAAGATTCTTGAAGAAGGTGAAGTACAGGAAACCCATGTCTCATCTGGCATGACTGCTGATGAAGAGGAATTTTTGAAAGTTCCGATCCATGATACTGGTTCAATCTGGTATTCTGTCATCTGCTTCCTGCTTCCTCCTCTTGGTCTTCTTGCCATGTATCTTTGGAATCATTTCAACCATCATCGTAATTATATTGCCTGCAGGAAGGGTACTTTCCTCGGATTTATTCTTTGGGGTATCATAATTGGCTTCTTGCTGTTATCATTACTAATGGTGGTGATCTAGTGGGAAGAACAGCGCGCGATAATCGACCAAATATCAAACCTGTAGAAAGAATCGAGCTTTCAGAGTCAGCACTGACTTTAAGGCTCGTTCTTTTTGTAGTTATTGGTCTAATAGGCATTGGTGCTTTCATTTATGGCTTTTCTGCTTTGTTTTCTGTTGATCCAGGCTGGCGGACCATTTCTGTTGCTTCATCAGAATTGAATGTGTCTTCTGACTTTGTTCTTCAATATGAACTAGGACGTGGTGAACTATCTGCTACTGCCGAATATCGTGAACTATCCAATACCTATACAGAGCTTTGCGAAAAGGCTGCGATGCTCTTTGATATTGATAATGACTATGATGAAGAAGTCAGCCTTCATTATATTTCTTCACATCCAAATGAAACAATTGAAGTAGATCCTTGCATCTATGAGATGTTTGAAATCATGGCGGAATATGATGATCGGACAATCTTCATGGCACCGGTTTATGACCTCTATGATGACATCTTCTTTTCTTCTGATGATGAAAATGCCAAAAGTCTCGATGCCCACTTCAGTGATGAAATGGCGAATGAGATTGGTGAATACCTGTCTTTTATCAATGATGATGAAATGATTTCAATTTCACTGCTTGGTTTCAATAAGCTAAGGCTTGATGTCTCCAATGAATATCTGGCTTTTGCCAAGGAAAATGAAATCCGATCATTTTTGAATCCTATCTATTATCGAAATGCCTTTATTCTGGATTTTTTGGCTGATAATCTGATTGCCAAGGGCTTTGACTATGGCATTATCACAAGTACCAATGGCTATTCAAGAATTCTTTCAAGACTGGATGTACCTAATGGCTATGTCTTTTATCAGCGAAGCGGCCATGATATCTATCAGGCTTTGACCATCTATCTGCAAGATAAGTCTTCAGTTGTTTTCCTTCATGATTTCCCACTAGCTGATAGTGACAAATATCTTTACTACAGCTATGCTGATGGAAGCGCTGCAACACCATATCTTGGAGAAGAAGGCATCTATGAAAATGCCTATTCCTCTTTGCTGTCATATGGCAATAAGAAAGCCGGAGAGCTGGTGATCGCAAGTGGCAAGGCCTATGCTAAAAGGAATTGTGATTTGCATGATCTCTTGTCTTTAAGGGATAATGGCATCTATTCTTTGGCTAGTGGAGAAGACAATACAGTCTACTATAGTGATAAGAGCCTTTGTTTCAACAATCTATATGAAGATGAAAAAATCACCTTCAAACTTGAACTTCTAGGGAAATAGGCAATCTATTTTCCTTTTCTTTGCGTATGCTGATAAAGAGGAATTGAAAATGAAAATTGTGATGCTGGGTACCGGAAATGCCAAAGCTGTTGAGTGCTATAACACCTGTTTTGCCATTGATGATCATGGCAGATATCTATTGGTTGATGGCGGTGGCGGCAATGGTCTTTTCAAGCAATTGAAGAATGCGGATATTGACTATGACAAGATTGATGATATCTTTGTAACCCATAAGCATCTTGATCATCTGACAGGTGTTATGTGGCTTATCAGGATGTTTTGTCAGAACATGAAATCTGATAGCACTAAAAGAATCTATGGACATCATGAAGTCATCAACATCCTAAAGACGATGGCTTGCATGCTGCTAAACGAAAAGGAAGCTCAGCATATTGGCAAAGGTCTAAAGATGATTGAAGTTGAAGATGGTGAATGTCTTGAGATCATTGGGCATGACTTTACCTTTTTTGATATCAGATCGAGCAAAGCCAAGCAATTCGGCTTTATGCTGAGACTTGAAAATGATGAGAAGCTGGTCTGTCTTGGTGATGAGCCATACCAGCCTCACTTGAAGAGCTATGCAGATAATGCCAAATATCTTCTGCATGAAGCCTTTTGCCTTTATAGTGAAAAAGAGCTGTTTGACCCCTATGGGAAACATCATTCTACTGTCAGGGATGCCTGTCTTTTGGCAAATGAACTGAATGTCAAAAACCTCATCCTCTATCATACCGAGGATAAGAATATCAAAAGGCGCAAGGAACTTTATTCAATGGAAGGACAGCAGTATTTTAATGGCAATCTTCTGATTCCTGATGATTTGGAGAAAATTGAAATCTGATGGAAAAGCATTTATCCAGAGCTTATGAGCTCATAGGCAAACATCTTCCCTATTCAAAGGATGAGCTTTTGGCCTATTATCAGAATTCCAATAGATTCAGACTGGATTTAGGCAAATACTCTTTCTTCCTGTTTAGCATTCCTGTTTTTGATGATCATCTGAAAAGAATCAATAGACTGAGCAATCAGCCAATTGGACTTGAGAATATCATTATTCTGGTCTTTGATGAGGATATGAAGGTTGTAGGCGATCTTTCGGCCATCCATACATCACTAAAGGATTACTTAACTAGTGATGTGGTTTACGATTACCTTTGTGATGAAAGCGATTGGTCTTATTTGTCAAATTATGTCCTATCATCCTTCTATTATCCTGATCTTTCCTACCCTATTAGGGGAAATGATGCCAAAAGGGATTTTTCAGGTGAGGTGTTGGCCATTGTCAACGCCTATGTCACCAAAGCATATCGAAAAGAGCGGATCTTCTCTTATATGCTTGAAATGCTGGAAGACTATCTTGAAGGCAATACCACCATCTATGAAGTCATTAGTCTTGATCCAGATATTGCCTGTTATGGTGAAGATAAGAAAAATGAGCCCTATTTTTATTCATTTTCCCTAGATGAACCTATCAGAATGCAAAATAGGGAAATAATCAAAAAACTGGGATTTATTCCCTTGATGATTGATGATTTCAGCGATGATAATATTGATGGAACCAAGAATCATTTTGCTGTCAAGAAAATGATTGTCTATGACATCTAGAAGGAGATGATATGTACAATATCGGCATCTTATCCACTGCTTCCATAGTTCCTAGATTTATTGAAGGCGTCAGACTTTCCTCATCATTCAGGGTTTTGGGAATTGCATCAAGAGATAATGAAAAGGCCAAGGAATATGCAAGCAAATATCTGTTGGAAAGAAGCTATGGATCTTATGAAGAACTGCTGGCTGATAGAGATATTGATATTGTCTATCTTCCTTTGATCAATTCCCTTCATTTCAAATATGGCAAGATGGCAATTGAAAGCGGCAAGCATGTCATCATTGAAAAGCCTTTTGTTCTTCACAAAAAGGAGGCAATTGAATTATTTGAATTAGCCAAACAAAGAAAGGTCTTTCTGATGGAAGCCCAGAAAGCTCTTTTTCTAAAGACGACAAGGCGTCTAAAGGAACTGCTTGCTGGCAATATCATAGGAAATGTCAAGTATCTTGAAGCCAATCTCTTCTTTAAGGCCAATTATCCAGAAGAACATTGGATGAATGACCATGAAAAAGGCGGAGGCTGCCTTTATGGATCTTTCAGTTATCCATTTGAACTAGTCAGCTATCTGTTTCCAATCGATGAATACGAAGCTAAGGCCAGTTTTATCAAAGGGAGGGGAAGTTCTGATTGCCTGGCCCTTGTTCAGATGCATTTTGGCAATAAGCTTTTCAATATTGCAATTGGCATGGATATTGATGGTGATAATGTCCTTGTCATCCATGGTGATAAGGGCAGTATCAGAATCAAGGACTTTCATCGGGGCGATAGGATTGAAATCAGGACTATTGAAGAGACAGTGATTGAGGAATATCCTCATCAAAGTGAATTCGTTTATGAGCTTGAACACATTGCCAAATGCCTTGAGGATGGATTTCTGACAAGCCCTGTCTGTACAAGCAATTTGACAATCAGAACAGTGGCGCTAGTGGAAGAGCTTTATGAGGAATTTCAATAAATATAGACAAGTGGGATTTCTATCTATGCTTGTGCTAAAATGGTTAAGTATTAAACAGGGGAGTATTTATTTATGATGGAACGTCCAGTTTTTCCTAAAAGAGCAGTTGTAACTGGTGGCATGCCTTATGGCAATAAGACATTGCATTTTGGCCATGTTGGCGGCATGTTTGTCCATGCTGACTGCTATGCAAGATTTCTAAGGGATCGTATTGGCAAGGATAATGTTGTCTTTGTCAGTGGTACTGACTGCTATGGTTCCCCAATTGCCGAAGGCTATCGCAAGAAGTGTGAAAATGAAGGCTTTGAAGGTACGATTGAGGACTATGTCAACATCAATCATGAAAACCAGGAAAAGACCTTGAATGATTATGAAATCAGCCTTGATATCTTTGGTGCTTCTGGTCTATTGGATTCCAAGGATATTCATCAGGCAGAGTCAAATGAATTCATTGAAACCTTATATAGGAATGGCTGGCTTGAAAAGCTGGTGACCAAGCAGTTCTATGATACTGAATATGATTGTTTTCTCAATGGACGCCAGGTCATTGGCAAATGTCCGATTGCCGGTTGCCAATCCGAGAAAGGCTATGCAGATGAATGTGATCTGGGCCATCAGTATATGCCAGAAGAACTCATTGACCCTAAGTCAACTTTATCTGGCAAGACACCAGAAATGCGTGAAGTAACCAACTGGTATTTCAAGCTGACAGAATGTGGTGATATCCTCAATGAATATGTTGATAAGATTGCCAAGAAGCGCAATGTCCGCAAGATTGTTTCCGAAACCATGCGTGAATCACTTGCCAAGCCAATCATCTATATCCGCAAGGAATATGTTGATACATATCTTAAGGTCAAGGAAAGCTTAGCTGATCATAAGTGTTCTGATCTTGAAAAGATCAAGGGTGGCAGTTTTGAAATCGAATTTGCAAGTCTGAAGGATCGTGAAGCAGCCTGTGAGATTCTCACCAAGGAAAATGTCCGTTATCGAACAGGCAAGACTTTGGTACCATTAAGACTTACGGGCAATATTGAATGGGGTGTCAAAGCTCCAAGCCTTGAAGGTGAAGAAGGTTTGACTGTCTGGGTTTGGCCTGAAAGCCTTTGGGCTCCTATTTCCTTTACAAAGACCTATTTCAAGCGCAAGGGTGAAAGTGCTGAACGTTGGAAGGATTTCTGGTGTGATCCTGAAGCAGAAGTCTTCCAATTCATTGGCCAGGATAATATCTACTTCTATGGTGTTGCCCAAATGCCAATGTTCATGGCTCAGAATGGTCATGAATTAAAGACGGAATATCCTAAGGGTGACCTGCAACTTACTACTTTGGTACCTAATCATCATATTCTCTTCCTTGATAAGAAAGCCAGCTCATCCGGTGCTATCAAGCCGCCAATGGCTGAAGACCTTCTTTCAATGTACACACCTGAACAGCTACGCCCACACTTCCTCTCACTGGCCTTGTCAAACAAGTCTGTCAGTTTCATGCCCAAGCCTCTTAATCCAGAAGCTAATGAAAATGAACCAGATCCAGTATTGACCCAGGGCAATCTTTATACCAATGTCCTGAATCGCTTGATCAGAGGTGCTTTCTATTCGGCTCAGAAATACTTTGATGGCAAGCTGCCTTATGGTGAAGTCTCCAAGGAAGTCGTGGAAGCAAGCACTAATGCCATCCTCAAATATGAGATGTTCATGTATCGGACTGAACTTCATCAGGTGATGAATGTTCTTGACTCCTATATTAGACAGGCTTCCAAGTATTGGGCAAAGAATTCAAACAACCCTGATAATATGAAACAGACTCTTGTTGATATCTTCCACATGATCAGAGTTGCGACTGTCCTTTCCCACCCTGTAGTACCTAGTGGTACGGAAAAGACCTGTGATTATCTGAATGTGGATAAGGACAAATTCTTCTCCTGGGATCATATTTTTGCGACCATCTATGATTTAGTGGATAATAAGGAAAACCATCAGCTCAAGGAACTAAAGGAGAAGGAAGACTTCTACTTCAAGCATCCAAGCCAATTCAAATAAGACAAAAAAGGAAACTTCATTGGAGGTTTCCTTTTTAATGGAAATAGTAGACAATAATGACATGAAAATCATCAGAAACAAGATAACAAGCAGCTTCTTTAAACGCTGTCGCAATAATATCCAGAACGATGCCATCAACAATTGCCTGGGTCTTGTCATCAGAAAGGAAGACGAGGATTTCATCAGAAAAGAACTAAGGAGGATTGGGGATTATGAATTCCAGGGTCCCAAAAACTCCTGGCCATCGCTTTATATTGATACTGATGAATTCATCAAGACACCTTATAATGCCAATATCCATCTTGATAGGATAACCGATGACCAATTTGAATACTCTTATGAAGAAATGCCTGCCAATGTCCTTTTCAATCTGGAAGAAGTCAAAAAGGATCCAAACAGGGAACTGAATGACTATCTGGTTCTAAGGGCCTTTGATAAGCCTTACAAGTCCGTTGTTCTTAAGCAAAATGGTGAATACTGGATGACTGATAATCCAGTTGAAGCAGCAACAATCAATCCTTCGGTAAACAAGGCTTATGGCAGGGTTTTGGCCTTTGGCCTAGGCATTGGCTATTTTCCCTATATGTGTCTATTAAAGGATGAAGTAGAGGATGTTAGTGTCGTTGAACTGAATCCTGCTGTCATCAGGATGTTCAAGGAACATCTTCTTCCTCAGTTTCCAAGAAATGACAAGCTGAAAATCATTGAAGGGGATGCTTTGACCTATTTCAATAAGGATTTTCTTAAGGATTATGACTTTGTCTTTGTGGATGTCTGGATGAATCCAAATGACGGCTTCCCAATGATCGAAAGAATGCTTGAGGAGTATTATCCCCCTTTTGACAAAGTGGACTTCTGGATTGAGGATAGCTGCTTTGAAGTGGTGACTTCTCTGATCCTTCAATATTTTGATTGCCTTTCGCTTAACCGAAAGCTTAAAGTTGCCAAGAAACATCAAAGACTGCTTATGAAAATTGAGAAGTATTTTGCAGCATTGGATATTGTTGTTGATGATCCGATAATCCTCAAAGAGCTGATGTATGATAGGGAAACATTAAGGAAGATTGTTTCAACAAGAATATGAAAGAGGGCATTTGCCCTCTTTTGCCATATGTTTTCAATAGTCTCTGTCATCAGTCAGTCGGCTCTGTTGTCTTCTTTCTGATTCTGAAATATTCAAAGATTGGAAGAACCAGCAAAGCAGTAAGTCCGGCAGTCAAGCCACCATTATAGAGCATCAAGCCACCATGCATAGCTGATGTTGAAGTGCAGATGATGGCATCAATCATGCCCGCTAGGATGCCACAGATTGGACCATAGACGCCGGCAATCGGGCAAAGGCCAGTCGCAAAGGCTGCACCATTGATATAGCCTTGGCTGGCTAAGGTCCAGCCCATTGTGCCATTGCTTAAGAGGTTAGCCAGAAGATAGAGGACAACATAGCCAATGAGAATGGGAATGGCATTTCGCGGCTGCTGGCCAGAAGCCGTAAAGGATAATGATGCCAAGATAGCACCAACTGTTGATCCGGTAAAGCCAGCACCTTTGAAGATGATGATCACGAGATCAAAATAGCCTAGAATCAAAAGACCATAAAAGCCAAGGTTTATTAGGACCAAGGCGGCATCTCCGAGTTTTGAATAATCCGACTTATAGGAATCTTCCTTCAAAAGGGAAAGATAGCCAGCAAATGAATTGTTGTTAAAATGATAGCCAATCAGTATTGCACTTAAGAAGATGGTGATAAAGAAGATATTTGCAAAAAGGAAGTAGGAGCGTCCATGCATATCATAGATGGCATTTTCATAATAGATGGCTCCTGTTTGTTCAACACCCAAAGTCTTATAGAAGAAGGCATAAAAGACAACACCCCAAAGTCCTAAAGCCAAGCCACCATTATAGAGATTATAGCCTTGATGCCATCTTTTGGTTTCATCAAGAGCCAAAGGAACACAATAGGCCATCAAAAGCGAAAAGAAGAAGGTGGCTATGGTTCTAAGGAAGATATTGCCAAAAGGATAGCGGAGAATCAGCTCACCAGCAAAAGGCCCAAAAGCTGTTGTAAAGAAGATGGTTGAGATGTTTCTTCTGATACGGCGTTTATCAAGCTTGGCAGCAACAATGGCAGCAATTGCACATGGCAACATATTGAAGAAGCTCAAACCATAGAAACAATGGGCAATGACGAGAAAATAGCCGGCATAGACCGAAGGATTGAGCCTTGCATGTTTCAAATTGATGAAGATTGCACAGAAGAGGGAACAAAGTCCAGCGTTAAGGAAAGCAGAAGAAAGATTGCCTAGGGCAAAGTAGTCAGTTACCAAGGGACTTGGTGACAACATGATTGTTTTCAAGGCAATTAGGCTTTCAAGATATTCGCCAGTATAGAACATGGCAAAAAGACCAAAAGCGAATAAGGTGATGGTCAGATAGATTGCCAGTTTCTTCAGTAGTCTTTCAAAGTGCATGATAAGGAAATTATAAGGCTAAATGGCTCTCATGTATATAAAAACCTCGCAGTTGCGAGGCTTATTTCAGATATGATAGTACAGTTTCTGTATCAACCACTCTTGAGTCGTAGCATCTTGAGAAGTATTCAAGACCATCCTTCTGATTGCCAATCAGGAATGTTGCACAGGCATCAGCGGGAACAATCGTCTTGTAACCTAGATAATAGGCGCTTGAGAGAGTCTGCAGCACACAGATATTGGTATCACAGCCAAAGGCAATCAATGTATCGATGCCGAGTTCTCTAAGGGTCAGGTCAAGATCAGTCTGGAAGAAGCCATCATAACGGCGCTTTTCAATGACAATATCATTGTCTGACTGTTCCAGACAAGCCAGGGTTTTGGCAGCTTCCGATCCTTTGATGCCATGTTCACCCCATAGTTCAATTTCCTTATCGTATTCCTTGATATGTGCATCGTTGGCAAAAATGACCTTTAGACCCTTGGCTCTTGCGGCTTTGGTGATTTTTGCAGCATTTTCAGCCATCTCCTTCAAAGCGGGCATAATGCCATTTTCACCGCCAAGAATGTCAATGACCAGGATAGCTGTCTTTTTAAGATCAATTTCCTTGCTCTGCTGCCAAGCTGTCTTCTGGGCAACAGGAATATACATTTCTTTCATTAAACAATTACCTTTCCTACTTAGATTCATTTTACACCAAAGTACTCTTTTGGATTTATAATAGTTTCTGTGAGCAGAAAATATGAAATTGACATGCTGGAAGGAAACTACTTCAGGAAACTGGCAATTTTTGCTTTTCCTTTGATGTTAAGCAGTGTTCTTCAGCTCTTGTTTAATGCAGCTGATATTGCTGTTGTCGGCAAATTTGCAGGTGACAACTCCTTGGCAGCTGTCTCTTCAACCAGTTCCTTGGTCAACCTCTGTGTCAATCTCTTCATTGGCTTGAGCATTGGCACCAATATCATTACAGCCAGAATGCTGGGCGAGGGGAATGATGAAGACATTAGCAAGGTTGTCCATACATCCATTGCCCTAGCAGTCTATTTTGGCATCTTCTTGAGCGTTTTTGGCTTTCTCTTTGCCAAAGGAATGCTGCTGCTGATGGATACGCCTAGCAATATCCTTGATTTATCTGCACTATATCTCAAGATCTATTTCCTTGGTATGCCGGCAAATCTTGTCTATAACTTTGGGGCAGCTCTATTGAGATCAAAGGGTGATACAAGACGGCCGCTTTATTATCTGACTTGTGCTGGCATAGCCAATGTCATATTGAATATTGTCTTTGTTGTCTTTTTCAAAATGGATGTCGTTGGTGTCGCCTTGGCAACAGTTGCCTCCCAGATCATTTCGGCATATCTTGTTATCAACTGTCTGATGAATGAAACAGATTCCCTGGTTTTTCATCCTGGACTTTTTGGCATTGATTTCAAGATGATGCTGGAAATACTCAGGGTTGGTGTTCCTTGTGGCGTTCAGGGTACAGTGTTTGCCATTTCCAATGTTGTCATCCAGTCAACCGTCAATTCCTTTGGTTCGACAATCATGGCAGGCAATGGTGCTGCCAGCAATCTTGAAGGTTTCATTTATACGGCTACCAATGCTTTTGGCCAGGCGGGGCAGACCTTTATCGGTCAGAATTATGGTGCCAAGAAGCTTGACAATATCTATAGGATCATGGGTGTAACTATTGCCTATGTCCTGGCTGTCGGCCTCTTCATGAGTTATGGCATGTATTATTTTGGACCTTTCTTCCTAGGCATCTATTCCAATTCGGCAGAAGTCATTGAAGCTGGCATGATCAGAATGGCTGATGTTCTTCGCTATTACTATATAGATTCCTTGATGTGCTGCCTTTCCTCCATCTTAAGAGGACTTGGCTATGTGACTTTGCCAACTGTCAATTCATTATTGATGGTTTGTGGCGTTCGTCTATTATGGGTAGCGACCTTCTTCAAGCTAAACCCAGTCATTCATAATCTTTATATCATCTATCCAATATCCTGGATACTGGTAAGTGCTGTCCATCTTTTGACCATAGTTTTTGTCTTGCCTAAAGTCAAGCGTCATTGTCTAAAATGATTGAAAGTTTTTCATTATGGAAAACTTTTTTATATAATATTTTTAATATCACCAAAAGGAGGTTCCTTTGAAACAGATCATTACAAGCCTGCTGGAAACTGATCTCTACAAGTTTTCCATGGGTCAGGCCATTTATCATCAATTCTCTGACTACAAGACCACCTGGTCTTTCAAATGCCGCAACAAGGATGTCCATTTCACCGCTGAAATGGTTGAAGAAATCACCAGGCAGATTGAAATGTATTGTCAGCTTCGCTTCAATGAAGATGAACTGGACTATCTGAATTCCATTACTTGGATCAAGGGTTCCTATGTTGACTTCCTGCGTCTTTGGCAACCGCGTTTTGCCGACTTTGCAATCAGCAGTGATGCAGAATGCGGCTTAAAGATTGAAACAGCAGGCACTTGGCTTAATACATCAATGTATGAAATACCAACCTTGGCCATTGTCAATGAAGTCTATTTCAAGATGGCCTATGATGAAGAGGTTCTTTTCAATCAGTTCAAAGGCAGACTTGACAAGAAGATCAAGAGGCTGGTTGATGGCGAGTATCGTCTAGGCTTCTTCTCAGAATTTGGCATGAGAAGAAGACTTTCGGCCAAGGCTCAGGATTTAGCTGTCAAGTCCTTAAGTGAAACTAATTTCCTGGATTCCGTCTTTGTTGGAACATCGAATGTCTACTTGGCAAAGAAGTACGGTGTCAAGCCTGTCGGCACTATGGCTCATGAATGGGTCATGTGCATTGGCCAGGGCAATCACAAGCATAATCCTGCTTACTCCAACTGGTATGCCCTTGATGCCTGGGTCAAGGAATATGGAGTGCTGAATGGTACAGCTCTGACTGATACCATTACCACTGACTGCTTCCTTCGGGATTTCCAGTTAACTTATGCAACTTTATTCTCTGGTGTACGCCATGATAGTGGAGATCCTATTGCCTGGGGTGAAAAGATGATTGACCATTATAAGAAACTTGGCATCAATCCTTTAAGCAAGACTCTGCTCTTTTCCGATAGCCTTGATTTCAAGAAGGCAACAGCAATTCACGACCACTTCCTTTCCAAGACCAAGACTGCCTTTGGCATTGGTACCTATATTGCCAATGATACAGACGAAGAACCATTGAATATCGTCATGAAAGTCACGAGGTGCAATGGCATGGACGTTGCTAAAATCTCTGATGTCATGGGCAAGGGCATGTGCAAGAATCCAGAATATGAGCAGTATCTGATCAATTGCATCAATTGGCGAATGAATAACCAGAAGGACTAGATTATGGAATTTGATGTAAAAAAGGAAAAAGAAAGAGTTATCAGCTGGATCAGGGAATTCTTTTTGAAAAATGGACCTGATTGCAATGCAGTACTAGGCATCTCGGGTGGCAAGGATTCATCAGTTGCGGCCGCTTTATGCGTGCAAGCCTTGGGCAAAGACAGAGTTATTGGCGTATTGATGCCTAATGGTGTCCAAAGTGATATTGATATGTCATTGCTTCTAGTGAAACATTTGGGAATCAGATATTATGTTGTCAACATCAAGGATGGCTATGATGGACTAGTTGAAGCCATTAAGGAAAGTGGGCTTGAAAACCTGTCCAACCAGTCGACAATCAATTTAGCTCCCCGTATCAGAATGTCAACAGTTTATGCCATTTCCCAATCATGCAATGGTCGAGTTTGCAATACCTGCAATCTTTCAGAAGACTGGATTGGCTATTCCACTCGCTATGGAGATTCGGTAGGGGACTTTTCACCACTCTCCCATTACACTGTCCAGGAAGTCAAAGCTTTAGGCAGAGAACTGGGTCTACCTGAAATTCTGGTGGAAAAAGCACCGTCTGATGGCCTTTGTGGCAAAACAGATGAAGATAATCTGGGCTTTAGCTACATGATGCTTGATAAGTATATTCGTGAAGGCATTATTGATAATGAAGATAAGAAGAAGCTCATCGACCATAAGCATAGAATCAATAAGTTCAAGCTGGAACTGATGCCAGCTTGTGAGAATGATCTGACAATCAAAGCTGACGACTAGGATGAAGATTGCTGTCTATTGTGGATCATTTGCTCCTGTCCATTTAGGCCATATTGCAATAGCTCAGGCTGTAGTGGAAGAGGGAAAGGCTGATTGTGTACTGTTTGTTCCAACAGGTGACTATTGGGACAAGGAAGTGGCATTTGATTGGGATTTAAGAATCAGTCTTCTAAAGATCTATGAGAACAAGAAGATTCTGGTAGATGAAGATGAAGAAGATTCCAAATGTGTCAGGACCTATGACCTTTTGAAAAGGCTAAAGGGAAAGTATCCTGAAGATGAACTGATTTTGCTGATTGGTGGTGATAATGCAGTCAATATTGATCGCTGGTATCAATCTGAATATCTGCTGGCCAATTATCAATTGATCATCATGCCTAGAGCCCCTTATCATAAAGAAGATATCATTATGAAAATGGCTGCTTTGGGAAAGAAGGACTATCAAATCATCGATTTGGAAGCAATGGATATCTCATCAAGCTATATCAGGAATAATCTAAGCGATTGGGATAAGCTTAAGGATATCATTGACAGAAAGGAATATGACCTTCTGATAAAAGCCTTGGACAAATAAAAAGCAAGTCTTCTTGGACTTGCTTTTAATTACTGCATATTGTTTGGCAAACGTTTATAGATAATGTAGGCAATTACTGAACCAATGGCTGCTGTAATGAGCTGGGTGATTGAGAAAGTGCCTTTGGCAGCAGTGGCAACCTTTTCCGGAATGGCTGCACCTGGAAGAACCAGCAAGCAGACAAAGACGAAGAGGAAGAGAGCCTTCAGCACTGAACCGATCACCATGCCCAGAGGCAGATTCCTTTCCTTGAGGAAATGGACAGGAATTGTAATCAGCGCATTGCCAACCATGATGATAGGCAACATGATTGGCAAGAGATTGATAATAGGCGTAGCTCCAACAAGATAAGCAATCAATGGAGCACAGATGGCAATGAAGATGCCTGATGGCAGTCCAACATAGAGTGTTGCCAATAGAAGAATGGCATTGACAGCCGGACCAGTGATGTAGACAGAGAGGCTTTTCAACATCTGAAAGGCAATGCAGATTGCCAGCAGCAAGCCTGTTAAAACGATTTTTCTTGTATTCATTATTTCTTCCATTCCTTGATATCTTCAACTTTTGAATGGCTCATGTCGTAGTTTTCAGCTTCAATCAAAGCCTGGCCGAAAAGGTCTGGATCAGCAATTGTTGTTGGTGACATCTTTTCTGCCTGGGTCAAGAGGACTTTTCTGGCAGTTGCAGGAGCAGCAATTGTGCCTGCACCGGCAATGCAGCCACCAGGGCAAGCCATGCCTTCAAGCAGATAGCCATTGTATTTGCCAGCCTTGGCCATCAAGACCATCTTCTTGCAATTAGCCAAGCCTTCAGCATTGACAATTGGAATTACACGTTCTGGATCAAACTTGTGGACAAAATCGACAACTGACTTGGCAACACCACCAGCAGTCGCAAAGCCCCAGCCTTCAGCTGAAGTCATGAATGGTGATTCGCCGTCTTCGAGCTCAGAGACAATGATATTCTTAGCAGCCATCATGCCTGAGAGTTCTTCAAATGTCATAACAAAGTCAACATAGCTCTTGACTGATTTGCGGGAAGCTTCAAGCTTTTTGGCGGTACATGGACCAATGAAGCAGACTTTGGAATCCGGGAACAGATTCTTGACATATCTGGCAGTCAGCACCATTGGTGTCATTGCCATTGAAATGTTTTTAGCCTGATCAGGGAATTCGTTCTTAACCATCTTAGCCCAAGCTGGACAGCATGAAGTTCCCATATAAGGGATTTCTTCTGGTACTTCGTTGATGAAGTCACCAGATTCCTGCATTGTGCATAAGTCAGCACCAATAGCAACATCATAGACATCTGCAAAACCCAATTCCTTGAATAGAGGCCTGATTTTTCCTGGTGTCATATCCTTGAATTGGCCAAGGAAGGCAGGTGCAATAATGGCATAGACTGGAGTATCTGAATTGATAGCCTTAATTGTCTGATAGATCTGGCCCTTGTCAACAATGGCACCAAATGGACAGCTGGCTAGACATTGGCCACAGGAAACGCATTTATTATGGTTAATGTGTGCACGACCATATTCATCAGAAGCAATGGCATTGATGCCACAAGCCTTGGCACATGGCCTTTCCTGGATGACAATGGCATGATATGGACAGACCTCTGCACATTTTCCACATTTGATGCAGAGATCCTGGTTGATTGTCGATTTGCCGGCAACCATGGAAATGGCCTTTTTTGGACAGACTTCAACACACGGATGTTCAAAGCAGCCCTTGCACATATTGGTGACAGAGACCTGCTTCAATTCACAGCCGGCACAGGCAAATGGAATGACATCAATCAGTGGTGGTTCATAGTATTTTTCATCAATCATGCTGTTATTGAGCCCATCGCTTATTTCAACATGTTCACCAGCTGATTGGATGCTTAGGCCCATGGCTGCTCTTAGCCTTTGGCCTACTACCGCTCTTTCCAGAAAGACAGAGCTGCGGAAAGTACCGATTTCACCAGGAATGATCTTGAATGGAAGTTCTTCAAGATCTCTAGCATCGCCCCCCTCATAACCTAAACGTGCTACTTCTTCAAAGATTCTTTTGCGAATCTGAGACTTTTGTGTTTTGATTCCCTTCATAAAACACCTCCGTGTCAAGTATATCATAAGAATGTTTGATATCTGTTTGACCTCATTAGGAAATTGTGTTAAATTATCAATGTTAGTTTAGACTAACATGAGGTGTTTATATGTATTTGAATCAATTATCAATTGGACAATCTGCCATAATCAAGGATGTAGGGGGTGAAAAGTCACTCCGCCAGCATTTTCTGGACATGGGTGTCATACCTGGAGCCGAAGTAACAGTAGTCAAGCTTGCTCCAATGGGTGATCCGATGGAACTGCAGATTCATGGCTATGAGTTGACCTTGCGTCTTGAGGATGCCGGTAGAATTGCCATTGAGCCAATTCCAGAACGCACTAATAAGCACCATCGTATCAATGCCATTGGCAGAACATCCCATCCAGGTTTGGGAGAAACGGGCAAATACCACAACAAGGCCAATGAACACCCGCTAGCTGATGATGTTGTCTTGAGGTTTGCTCTTGTTGGCAACCAGAATTGTGGCAAGACTACGCTTTTCAATCGACTGACTGGCTCCAACCAGCATGTTGGCAACTTTCCAGGTGTCACTGTTGACCGCAAGGATGGACAGATTCTTGGGCATGATAATACGTTGATAACTGATTTGCCAGGCATCTATTCAATGTCACCTTATTCAGCTGAAGAGATTGTATCCCGTGACTTTGTCCTTAAGAACAAGCCTCATGCCATTATCAATATTGTTGATGCGACAAATATTGAAAGAAATCTCTATTTGACATTACAGCTATTGGAAATGGGCATTCCAATGGTATTGGCCTTGAATATGATGGATGAAGTGATTGGAAACAAGGGGGCTATTGATGTCAATGGCATGGAAAAGCTTCTGGGTATTCCGATTGTTCCGATTTCAGCTATGAAGAATGAAGGCATTGATGAACTTGTTCATCATGCCTTGCATGTAGCAAAGTATCAGGAAGGTCCAGCAGTTTTGGATATGTGCAACGAAATGGATCATAATGGTGCCATTCATCGTGCCTATCATTCCATCAGCATCATGATTGCTGACCATGCCAAGACAGCGGATTTGCCATTGGAATTTGCTACAAGCAAGCTCATTGAAGGAGATCATCTGATCATTGAACAGCTGAAGCTTGATCGAAATGAACTTGATGCCATTGAACATATTGTTGTTCAGATGGAAAAGGAATCCGGCATGGACCGCAGTGCAGCTATTGCCGATATGCGCTTTGATTTCATCGAAAGAGTCTGTGAGGCAACAGTAACCAAACCATCTGAAAACAAAGAGAAAAAGAGATCAGAAAGAATCGACTTGATACTGACTGGCAAATATACAGCCATTCCTTGTTTTGTTTTGATTATGGGACTAGTCTTCTATTTGACTTTCAATGTCATTGGTGCCTTCTTACAGGGTCTGCTTGAAAGTGGCATTGAAGCCCTGACCCTGATGGTTGATGGCCTTTTGGGTGCTGCTAATGTCAATGCAGCCATTCATTCATTGATTATCGATGGCATCTTCAATGGTATTGGCAGTGTCCTGAGCTTTCTTCCGATTGTTGTGACTCTGTTCTTCTTCTTGTCGATGATGGAGGATAGTGGCTATATTGCCCGTGTTGCTTTCTTTATGGACAAGCTCTTAAGAAAGATTGGCCTTTCTGGTCGCAGCATTGTGCCGCTGCTGATTGGTTTTGGCTGTACAGTACCGGCTGTCATGTCCACAAGAACGCTTCCTTCAAGCCGTGACCGCAAGATGACCATTCTCTTAACACCATTCATGAGCTGTACAGCAAAGCTTCCGATTTATGCCTTTTTTGTCAATGCCTTTTTCAAAGACCAGGGCGGTCTGATGATGACAGGACTTTATCTATTGTCAATTATGGTTGGCATTGCCATTGCCTTCCTTTTCAAGAATACAATCTTCAAAGGCGAAGCGGTGCCATTTGTCATGGAACTGCCTAATTATCGTCTGCCAGGCTTCAAGAATGTCACTCAGCTGCTTTGGGAAAAGGCAAAAGACTTCCTGAGCAAGGCCTTCAGTGTCATCCTGATTGCGACCATTGTGGTTTGGCTATTGCAGAGCTTTGATTTCAGCTTCAATCTGGTATCTGATCCATCTTCAAGCATGCTGGCGGGAATTTCAGGCCTAATTGCCCCAATCTTCAAACCATTGGGCTTAAATGACTGGCGAATTGTCACTTCCCTGATCTCTGGCGTTATGGCCAAGGAGAGTGTAGTTTCCACTATCGAAATCCTCTTTGCCGGTGGGATTGAAACTGTCTTGAGTGCAGAAAGCGCCTTTGTTCTGATGGTCTTCTCACTATTGTATACGCCATGCATTGCAGCTATGGCCTCGGTCAAAAGGGAATTGGGCTCATCGTGGGCTCTTGGCTTAGCCTTGTGGCAGCTTCTTGTTGCCTATTTGGTGTGTCTGTTAGTCAAAGGAGTATTGCTTATCATATGAATCCAGCAACAATTATCTGCCTGATTTTGATCATTGGAGTACTGATCAATGCAATCAGAATATCTAGGAAAAAGAAAGGCTGCAGCTGTTCATGTTCAAGCTGTGGCTTATGCAAGAATTGTAGTAAGGCCAAGGCCAGATAAAAAGATATCGCTTGATATCTTTTTTACTTCTTCTCTTTTTCTCTTGCCAGACGATAGGCTTCTTCAGCATCGGGATGGTGGATGGCATAACCGATTGGAACCTGATAATCAAGTGCTTTGACAAGCTGATCAGCCCCTTCCTTCTTGAAACCACCACAGAGTTCAAAGGCATCGTAGCCCATTTTTAAAAGACGTTTAGCAGTTTTGATGGCATCATCAATATCCTTGACACCGACTATCGCAGCCTTGCCATCCTTGATTGAGGCAAAATCCACTTCTGAATTGTATTTGCTGCTGAGAATCATATAGACAAAACGCATTGCTTTTCCTCCTTGCTTTTCTTAATTATATCTTAAGATGGCTTCTAGGTCTTGCTTATTATTGGCATCTGGCTTATGATTGTAATCCAATGGGCCTTTCGGGGTTCATTTGCTGATAACATCCCCACTTGGTATAATCAAAGAGGGGATAATCAAGAAAGGAAGTAATAATAAATGAAAAAAACTTTAAAACTGATTGCAATCATGCTTGTTGCTTTATGCCTGCTTGCAGGCTGTGGCAAGAGCAATGATGATTCCAATAATGGAACACTTGAGGCTGATTACCATTTGGAAACAACTGAACGTCCTTCAGACCTTGCTGAAGGTTCATCTTTGGCTGAAATCCTCTTAGCTCAGTTTATGGAAAACAAGGACAAGTCTTTGGAAGAAATCGCTACTGCCCTTAATTCCAATGAAGCTCTGGTTTTTGCCCATGATACATATGAAGTTGAAGGAAACTGGTTTGCCGGTTTCAAGGAAGAATTGTCAGGCTATCAGAGCGCAAGAGCTATTGTTCCAATGATTGGTACAATTCCATTCAATATGTATGTCTTTGAAACAGATGATACAGCTGCTTTGATGAATACATTGAACTCCCTTGTTGATATGCGCTGGAATATCTGTACAGAAGCTGACCAGATGCTGATGAAGGCAGCAGGCAATTATGTCTTTGTCGTCATGGCACCTTGGTCAACCAACTAGCTGTGAAGGCTATCAATAATAAAAGAGTGCTGATGTCCCTTTCAGCACTCCTGATTCTTATTTTCCATCTTTGGATGCCAGTGGGCAAAACAGAAGTTGAGACCTTTATCATCAGAAGCGGCTATATTGGTGTTGATATCTTCTTCCTCTTATCAGCCTATTCCTTAGCTCAAAGGGAAATAACTGATATCAGGGGCTTCTATTTTTCAAGATTCAGAAGTGTCTATTTGAAATTCCTGGTCTTTTCCATCATTATGGCATTGATGTCACGCTGGAACATTGAAAGATTCCTGAGGACCATCAGCGGTCTTGATCTTCTGAAAAGGGGTGGTGGTTCCTTCCTTTGGTTCCTTCCGGCAATCATGCTTTTCTATCTGCTCTATCCACTATTTCAAAAGCCGATCAGAAAAAAGCCATTGCTTAGCTTTCTTGTGATTGTCATTGGCTGGCTAGTCGGTGGCATGATTCTTGATAATGTGCTGAAAAGCGACGCCATCTTCATCTTCTTCAATCGTTTGCCGGTTTTGGCTTTGGGTTTTCTTGTTGCCGGTTATGATGAAACAATAGCCAAATGGCTTGACGATAGGAAAAGGCTGCTGCTAGGCTTGATCTCGCTTTTCATAGGCCTGATCCTGATCTATCGGTTTGGCTATCAAAGAAAGCTTTCATTTCCAATCAGTGACAGTTTCTATTGCCTGGCGCTTCCGGCTGTAGCTGGAATTGTTCTGCTTTTTGGAAATGTCAAGGAGAATCGGCTATTCAGGCTGATTGGCTCGGCAACTCTGGAGATTTATGCTTTGCAGATGGTTTTTGGTACCAAGCTTTCAAGTTGCTTCTATCGGCTTTTCAAAAGCGCACTATTAACCAACATCCTGGTCTTTATCATAATCATTGCTAGTTCAATCATTATCAGCCAGTTTTATCAAAGGATTACAAGCCCTTCTAAATGAAGGGTTTTTTATTGACAAATTATGCAATATCATTAAAATGTTTTAATGTTGATATTTCAACATTGGAGGATTTATGGCAACAAGAATTATTGTTGATTCGACGGCTGATATTGCATTAAAACATCGAGAAGAGGTTACTATTGTTCCTTTGACTGTTCATTTTGGAAATGAAGAATTCATTGATGGTGTGACCATTGATCATGATTCCTTCTATAACAAGATGGCCTTAAGCCAGGAATTGCCAACAACCAGTGCTGCTTCACCTGGAACCTTTATGGAAATCTTTGATGAAGTAAAGAAAAGCGGGGATGAAGCAGTTGTAATTACTTTGTCATCAAAACTATCCGGTACCTATCAGAGTGCCCATATTGCTTCGATGGAATATGAAGGTATTGAGGTAGTTGATTCGGGCACTGTTACCTTAGGTGCCAATGCCCTGATTCTTGAGGCCATCAGAATGGCAAAGGCTGGCCATAAGGCCAAAGAGATTGCAGAATATCTCGAAGATATAAAAAAGAGAATTGTCATTGTCGCAGTTCTTGACACCTTGGATAATCTTTGCAAGGGTGGACGTCTATCAAAAAGTGCAGCCTTTGTTGGTGGTGTTCTTAATATCAAGCCTGTTGTATCCCTGATTGATGGTACTATTGAGGTTTTGGGCAAGGTCCGAGGTTTCAAAGGTGCCAGCAGTCAGCTGATCAAGGAGATTGAAAAGTTTGGCGGCATGGATATGAAGCTCCCGGCAGTTGTTGGCTATTCAGGCAATGATGACAAGCCAATGAAGGCCTTTATTGAAAACAATAGTGAATTATTCAAAAGAGGGAATGGGGAAATTGAAACAGCACGTATTGGCAGTGTTGTTGGCACGCATGCTGGACCTGGAGCAATCGGCGTCGCTTTCTATCGGAATGAGGAATAGTCATGGTTGAAAGATTTGAAAGCTTTACCTTGAATATCATGAATATCTATCGCTATTGGAATGAAATAGCTACCAGGGAAATGGATAAATATGGTTTCAAGGGCGTCAGTGGCCTTTATCTATTGATGCTCAATTGGGCAAAAGAGGGAATGACAGCTGCGAATTTGGCAAAGACTTGTGGCCGAGACAAGGCTGAAGTTTCCAGATCCATCAGTGCTTTTCGAAAAAACGGTTGGCTTTGCAATAATGAAGAGAAATACCGCTCATTATTGAAACTGTCTGAACAGGGAAAGATGATTGCTTCAGAAATTGAAAAAAGAGCACTTCTTGCCCTTGAACAAGCTCATCAAGGCATGTCTGAAGATAAGCTTCTGGCAATGCAGGAATGCTTGCAGGAATTATCAAAGAGATTGAGAACCATGGCTGTGGAAGGAATTGCTGCTAGCAAATAGAAGGACGCAAGTCCTTTTTTGTTTTAGAATGGAAGAGGAGGTATTTTATGAAAGTCTCTATAGAACACGACATCCTGGCTCATCCAATGGCGATGGATGATATGAAAGCCAAGATCTATCCTTATCGTTATCAGGAGAAAATCAGAAACAGCTGGTTGAAGAAAAGACTGGAAACCATCCTGCCAGCCATTATGAAAAGAGCCGGCATTGATTTTTGGGTTGTAGCTTGCAATGAGTACAATGAAGATCCGGTTCTTCCTACTCTAGTGCCAATGGCTATGATGACAGCCCGCAGACTCACGATTCTGGCCTTTCATCTAAAGGATGATGGCAGTGTGAGAAGGATGGCCATCACAAGACCAGGCGTTGGTTTGGATGGTTATTATGAAGCTATGTGGACCAATCCAAAAGGCTATAACTGGTCATTAGCCAAGGCTTTGATGCCTGATGGCACAACCAATGCTTCAGATGAGATTGTTCAGCCTGAAACCCAATGGGAATGCTTGAATCGTCTTATTGCAAAAGCTGATCCGAAGAAGGTTGGCATCAATGTCTCCAAGGTCTATGCATTTGCGGATGGCTTGTCCCACAATCTCTACGAAGAGCTTTATAACAATCTTTCTAAGGAAAACAGGGCAAAGCTTACTTCAGCTAGTGAAGTCTGTGTTGGCTGGCTGGAAACAAGAAGCGAAGAGGAAATGGCCGCTTATGATGGCATCATGCAAATTGCTCATGCCATGATAGATGAAGCCTTTTCATCAAGAGTCATTATTCCAGGCGTAACTACCAATCATGACGTCAAATACTACATGGTCCAAAAGACTATTGATTTAGGACTGAGTCCATGGTTTGACTATGAAGTATCCATCAGAAGAAAGGGCATTGGCGAAATAACAGCAGAAGAAGTCATAATGCCTGGCGATCTTTTGCATTGCGATGTAGGATTCAAATATCTGGGCTTATGTACAGATACACAGGAAAATGCCTATGTCCTTAAAAGCGGGGAGACCGATGCTCCTGAATATCTAAAGGATGCTTTGGCTAAGGTCAATCGCTTGCAGGATATCACTGTTTCCTATTTCAAGGAAGGAAGAACAGGCAATGAAGTTCTGGCTTTGGCGAGGAAAAAGGCCATTGAAGAAGGCATTGATCCATGCATCTATGCCCATCCGATCGGTACACATGGCCATGGTGCAGGACCAACTATTGGCCTTTGGGATATGCAGGATGGCGTAGCTGGCAGAGGCGATCATCCAATCTACAACAATACAGCCTATTCGTTGGAATTAAGTGCTGGCATCTGCCTCAAGGAGTGGAATATCAGGATTTCCTTAGGTGCAGAAACCGATATTCTCTTCAAAGATGATCAGGTCTATTATCTAGCTGGACGTCAAACGAATTATCATCTGATAAAATAGGAAGAGCATTGCTCTTCCTATTTTATTAGTACTTCCTGATCCTTTGGATATTTGTTCAAGACTTCAACACCATCACTAGTCACAAGTACAAGATCTTCAATTCTGATTCCAATTCGATCCTTGATATAGATACCTGGTTCTATTGAGAAGCACATGCCTTCTTCGACGATCATGTCATTGGTTGCTGAAACATCAAAGGGTTCATGGACTTCCATGCCAATGCCATGTCCTAAACGATGGATGAAGTATTGGCCATAGCCAGCCTCTTCAATAACCTGACGAGCCGCCTTATCAATATCCTTGAAGCGGACACCAGGTTTGATCATGGCTTCTGCTGCAAGGTTGGCTTTTAAGACCAGATCATAGATTTCCTTTTCACTGTTGTAGCCAACAAAGAAAGTTCTGGTCATATCGGAACAATAGCCATCAATAACACAGCCCATGTCCACAACAACAGCTTCACCCTCCTTAAGAGTTCTATTTCCTGGCATGCCATGAGGATCTGCAGCGTGGTCCTGATAGGCAACAATTGGCGGGAAGGATTCACCTTCACTTCCTATCCTATTGAAGGCCTGCATAATCTCTTCGGCAAGCTTTTCCTCGCTCTTGCCTACTTCTATAAGCTTGGCAACTTCCTTCATGACTTCATCATTGACCATTGATGCTTTGATCATCTTTTTTCTTTCATCGTGATCCTTGATAGCTTTGACCTCATCAATGACAGTGCCATTGATGAAATGGACATCTTTTGAAAGGTCAAAGAGTTCAATAAGGAAGTGGGCAGCCAGATTCTTATCAATGGCGACTGTACCTCTTAGATCTTTGACAAGGTTAACAATTGGATTATCGGTGTCACTATACCAATGGGTTCTGATTGTTTCGTCATAAGGGAAGAGGATGTTAAGATAAAGTACCAATTCACCGTCGTTTCTGACTTTTAGACAGAGGAATCTTTCACCTGGTGAAAAGGATGTACCAATAAAATAGCTGATGGCTTTGGGATCACTGATCAGGCAATAGTCGATGTTCTTTTTGGTCATTAGCATGATTAGCTTTTGTATTTTTTCCATAATCTGCACTCCATGATTTTGCTGTTATCATTATAGAATAATTTTACAAAAGGGTTTATACTATGTTCATTGAGTAAGAAAAAGGGGGAGAATATGAAGAAATTCTTGATATTGGCCTTAAGCTTCTTGATGCTTATGGGCTTAACTGCTTGCAGTTCAAGCAATGATGAAGAACTAGACAGCCTGAGTGCTGTTAAACAACGTGGCAAACTGATAATAGCAACTGAAGGTGATTGGGCACCTTGGACATATCATGATGAAAACGGCAAACTGGTTGGCTTTGATGTGGAAGTTGGCCAAAGGATTGCAGAAATCATTGGCGTTGAAGCGCAATTTGAGGAAACAGTCTGGGATTCAATCCTGGCTGGTGTAGAATCTGGTCGCTTTGATATTGCCTGCAATGGGGTTGGCTATACCAAGAGCAGAGCTGAAAGCTATGACTTTTCTGATCCCTATGTCTATACCAAGGTAGTTCTCATTGTCAAGTCCGATAATGAAGATATCAAATCCTTTGAAGATCTTGCTGGCAAGATAACAGGCAATACGGCTTCATCCACTTATGCTGAACTTGCTGAAACCTATGGTGCTAGTGTCAAGGCTGTTGATGATTTCTCACAGACTATTGAACTGGTTGATAGAGGAACTGATAATGGTGGCATTGATGCGACGATCAATTCAGAAGAGTCATATTTGGATTACATGCAGCAGCATCCAGAAACAGCTATCAAGGTTGTTGATGAAATGGCTGGTGATATCATTGCCTTCCCAACAAGAAAATGTGAAAACAATACTTTGGTAATTGCCGTCAATGATGCTTTGAAACAATTAAGGGATTCAGGCGAATTGGCTGAATTATCCATCAAGTATTTTGGTGAAGATCTGACAAGACAATAATCAGAAAACAAGCCCACTCGGGCTTGTTTAATTCGTAGAAGGGGGTAAAAAAATGGAGAAAAATGGCCAGTATCTGAAAATGACATCCAAACCAATACCAGCACTGATTGTTGGCTTATCAATACCGACAATCCTCAGCATGCTGGTAACCAATATCTATAATATGGTTGATACAGCCTTTGTCGGCGTCTTTGGCAATGCAGCAAGCGGTGCAGTTGGCGTAGTCTTTGGCTATATGTCCATTTTACAGGCTTTTGGCTTCATGTGCGGCCAAGGTTCTGGCAGCATCATGTCAAGAAAGCTTGGAGCCAAGGACTTGGAAGGAGCATCACGCTATAGTTCAACTGGTTTCTTCTTTTCCTTTGCCATTGGTCTCATCATTGCCATTATCAGCTGGTTTATGCTTGATCCCCTTGTCTATCTGCTGGGATCAACCGATACCATTGCCCCTTATGCTAAGACCTATATTTCCTATATCATCATTGCTGCACCTTTTTTGACTTCCTCCCTGACTCTTAACAACCTCCTTCGTTATGAAGGAAGAGCCAAACTAGGTACAGTTGGACTATTGACAGGATCGATTCTCAATATCTTTGGTGATATCCTCTTCATGTTCAAGATGAATATGGGTATTGCAGGAGCTGGTCTATCAACCTGCCTATCCCAGATCGTCAGCTTTATTCTGCTGATATCAATGTTCCTATTGAAAAAGACTCAGACAACTATTTCCATCAGGCATGTCGATCGCTTGCCAAGAAGCTATATCAACATCGCTACAACTGGCTTCCCAAGCCTCTTAAGACAGTCCCTGGCCTCTATTTCAACAATGATTCTGAATAGCTGTGCCAATGTCTATGGTGATGAAGCAGTAGCAGCTATGAGTGTTGTATCGCGCATTTCCTTCTTTGTCATGTCAGTAGCCATTGGCATGGGCCAGGGCTTTCAACCGGTCTCTGCTTTCAATTATGGTGCCAAAATCTATTCAAGAGTCAAAAAGGCCTTCTTCTTTACGCTTGTCTTAAGTGAAGTCCTGCTAGTTGCTATTATGATTCCAGTCTATCTGAAGGCACCTTTTTTGGTTGAACTGTTCAGGAATGACCCTTTGGTCATCTCCTATGCTACCAGGGCATTAAGGCTGCAATGTCTGACGATGGTCTTTGTGCCAATTACCATGATGGTGGAAATGGGTTTTCAGAGCACAGGGCAAAAGGTACTGGCGGCTATTTCTTCATCATTAAGAAGTGGTGTGCTTTTCATTCCAACACTGCTGATATTATCAAAAATCAGGGGTTTATATGGCATTGAGGAAGCTCAGCCTGTTGCTTATCTTCTGAGTCTTCCTATTTGCTTGTATTTTACAAAGATCTTTTTATCCAATTTGCCAGAAGATGGCATGGATATCAGATAGAGGGAGTTGCATATGAAAGAGGAACTGATTAGAAAATATGCTTCAATGCTGGCAAGAGTTGGCTTAAATATCCAAAAAGGCCAGAAAGTCCTGGTCGAAGCATGCATTGAAGGCTATGAATTTGCCAACATCTTTGCCAAAGAAGCCTATGAAGCAGGCGCAGGTGAAGTCATTGTCAACTATCTTGACCAGGGTCTATTGAAGACCAAAGCCAAATATCTTGATGGCAGGAAAGTTGCAGAAATCAAGCCGTATGAATATGAGATGTATGAGTCAAATCTCAAGGAAGGAGCTTGCACTATCAGACTTGAAGGAGTCAATCCATTACAGATGGAAGATGCCAGCGAGGAAGAAGCCAATGCCATCTTTTCCTATATTGACAATATGCGCAATATCATGCGCAAATCAGCCAGGGAAAGAGGATGCCAATGGTGCATAGCGATGGTCCCTACCTACAGCTGGGCTACATTGCTGTTCCCGGATCTTGACAAGGAAGAAGCTCTGGATAAGCTTTGGCAGCTGCTACTAGACTTCTGCTATATTACAGAAAACAATGATATTGCCAAAGTCTGGGAAGAAAAGAACCAGCGCAAGAACATCCAAGCCAGGAAACTGGATGAGCTTCAGATCAAGTCATTGCACTATAAGGCCAAAAATGGAACTGATCTGACTATTGAATTATCAAAGGATTCCAAGTTCTGTTTCGAACATGGTGATGGCATTATTTTCAATGCCAATATGCCTACCGAAGAAATCTCAACCAGTCCATTGAAGACAGGTGTCAATGGTGTTGTCTATTCAACAAGGCCATTATTGCTTGGTGGCAAGAAGATTGAAAACTTCGGCTTCCGTTTTGAAAACGGCAAAGTTGTGGAAATCATTGCGGACAAGGGTTATCAGATGCTGGAAGCTTTGGTCAATACTGATGAAAATGCAGGTTATTTAGGTGAAGTAGCCTTGGTTGAATATTCTTCACCAATATCAAAGTCAGGTCTTGTCTTCTATACAACACTGATTGATGAAAATGCATCCTGCCATTTGGCACTAGGAAGGGCACTAGGAAAGCCAAGTCCAGATTTCAATGATTCAAGCATTCATATTGACTTCATGGTTGGTACAAGCGATCTTGATATTGTTGCAACTTTGATTGATGGAAGCCAAGTAGAGATTTTCAAGAATGGCGATTTTGCCATCTGATAAAAAAGGAGAGTTCATTGAACTCTCCTTGTCATTAT
>JAQXQU010000161.1 GCA_029101345.1 Erysipelotrichaceae bacterium | reverse complement strand
CATAAGAAGAGGTGAATTAGACAAACATACTTACAATGTATATCGATACTGTTCGTAATATTATTACCATGATAAACGCGATAAAAATCGCAAAATTCCTTCCGTCTGGAGCAATCGTTTTGCTCAACTTCTCCGCAGGTTTTACAAGGAAATCTGTGGTAAACGCCACGATTCTAAAGATGCCATATAGAAATCCTTCCGCATGGACCATTCTAACGAGCATGGCACGTAGAAATAGTAGTATCATCAAAGCGAGTGAGACGAAAGATATGAAATCAATTAGTTGTGCAACAACCATAATACACCTCGTTTATTATTCTCTAACAGTTAACATCTTTCTAAAATTGTCTTAAGATATTGATAGCTTCTGTTGAACGAACTGATGCTTAGACGTTCTGTAGGCCGATGTACATCAATGAGTATCGGAGATAGAATAATAAGATCCATGTCAGGAATATTTTCCAAAAATGTTCCGGTATCAGTACCATAGTGAACAGCTTCTATTTCAACGTCTTTACCACTGTATTCTTTGTATACTTCATTCCAAAGGTTAAAGAATGGAGAGTAAGGCTCCACATCATAGCCATGGTATTCTGTTAGAAGTTCAAAAGTACCATTATAGATTTCAGCTAACATTTTTCCTCGTTCGAACAGATCCCTTAGCATAGATGTTGCAGTTGCTCTAAATTGGTAACCGATGATTGCTTGTCCATCTTTAATTCTAATAGTACCCAGATTTCTGGATGCGATAGGAAGTCCAATATATTGCAAGCTTCTCATATAACAACCAGTTGGAACCATGAATAGATAATCAACAAGATTCAATGCCAAATTACTTTCTATTACGCATTCTGTTGGATCGCCTTCCTTGAAAGAACACTTCATATTCGGATCACTATACTTATGTTCATTTTGAATGTCTTTAAAAGTTGATTCAAATATTGTTTTAATTTCAATTGCGTCACTTTCTTTCGCAGCGATGGTTACCCAGCATTCTTCAGCAATTGCATTGGTTATAGTTCCACCACAAATATCGGCAATTTCGTATTTGATATCTGCATTTCTGATTGCTTTAAGGCTTCTAGCAATAAGTTTGATTGCATTGGCCTGCTCTTTTGCCATATTAGCACCGCCATGACCAGCATTAAGTCCAGTTGCTTCCAATTTATATATAGGGTTTTGATTTTTTTTGTATGTAATAGGAAAGTAAAAATTACCAAGAATAACACCAGATGTTAAAACCGTTGAGGTTCCTTCTGTACAACCATCGAGACCTATCATTTTCCGTGATTTGATGAGTGAATAATCAAAAGCCTGAGAACCTATACATCCGGCTTCTTCCCCCATAGTAAAAATACATTCGAGTTCTGGATGTGGAAGGGAATCATCATCTAAAATTGCAAGCATCAAGGCTACAGCGACACCATCATCACCACCAAGAGTTGTATCAGTACCCATGAGCCAATCCTCATCTACGACACGCAGTGCAATAGGGTCTTTCGTGAAATCATGTTTCGTACCAGGAACCTTTTCACAAACCATATCCATATGACCCTGCATACATACTGGGGGATGGGACTCATATCCAGGTGAAGCAGGTTTTCGGACTAATAGATTATTGATGTTGTCCCTATGATATTGTAGATTATGATCTTCAGCAAATTTACAGATATAATCGGCTATTCCTTTTTCGTTGTATGATCCACGAGGAATAGCTGCAATATCTTCGAAAAATTTCAAATGTGGATTTCCTTCATGGTTGAGAATATAAGTCATAAACCGTTTCCTCCTTTTGAATGTATCGATGATTAATAAAAGTCGATTGTTGATGTATTTTTAAACAGCAAAATTTGTGCCAATCTCCTTTTTCTTTGGCATATATTATGCGTAGATAATAAGTGCTAACTATATGTACGTGTTGATGAAAGGAGAAGAAAATGTATTCTAATATTAAAGTTATTGATAATAACAATTATACAACTATTGTCCTAAATAGACCAAATGCATTAAATGCATTGAATGGTGAAATGTTAAATGAAGTAGAGAACGTTCTTGATAACGAACTAAAAAAGAGTTACGGGCTAATTATAACGGGCGAAGGTAGAGCTTTTGCGGCTGGTGCCGATATCACTTTGCAGAAAGATTTTTCATCAGAAGAAGCTATTGAATGGTCTAAAATGGGAAGTGCTATTTTTCGAAAAATTGAACTTTTAGATATTCCGACTATTGCTGCTGTGAATGGTTATGCGTTAGGTGGGGGATGTGAGTTGGCCATGTCTTGTGATATGATTTTTGCTTCACAGAAGGCCAAGTTTGGTCAACCTGAAGTATCCCTTGGTGTTACGCCAGGATTTTCAGGAACGGTAAGGCTTCCGCGATTAGTGGGCACAGCAAAAGCGATGGAACTGCTCATCTCTGGGGAAATCATCCCTGCTGATGAGGCGATGAGAATAGGTCTTGTTAATAGAGTATATAAACCTGAAGAACTTAAAAAGGAAACAGAAGCGTTTCTCGAAAAGGTACTTTCCATGGGGCCTAAAGCAGTAAAAAATTGCAAACGGCTAGTTCGATGCGGAATTGATATGTGTATAGAAGAAGCAATTATGTATGAGAATCGCTTATTTGGTGAGTGTTATGAAAATGGCGAAGGAAATGAAGGTATGTATGCCTTTGTTGAAAAGCGCAACCCCGACTTTATGAGTGGGCCAAGGATTTCCATATAGTTATTCATTGTATTCTGGAACATATTTACGCAGTCTTCTTGCAGCTGTAGGCTGACTAATCTTAAGTTTTTTTGCAACAGCTACGCTAGTGTGATACTGTTCGTAATAGGAGCGTATAAGATTTGATTCATACGATTCTAACATTTTAGTAAGACTGATATCGGTATGATCAACCATAAATGGATTCGTAAAATTCACTCCTTTTTTAGTCTGAACATCTTGATAGGAGATGATATTATCCACAGATAATAGAACTAAACGTTCAATTGTATTTTCTAGTTCCCTAATATTTCCAGGCCAATCGGAAGATTCTAGCAAAGCGATGGCATCAGGTGTTAATTGGGCTTTTTTGTTATAAATTCTGTTGAATTTTTTTAGAAATGAAGATGCCATAACAGATATATCTTCACGACGATCTCTTAGTGGAGGCAAGTTAACAGAAATAACTAATAATCGGTAGTAAAGGTCTTTTCGAAATGTTCCATTTTCTACTTCTTGGTAAAGGTTCTTATTCGTTGCAACAATTAACCTGAAATCAAGGTTGATAGGAGTAATTCCACCCACACGAGTCACTTGTTTTTCCTGTATTGTTTTTAGTAGTTTAACCTGCATTTCGAGAGGGAGCTCAGCAATTTCATCTAAGAATAATGTTCCGCCATTTGCAGCTTCAATTTTACCGGGCTTTCCGCCTTTGCTGGCACCTGTAAAAGCACCGCTTTCATAACCAAATAGCTCCGATTCAATAAGCGTTTGCGGTATGCTGCTGCAATCCACTTCTACGAACGGTTTGTCACTACGGTTGCTATGTTCATGAATATATCTCGCTGCGAAACTTTTCCCAACACCTGTCTCGCCTGTAATAACGACATTTGCAGGGGTATCAGCAATTTGATCAATCATACTTACAACTTGTTTCATAATTTTGCAACGTGTAACAAATTCTCTTTTTTCATTAGGTGAATCATTGTCTAAATCTTTAGCAGATATATTGAACTCACGCATCAGTTCATTGATTCTATTTAATTTATCCTCTGTGGTTGTTAATTCAGAGATATCAATCGAATTATAACAAACAATGTACCTAATGCTACCATCTTCGCTGAAAATAGGGGTTCCTGTTGTTAATATTGTTTTCCCCAGCCAGTTCTTTTGCACTAAGGTGCTTTTTTTCTTTTCTTCAAGTGTCTTGATTGTTACAGAAGGAGAGAAGACACCCTCATTCATTAGGTCGCGTACATTTCTGCCAATAATATTTTCCTTTGTTAAGCCGTTATGCTCTAAATAGGATTGGCTCACGGCTAAATATGTTCCTTCGCCATCAAAAATAGAAACATCTGTATTATCATTGTCAAATAATGCAAGTAGAAGATCAAACTGCCTACTTTCGATTTCAGATGAAATGTTACTATGTATTGTTTTCATGTTACAATACCTCCATAATAATATACAAAATTGACT
>JAQXQU010000160.1 GCA_029101345.1 Erysipelotrichaceae bacterium | reverse complement strand
ACTATCTTATTTGATAATGGCTTCATCCCAAGCTTCAGGAACTGGCAGGCCTAGGAACTTGAAGACTGTAGCAGCAATATTGCTCAGACCAAATTCGCCATCTTTGATTTCAGCATCAGCACCATAGATGATGAATGGCACCTTGTTCAATGTATGGGATGTCTTTGGCTTGCCCTTCTTGTCAAGCATTTCATCAGCGTTGCCATGGTCTGCTGTCACAAGCAGAATTGCGCCTGCCTTATCACATGCTTCCTTGACACGAGACAATGCCAGATCAACCGCTTCCACACCTATGATTGTTGATTCATATGCGCCTGTATGGCCAACCATGTCACCATTAGGGTAATTGCATCTTAAGAATGCATATTCACCTGATTCAATGGCCTTGATCAATTCGTCAGTTACTTCTGCTGACTTCATCCAAGGGCGCTGATCAAATGGTATGACATCAGAAGGAATCTCAACCCAGGTTTCCAGTTCTTCTGAGAACTTTTCTGAACGATTGCCATTCCAGAAGTAAGTTACATGGCCATACTTCTGAGTTTCTGAGATGGCATATGTCTTGACATTATGCTTAACAAGATATTCAGACATGGTATTCTCAATCTTTGGTGGAGCAGTCAGATACTTATTAGGAATCTTTAGATCAGCATCATATTGCAACATGCCAGCATAGATGACATCAGGCTTTCTAATGCGATCAAAGCCCTTGAAATCAGCTCCTTCATCAAAGGCTCTTGAGAATTCAAGTGCACGGTCACCACGGAAGTTAAAGAGGACAACAGAGTCATGGTTTTCAATTGTACCGATAGGCTGGCCATTATCACAGATGACAAATTCAGGCATCAGCTGATCAGTATAGCCACCTTCCTTCTGATATGTTTCAATAGCCTCCAAAGCAGAATTGAACTTTCTGCCAACACCTAGAATATGAGTCTTCCAGCCTCTTTCAACCATTGACCAGTCAGCTTCATATCTATCCATCGTGATATACATACGGCCACCGCCTGATGCAATTCTAGCATCAAAACCATCACCATTAAGGCTTGCCATATGCTCTTCCAGATCTTTGACATAATTGACAGAAGATCCTTCTGGTACATCACGGCCATCAAGCAGAATATGGACTCTGACCTTGCCAGCCTTTTCTTCCTTAAGTCTTGTTAGCATTGCCTTCAAATGAGCAATATTGGAGTGGACATTTCCATCAGATAACAAACCAACAAAATGGAAGGTGTGGCCCTTGGCATTTTCCACTAGTTCTTTCCAGGTATCAGATTCAAAGATGACACCAGATTCAATTGATTCATTGACAAGCTTTGCGCCCTGGGAATAGACCTGACCACAGCCGATGGCATTATGGCCAACTTCCGAGTTGCCCATATCATCATCACCAGGAAGACCAACAGCCTTGCCTGATGCTTTGATAGCGGTCCATGGGCAATTGCTCATCAAATAATCAAGAGTAGGTGTATAAGCATTTCTGACAGCATTGCCAGCACCTTCTGGTGCCACACCAATGCCATCCATTACAACTAAGACAACAGGTTTTGTGTTCATATAAATCCTTTCTTACTTTGTTCCAAAGATTCTGTCACCAGCATCACCAAGACCTGGAACAATATAGCCAATTTCATTGAGGTGGTCATCAAGGGCAGCCAAATAGATATCAACATCAGGATGAGCTTCCTGCATAGCCTTGACACCTTCAGGTGCACCAACAAGGCAGACCAGTTTGATATTCTTGGCTCCTCTTTTCTTGATCTGATTGATGGCAGCGATAGCTGAACCACCAGTTGCCAGCATTGGGTCAAGAACAAGATTCAGCGATTCCTCAAGACCCTGAGGGAATTTGGCAAAATATTCAACCGGTTCCAGAGTTTCCTCATTGCGATACATGCCGATAAAGCCGACTTTCGCTGTTGGAACAAGAGCTCTGATTCCTTCAAGAAGGCCAATGCCTGCTCTAAGGATTGGAATCAATACGACTTCCTGGGCAATCTCCTGAGAGACACAATCACCCATTGGGGTTGTAATCTTAACATCCTTGGTTGGAAGGTCTCTGAAGATTTCATAGGCCATCAATGATGCAATTTCATCAAGATTTTCACGGAAATCCTTAGTCTTGGTATCAGCTCTGCGCATATTCGTAAGCTTATGAGTAATCAGTGGATGATCAAGAATCGTAACCATATAAACACCTCCAAAATTATCTCTAATATTATAGCAAAAAGAGTATGCTAAACATACTCTTTACTTCAGATTATATGTGAAATACTGGTCGGACTTTAATATGCCTTTAAGCTCGCTTAATGAATTGATGCACTTGTTGGCATGGGAATTATGCAGGCTTTCCTCTTTCAGCTTGTCTGAGATAAAAGCGATGGTATAGGCACCATAATTGTAGCCGCAGTCAACATCAGCCAGGCTGTCACCGACCACAATGACATCATCTCCATTCCAATGGTTCTTGGCAATAATGCTGTAGATGATTTCCGGATCAGGCTTGTGCTTGGTAACCTGGTCAATGCCGAAGACATCATCTACTAGGCCATCAAGGCCAATAATCTTCATGATTCTATGAATTGATGCCTCATTACGGCTGGAAATGATACCTACATGATAGCCTTCTTCCTTAAGCATTGCCAATACTTCCTTGGCATCAGGGAAAGCTTTGACACTTCCTTCAAGCATTTTTGACTGGATGGAACGATACTCCTCAATCAGCTGATTGGCATCTTCATTTGGGAAGTATTTGGCAAACATATCAACCAAGGCTGGTCCAATGACTTCACTTTGCACCTGTTCATCAAAGTCTTCTTCCTTGGCATACTTTTTGAAGAGTTCCCGATAAGGAGTGATAATGCAAGCTCTGGTGTCAGCCAAAGTACCATCAAAATCAAAGAGAACAGTTGGCTTTTGCTTTTTGAAGAAAAGGCGATCAAAGACACCAAGAAAACCCAGAATGCCAATGACCATCAATGCAATCGATGTCAGCTGCGCCATCTTGATCGGACCTAGGTAGAGGGAATCCGTTCTTCTTCCTTCAATGAAGAAGCGGATAAAGCCATACCAGAGGAAATAGCCATAAGCAAGATCTCCCCGCTTATTGGCAGTTTTCTTCAGGATGAATTTGATCAAAAGGAAGCCAATAATGCAACCGACCGATTCATAGAAGAACATTGGCTCATAATAATGGCCACCTATGCACATCTTTTCCTTGAGAAAAAAGAGGATGCCATCATAGAATGATTCACTCACTTCCAAACCATGGCATTCCTGATTGACATAATTGCCCCAGCGGCCAATCGCCTGGGCAACCAGCACATTAGGCAATACACAGTCAGCTACCCTTAGAAAGGAGACATTCTTCCTCTTGCAATAGATATAGGCGACTATCACTCCAGCAACAACACCACCATGAATAGCCAAGCCACCATCATAGACCTTCAGGATATTAATGGGATTTGCCAGGTAGTAGCCAATATCGGAAAAAAGGCAATACCAAAGTCTGGCACCACAGATGCCAAACCAGAGGACATAAAGGAAGAGATCGGAAATGAAATCATTCTTATTGATATTCTTGCATTCATCAAGATCTTTCTTGGAAAAACAGAAGGCCAGCAATGCACCGCAAAGGATAAGCACAGCATACCATCTGATATCAAGACCCAAGATGGAAAGAAAGACCTTGTCACTAGGAAAGAATTTGATCATTTATTTTTTTCTCCGTTTTTTTCAACAATTTTGTCATAAACCTGATTACAGAACATCTGATTGGCATCAATGCCCATGGACTTGAGTTCAAAATTGGTCACTGCAGCTTCAACAATCGTACTCAAGGACTTGGATTCCGTAACTGGAATCTTCAATAATGGAACCTCAACACCCAGAATGCTGAAAGAATCATTATGAGGATCAAGGCGGTCAACATCACCAGTTTCCGCCATTGGCAAAAGCTTGATGACCAAATCCAGATTGCTCTTCTCCATATAAGCCGAACCGCCAAACATGTAATTGACATTGACAATGCCAAGACCTCTGATTTCCATATATCGCTTCAAAAGCTCTGGAGCCTCACAGATCAGGCGTCCAGCCACATTGGAAATATCAACCCGATCATCCGCAATCAATCGATGTCCCTTCTTGATCAAGGCCAAAGCCAACTCGGATTTACCGATACCACTATTGCCCATAATCAGAACACCGGTGCCATAGACATTCATCATGACACCGTGAACACAGGTTGTATCCGCCAGCTTTTCAGCTAAAAATGAAACAAGGTCAACTGTCAGCCGATAGGTTTCCCCTTCGTATTTGAAAATAGGGAAATTGCGATAATTGGCTAAATCAATCAGAGCTTGCGGTACCCCATGCCGACTTGAAATGATGATGCAAGGCGTATAAGCATCAGTGATGATTTCAAAGCGGGCCTTCTGGGTTTCATAATCAAACTGATTGATATATTTGCCTTCCTTGTTGCCAATGATGACTACTCTTTTAAGGTCACTTGATCCTAAGTAGCCTGAGAGTTCAAGACCAGGACGATTGATATCCGGGGCTATGATATAGCGTTCAAGCGATTGCTCATTGCCACAAAGCTGTTCAAAATGGAAACGCTCTTTCAGCTCCCGAACATAGACTCTTTTGTTATCTAGACTGCTGTAATTCTGATTTGGCATAATGCATCTCCAATACGGTTTTCAGATATTGTCCTGTATAACTGTTTTCAACTTTCGCTACTTCTTCTGGTGTGCCAGTCGCAACGATAGTACCACCATTGTCACCACCCTCAGGACCTAGGTCAATGATATAGTCAGCACATTTGATGACATCAAGATTATGTTCAATGACAACAACAGTATCACCGTTATCAACAATGCGGTCAATGATTGCCACCAGTTTCCTGACATCTTCCATATGCAGACCGGTTGTTGGTTCATCAAGGACATAAAGAGTCTTGCCAGTTGATTTCTTTTGCAGCTCTGAAGCCAGCTTGACTCTTTGGGCTTCACCACCAGAAAGAGTGGTTGCACTTTGCCCAAGTTCGATATAACCAAGTCCAACATCATAGAGTACTTGCAGCTTATCGGCAATCTTCCGATGGTTTTTGAAGAATTCAAGAGCTTCCTTGACATTCATCTTCAAAACATCATAAATGGTCTTGCCTTTGTATTTGACTTCCAAAGTCTCGCGATTATAGCGCTTTCCACGGCATTCCTCGCATTCAACATAGACATCAGGCACAAATAGCATGGATATCTTCTTGACACCATCACCCTGGCAAGCTTCACAGCGGCCACCAGCGACATTGAATGAGAATCTTGATTTGTCATAGCCGCGCTCCTTGGCATCAGGTGTCATCGCAAAGAGATCACGGATATCATCGAAGACACCGGTATAAGTTGCCGGATTGGAACGTGGAGTCCGGCCAATTGGATCCTGGGAGATCGATACGATCTTGTCAATATTCTTAAGACCATCAATCTTCTGATGTTTGCCAGGTTTGATTTTGACATAATTCAGGGCCTTCATGACACCTTTGGTCAGAATCTCATTCACCAAGGTTGACTTGCCAGATCCAGAGACACCTGTAACACAGATGAATTTTCCTAAGGGGAATTTGACATCAATGCTTTTCAGATTGTTCTCACAGGCACCTTTGACAGTCAGATATTTGCCATTGCCCTTTCTTCTTGCGATAGGTAAAGGAATCTGTTTTCTAAATGACAGATATTGGCCAGTAATGCTGGTGGGATGGGCGAGAATTTCTTCTGGTGTTCCAAAAGCAATTATCTCGCCTCCGTCCTTGCCTGCACCAGGTCCAATATCCAGGATATAGTCGGATTCAAGCATGGTCTCTGCATCATGTTCAACAACAATGACGGTATTGCCCAAATCACGCATACGTTTCAAAGTCGCAACCAGTTTGGAATTATCCCTTTGATGAAGGCCAATGGATGGCTCATCCAGAACATAGAGAACACCAGTCAAGGTTGAACCAATCTGGGTTGCCAGACGAATACGCTGGGCTTCACCACCTGAAAGGGTACCAGCTGATCGATCAAGGGTAATATAGTCAAGACCAACATCACTTAGAAACTTGAGGCGGGCCTTTAGTTCCGTCAGCAATAAACGGGCAATTTCTTCCTGGGATCTGCTTAGTTTCAGATTATTCACAAAGTCATAAGCAGCTCCAATTGACATCTTGGTGAACTCGTTGATGTTAAGACCGCCAACCCTGACACTTAAGACCTTTTCATTAAGTCTTGCTCCCTGACATTTTTCACAAATGCTCTCAGTCATGAAGGATGAATAGTATTCCTTGCCAAATTTTGATTGGGTTTCAACAAATCTTCTTTCAATCAAAGCTTTGACACCTTCAATATAACCATTCTTATGGTAAGTTGTACCACCACTTGATACCACCTTATATTCAATTGGTTCCAAGGAACCATTGAGAATGATATCCATTTCCTTCTTGGTCATTCTGCTCAGCGGCTTATCAGGATCAATCCCATAGTATTTCAGAAGATTGGCAAAGTTCTGCCATTCAAGATTATTGGAACCAACAATATTCTTATAGTATTTAATGCCACCCTGGTTGATTGAAAGGGTCCGATTGGGCATCAGGATATCAAGATCAACAGCCATTGTCACACCTAATCCCTTGCATTCCTCACATGCACCCAAAGGTGAATTGAAGGAGAAAAGCCGTGGTTCAAGTTTTGGAACCGTAAAACCGCAGATTGGGCAAGCAGCTATTGTTGAAAACAGTTCGCGGTCATTGCCATTCTTGACAACACAGGTTCCTCCACTTAGCTTGACGGCCAGCTCCAAGGAGTCGGCAAGTCTAGTAAGGGAGTTCTCCCTTTTGACCAGGCGATCAACAACAACATCTATATTATGACGCTTGTTCTTATCAAGTTCGATATTTTCCACTACTTCCCTTAATTCGCCATCCGCATAGACTCTTAAGTAACCTTCTTTCTTAAGCTTGTCAAAAAGATCCTTGAAAGTACCCTTGCGATTGGTGACAACATTGGCCAGGATTTCAAGTCTTGATCCATCAGGATATTCCATGACCTTATTGACAATTGCTGGAATGGTCATAGCTTCAATTGGTGTCTTGTGTTCAGGACAATAAGCAACACCACAACGCGCATATAAAAGACGCAGATAATCATAGATTTCCGTAATAGTGCCAACTGTTGATCTCGGATTATTGGATGTCGTCTTCTGATCAATGGCAATAGCTGGTGAGAGGCCTTCAATGGAATCGACATCCGGTTTCTCAATGCCACCCAGAAATTGTCTGGCATAAGAGCTCAGTGATTCAACATAGCGACGCTGTCCTTCTGCATAAATCGTATCAAAGGCCAAAGAGGTCTTGCCAGAACCCGAAAGGCCAGTCATGACAATCAGTTTGTTTCGAGGCAGATCAATGTCAATATTCTTGAGATTATTGACACGTGCACCTCTTATGGATATGAATTCATTTTGCATAGTACCATTGTACACTCTTTTATTTTGTTTTACCTTATAATTGAGTCATGGAAAATCGCTTCCCCTATTCCTTCAATGAGAAACGCTATCATACTTTCAATTACTATCTGAAAAGCACTTATGGCAAAAAAGTTGCCAAAGTTGTCCTGGATGGTGGTTTTACCTGTCC
>JAQXQU010000159.1 GCA_029101345.1 Erysipelotrichaceae bacterium | reverse complement strand
AGTTGCAAAAACATAATCACAATCATATTCATTGTATCCCGCACCAACAAGACCCATGGAAATGCTGTCGTCGAAAACCATTCTATATGACTCTCTACTCTGCCTTGCAAGCTGGCCTCTGTGCACGAGGAAAAGAACTCTCTTGAAACCGCACTCTCTCATAGCGAAGGCAGATGCGTAGGTTTTGCCAGTACCCGTGGATGTCAAGCGATTGACGCGATTCTTTGAAATTATTTTTTATTGGGAATTGTCGGTTGCCGGGTTGTATTCTCCGCTTTTTGCTAGAAAAGTAGACGAAATGGTAATCCGAATCACAATACTGATTTTGTAGTTTGATTTAAACTCGTTTAAACGTGTTTGCATATATTTTGAATTATTAATTCTTTTTTGTTATCCAGTCTTTTAATTCTAATAAGTCTCTTTCTAATTCACCAACACTCATTTCAATTAGAGGCGTTTCATCAGACATAGAATGGTCATAATAAGAATATTTTGTCATTAACCGGTCAATTAGCTTCAAATCTTCATCAGTAATTTTCGAAAGCTTATCCAATCTGTTCTTTGTTTGGATATCTTTTCTAAATCTTTTAACAACTTCCGCCAGAAGAACATCCTCCACGCTTTTTTCAACTATATTTCGGAATTCTTGACAAACATTATGGAACAATACTGTATATTCGTCTTCTAATTCGTCCAATGATTTAAGCTTTTTTAACTTTCCATTGATTAATATGTTCAGCTGTTTCTTTACTTTTCCTCCAATGCTACTATTATCAGACGGAACACCTTTTCTATTTCTACTTGATAATAATGTTACCTCATCGTACGCTATTCCTTCTACTTTTGCTCTATCAGAAATACCCACAACCATACTAATTCTATGAGTAAATACAATTACTTGTCTCTCTCGAGCTGCATTAACCAATCTATCTATTACTTTTGTCTCATAATTATAATCAAGGGAAGATATTGGATCATCTACAATTAGTGGAGTAATTTCACTTCTTCCAGATGCTTCTGCAAAGAAAGCTGCTAATGACGTTACACGGTTTTCTCCTTCTGATAAAATATCTTGTGGAGCGGTTTGATTCCCATTAACATCAAACAACACCACTTTATAAGGGATTTTTCCTTTACCCGCTTTTTGTTGGCTCAACTTCACAGCAATACTGTTCCCTGTTAGATTTTGAAGTTCTGATTCAAATCTACGAACATAATCCGCTGTAATCATCTCCTCTGCTAGCTTTTTGCTTTTTGAAGTGATTTTATTCGTTGAAGTTAGTTTTATTGCCTTTTCTAATTCATTAATTTTAACAAGTGAATCAATGTTCCTACATATTGTTTGATATAGCGAAACAAGATATTGTTCAGCCTCTGCTTCCAATATTTGTTGCTCGAGATTCTTCTGAGCCTGATTTTCCAACAATTCCTTCGCATTGGCGAGTTCTTCTCTCAGTGCTTCAATTTGAGATTTAAATATTGTAAGATACTCCGTTACATCGAATCTACATAAACTGCTGTTTTTCAAATCATCATTTATTGATTTTGCATACGTAATTATATTGTTATGGATTTGAACTATGGCCGGAATATCTTCTGTACAACCACATGCTTCAAGTAAAAGCAAAAAATCCTCAGGCGACTTTAGAATAGGCATGTTTTTAACCTTTTCTTCGTAAACCCTATATGCCTTTTTTTCTTCATCAGTAGCTTTTCCATTCACATATGAGTCTATACTCTCCATTCTGTGTGAAACGTACTCATCCTGTATTATCTGACCACATAACGGGCATTTACTTCCGATGTGAGCAAATTGCTTAGCACCATTTTTCTCAAGAATGTCTTCTGAGTATTTATGAGCGTATTGCCACAGTTTTTTCCAGGAATCAATCTGAACACTACTTGCATCAAGACTATTTGCATTTTCTGAAAAAACCAATTCTGATGCTTTTTTTACTTCTTGAGATTTTTTCCATTCGGTCTGCAATTTGCAGATTTGTTCCCAATTTTCATTCCCAAAATATGATTTAATATCAACAAAGTATTGAATCATAAATTCAAGATTTTTTTCTTGCTGCTCTAGCTGTTTTAGTCTCGCTTTAACTAAATCAATTTGGTTTCTCTTCTTTAACTCTTGCAGTTGCGATTCCTGTTCCTCTGTCCATTCAGTGGGAAATGACCGTAAATCTGATTTATATGTAATGTTTGAAACTGTTGTGTATGCCTTTGTAGATTTATACTTTTCTTGGAAATTGTACTCCACTAGTGAATAATGTCTTTTACGGCTTTCCAATTCCTCTCTTATTCTAATTGCAATCCTTGCTAATTCAGAAAACAGGAAAAAAATCCAAGGCTCATATGTCGCTTCTTTAGCCTCATTCACATACGCATTAGATATTTTGGTATCAAAAATATCCATTGTCCTAAGAATATCATGTTCAGCGGCATTTCTTAAATCGCAAACAAATTGTTCTTTACTCCCATCATCTTTCACAATAGAGATGGTTGCTTTCGGCGCTGGTTTCTTGTTGGAATAAATGTTGCTTTTTATTTCTTCTCTGTACTTAGCTCCAGAAACCATTTTAAACACTCTAATATAGCCAGATTTTCCTGCACCATTTAGGCCATAAATAACGGTAATCCCTCTTTCATTAAACTTCAGCGGTTTATCCGAGCTTATTGCATTTACTCCTTCAATTGAATCTATAGACGAAATGGAATAGCCTTGAGTATTTCCATGATTTATTAAATTAACTCCTGATACTCTAAAACCACTATCCTTTTCAAGGCAGAGATTTGCAAGTTCATTGATATCTGTTTCCGATAATTCGCCTTTTTGATAGAAAATCATAGTTGCTTTCCTAACCCATTCCGGCATTTCATTTATCCACGATATTAACTCTTCATTTGTCATATTATTACCTCGAATCACCTTTCATCATGATAAGAAAAACTCTTCATCATAGTTTTATTACTATGTCTGTCCAAGTGCATTATTCTTGGTCATTTCGTTTGTCATTCCCTTTAGTAAGAAGAACTACATATCTTTTGTTGAAAGCTCTGCAGTAGCACTTTAATGATTATCAACCAAATAAAGATTTGTTTCGTCAATTACCATCCTGCTCTTCTGGTTATATAACAATCCAACTTTATTAATACCTTCCAGAAAGTCACCCATACGATTATCTTCAAGTGATTCTAAAGCTTTCACTTTTGATTTGACTGCATTCCTGTTTATTTCACCTAAAGCATTCCCTGCATTAAACAGCAATTCATCAACAGGACTCTTTTCGATTATCGGAATGCTTCTAATAGCTTTGCCTAATGTATTTGCAGTTTTGCCAGCGCCTCCTCGCACTTTGCTTTCAACAGAACTTCTTTGGTAAGATGCAATCTGAGCATGACATTCATCAAACAATTCGTTATATCGTTCAGCAATACGAATAATTCTTTTACGGCAATTCTTGATAGACGTGTCCTCAAAATCTCTCCTAAGAACTATGTCTAAGAATGCGCAGTAGGCATATGAATAGCAAGACAACTGATATTCAGCGAAATTCCTCTTAATTGTCTCCATATACTCACGTGCATCTTTTGACAAATGAAATACTTTCTTTTCCTTTAAAGCTTCAGTTATTTCTCTTTCGTAAAAGTCAATGTTTTGTCTTGCGTCACGTTGAATTTCCTGTACTATGTGATTTCTACTCTCGCAAAACTCTTTATCATTTCCTTTGATTCTGAAATCTTCAGCGATTTCTGCAATAGTCTTTAGATTTCCTCTCTGCCTTGCCTGTTTATCAGATTCAAGAAATCTCAACACTTTATCGATGCTATTTTGAATTCCATCTAATTTCTTTTCTATAGTCATTAATGCGATGGCAACAACCAACATTGTAGGGTCATACGGAACAACAGTCGTGGTAGTGCTTGCTACCGGCAATCCTTCAACCGGTTTGAACCTCATTCGACCTGCAATTACATGTTTTCCTTGATTGTTTATCTGCATAATATTGCCTACAGTACCATATTCGTTCTGAAGCAAATATCCGGGAATACCCTTTGGATTGATTCCAACGAATAAAGTTTCATTTGTAGCAATCTCACTAGTCGTAGTCTTCACTATTGTACGTGCAGCTTCAGGTATCTGTGAAAAAGCCGCACCCAATGCCGCAAGGCTGGCAATCGGAATCTTCTTTGCGTTACTAATCTCATTTTCAGTAAGCTCAACTACCGGGAAAAGTTCTGAAATATCTGTTGGTTCTATTGAATTATCCATTTTGGGTTCAATGCTATTTGATGTTTCTATCTTGTTAGTATCCATAAATTCCTCAACACTTCTTTATTTCCAGCATAAACGATTCCAATTATAAATATTTGCTTTTCTTAATCCCAAGATTATCTCAACTTTGCTTTGTATGTATATACATCGTCCGCAACCATAAGCCCCTTATAAGGCTTTAGCATCTGTTTTTCTATTACATATTCGTTTTCTTCATCTATTGACCTCAAGTAGTAATCAATATTTGATGTGTTTATTGAATTATGCCTTAGTATTCCAGCAATATCGGCTGCCGTTACAATCAGTATAGGATGTCCATCTTCGACCACCTCGCTATACGCCTGCTTGTCCACATAACTTGTGGTCATCATTATTCCAAACTGACGATATCTTATTCTAGAGATTAACCTTGACATTTGCCTTACGCCAACGGAGTTATCCATCCCATAACACTTCGCTTCAAGTGCACAGTCAATCTTCAGCGGTGAATTCACTTTCCCTCCTTGAGAAATAGCATAGTGCCCAATTGCGTCGCGTCCCCCATCTCGCCAAGGCTTTGTTAAGGAAAAATCAATAAAGTTTGGATCCATCATACTAGCTATACTCGCAGCACAAGCCTCGAATCCTGTTGGGGCAGCCGCATAATGAGTTCTTATTATATCTAAGCATCTATTACCTTCAATATCACTCTGCAACTGGTCATACTTTGAAGGAATTGTCAATAGACGTTGAGCTTTTAATGCTTTTATCCCATTTCTGCCTTCCTTTACGAACTTCTTCCAAGCATCTGGAGCATACCGAAGATTGTTTTCGTGGTCATAAATTAAAGATTCAATCCATTTTCTACCTATTGGTTTGTCACCAGTGTCTAGCACTGTGAAGTGTGCTTCATAGTTTTGAAATCTTTTATCTTTAACGGTTCTCCAAAATGCAACCAAATCTTTATCTGGAGAGAGTTTCGGATTTCCAGGAGCAGCCAATCCAAGGAATTGAATATCTCTTCCCACACCTGTTTTCTTGAAAATAAGAAATGGAGGGATATCTTCCAAATTAATGCCCTCATTAAGCATAGAGAATGTTGTTTCAAGAATCAGATTCCCTTTTTTCTTTGTATCAGTAAGTGCTCTTCCAGGTTGTCTGTTATCTCCGTAATATCTAAATATCCCAGTTTCCTCATCCAAATAGTCTGGCCATTCCAATTCTTCCATTGATGTATAGAGTACAACATATGCATATTTTCCCGAACCATCTTCACGCAGTTTTTTCCTGAATCCTCCGGCATTTTCACAACCAGGTATCAACTTGTGAAATGGTTCTGCTGACATATTCGGGGCCTTGCCTCCTTTGTATATACAGTCGATATATAAATCCGAGTATTCAAGTGCTTCAAAAGGTATTTCTTTCTGTCCCATATTATTTACCTTCGTTATCAATGATTTCGTCTAATACATTTCCCATCCTTGTAATCATCGGAACAACCAATGCATTACCCATGCAGAAGTACCGCATTCTCTTTGGCATTTCTACTACTTCTCCGTCTACAAGGCAATTCTTTGTCCAGTCATCATCAAATCCTTGAAGTCGTTCTGCTTCGATTTCTGTAAGCAACCTAAGTCTTCCATTTGCCGGATCTGCTACCACGTGAGTGCTTCTGTTCTTTGTGCTCTCACTTGTAAGCATTGTTCTCCCTGGTCTGTCCAATGGATCAGGGAATGCAATCGGACCTTCGGAGAACACATAGCTGTGTCCATTTGCAGAAGTTCTTGGAATCTTTT
>JAQXQU010000158.1 GCA_029101345.1 Erysipelotrichaceae bacterium | reverse complement strand
TGAATTCTCATTGATGCTGATGGCAATGCTGATAGTGCTGGTGCCGGCTGGTACTTCCAAGATATCCTGATAGGAATCTGTGCTAGTAATCTCTATTGTCTTGCTGGAAGTGCCATCATAGGAAATAACCGCTTCCACTTCTCCCTCTTTTAATTCTCCAACTAATTCAAGCTGATATTCCTTATTGCCTGCAAGCACGAATTCTTCATTGATGGTGGCATAAGCACTATCATATTCTTCCTTTAGGAGATGCCTTTCAAAGAATTCAACACATGTAAAATCCTTTGGTTTGCCACAAGCAGCTAATATAAATAATAAACAGCCAATAACTAATAATCCTTTAAATCTTTTCATCTTTGATAATCCTTCCATCCTGTATATTGATTAATCGTTTTGCATAAGCTGCAATCTCTTTGTCATGGGTTATGACAATAATAGTAATGCCTTTTTCATTAAGCTCCTGGAAGATCTTCATGATTTCCCTGCTGGTCCTGCTATCAAGAGCACCGGTTGGCTCATCTGCCAGGATGACTTCTGCTCCACAAGCAATTGCCCTGGCAATAGCTACTCTTTGTTTCTGACCACCAGAAAGATGATCAGGTCTTTTGAAAGCGAGCTTTTCAATACCTATCATCTTAAGGGCAGCCATGGCTTTTTCATTGTTCTTTCTATCAGATTGCTGATGCTTAAGAAGTGGCAGCTTGACATTTTCCAAGACACTATAGTCATCAATCAGGGCAAAATGCTGAAAGACAAAGGAAATGCGTTTTCCTCGATATTTGGAAAGTTCATTTTCTCCTAAACCTCAAACATCATTGCCGGCAAATAGATAAGTGCCTGAACTAGGCGAATCCATACAGCCAATGATATTCAGCAATGTAGTCTTGCCTGAACCAGATGTTCCCATAATTGCGACAAATTCACCCTTATCGATCCGCAAATTTATATCACTAAGGGCCAGCGTACTGATATCATCACTTCGATATTCCTTATTAATATTAAGCAGTTCAATAATGGCCATTCCCGTTTCCTCCTATTAGTTCAGCTATCTGATAATGATAGATCTTATTGGCAGGGATGATTGTTGCTAATGCAATCAGGATTATTGCCAGGCTTAGGCAGATTGGAAGTGTAAAGCTCCTATGTGCCAGCAATAAGACCTCCTTGAAGATATCCTTGCCTCTTTTGAGTTCGATTTCTTTGATAATCCAGGCAGCGATTGTTGAAGAAGTGATGATAATGCTTATTTCTGTTGCTATCGCCAATAGGATATCCTTCTTATTAAAGCCATTAGCTATCAGAATGCCATATTGCTTCTTCTTTAGCAGGACACTAGTTGTAAAGACAGCAATTATTGAACTTGTGGCCATGATTGAAAGGAAAAGAGCCAAGGCCAGATGATTCTTGGCAAAGACAGCGGTCTCCTGATCATATAATGCATATTCATTAGCTAAGACTTCTCCGCTTGCCTGCAAACCCAATTCCTTTCCACATCCTTCAATTATCCTGATAATAGCCTCCTTATCATCACTATCAGTCAGCACATAGGTATTATGAAGACTTGATAATCTGGTCATAACATCTTCATGGCTGCTTATCGACCAGGGGGCAATGAAATAGCCAGCAAGGTCAACAAGCGGGAATCTTATCAGATCATTCTCATCTGCCCACCTGGCATCCTTTTCAAGATAGCCAGCTACTTCATAGACATCGCCGAACTGTTCATCAGTCAGCAGGCTGCCAAGAGGCAATAGTTCCTTAAAGACTATGCTTGGATAGATTGGAAGATTGCCACTTGCCGGATAACTATAGGCAAGAAGATTGCCCTTGATGAGTCCTAGAAGTTCTTCATCAATCCTGATGACTCTTGAGATTGCCGGATGATTCCTATAGCGTCCATTTCCAATCAGTTCCTTATTGATGGTGATGTATTCATCATTGCTGCTTAATTCTTCAAAATACATCCCTGAAGCATCAAATTCACAAACAGCTTTGATATCTGCCATTTCCTGCAAAGACTTTTTGAATTCATCAAGCTTCCTGATATATTCAATATCTTCATCATTGCTTTGATATTGAAGGTGGATGACATCCGCAAGATCCATGCCAATATTAGCTAATAATACTTTCTTCTGATAGACTGTACTGCTGACAGTGGTGATTGAAGAGATAATGAGATAAAAAGCAACAAGGCAGACAACAAATGACAGAATGCTGAAGAAGATCTTCTTTCTTAGTTCAATTAACGCTAGCTTAATGATACCCATTAGCTAATCACCTCCACAGGTTTGATCTTCAG
>JAQXQU010000157.1 GCA_029101345.1 Erysipelotrichaceae bacterium | reverse complement strand
ATCCTGCTAAAGCTTTTCCTTGATGAAGAGGGTTTTTCCTTTGAAGCCATGGGACTAAGGATCAATCGGGAAAATGAACATATTGAAAAGTCAGTGCTTCCAAAGATCTTTGCTGATGTCAATGAAACAGAATATGAACTTTTAGCACCGCTTGCTGCCAAGATGTTTTTAGCGGCTACCAAAAGACAGCAGATCTATTTGAATCCTAAGGAATTTGCTAATGCAACAGATGAAAAATGGGAAGAACATTTCAACAATCCAAAAAGAAGTGGCCGTGTTGAAGGCGAAGCACTTGATTTTCTCATCATTTGCCCTTTAGCTAAGCAGGCAGAAAAAGAAGACTGGAAAAAATCCAGTCTTGAAGAAGTCAAAGATTATATTCTAGCGCAAATCTAGCCGTTTTTTAGTCGTTTTTGATTGTTGCCAGGATTACACCGCCAATAATCATCATTGCGCCAAATAGGGCCTTTATGGTAATCAGATCATGATAGAAGATGAAGGACCAGATAGGGACAAAGACGACTTCCAGAATGGAAATGAGGGAAGCTGATACAGGATCAGTCAGGACAATGCCCTTACCATAAAGGATATAGGCGAGACCAACCTGGAAGACACCAAGGCCCAAGATTGAAAGATTTGATGCAGTATTGCCATAGTCAATTGTTGAAAGGAATGGAATGGCAATAATGAATGACAAAAGAAAGCCCAGCTTTGAGGCATCAGTGCTTGATGATTCAGGCAGCGTATTAAGAAAGAAGACGCCAGAAAAGCATAAGCCAGCAAGGGCTGCGATGGCATTGCCAAGCAGATAGCCGGTTTCGATTCCGTCAGAAAAGAAGACAACAACACCAGCAATTGCCAAAAGAATGGAAATGACATGCATTGGTTTTGGCCTTCGATGATGATAAAGGGACGTCCATATCAGGACAAAGACGGGGGCAATATATTGGATGGCGATGGCATTGGCCGTTGTTGAAAGCCGTGCTGAAAGAAAGTAGAGGATATTGGTTAATGCCAAACAACAGCCTGCTGAAAAGATGACCTTGTTGATTCTGAACTTAAAATCCTTTCTTTCATAGATCATAAAGACAAGCAAGGCGATGATGCTGCGAGCTCCATTGATGGCAACGGAAGAACCGACTGTGCTTTTTAGAAAGATGCCGCTAGTTGACCAAAGCATGGCACAGAAGAGAATATACAGATTGCCTTTGTTTTTCATACGAATAATAGTTTAGCAAAAAGAAAGGGATTAATGATATCACAATGAACATTTCCAAGAGAATAATGATTCCTAGCCTTGATAATATCCGGGATTTAGGAGGCATGGAAACCATGGATCATCGAAGAATCAGGAATCAGGTCCTGATAAGATCTGAATCATTGTCCAGAATAAGCGCAGAAGACTTAGGACTATTAGGCAAAGTTACGGCCGTCTTTGATCTAAGATCCCCGTTTGAAGTGGAGCATGACAAGGATCTGCTTCCACCTTTGGCCAAATACTGCCATTTTCCTCTTTTGAATGATGAAAAGGCCGGTTCTGGTCCTAATGCTTATGATGAGTCATTGCTTAATGATCTTAAGAAAAATGATAATATCGGCTATCAGCAGATGATAGTCTTTTATGAAAATCTTGTGCTTGATCAAAACAGCAGAAAGAATCTTGGTCTGATTCTAAGAAAGATGCTGAAAGACTATCAGGAAAACAGCAAAAGCTGCTTTCTTTTCCATTGCACATCAGGCAAGGACCGCTGTGGCTTTTTAGCAGCTGTCATTCAAGAACTGCTGGGTGTAAAAAGGAAAGACATCTTTGATGATTACCTGTCAACCAATGCTTATCTGAAGAATGAGAAGGACAAGATCATGAAGATGACGGCAAGTATCCTCCCTGATGATGAGCAAGAGCAGCTATTGGGACCTATAGAGAAGCTGATGGCCGACTATTGCATTTGCAGAAATGAATATCTTGAAGCCTCTTATCGGATCATTGATGAATACTATGGAAGTTTCAAGACTTTCATCAATAAGGGGTTAGGCCTTGATGATGAATTTGCCATTGATTTTCAAAAGAGTTTTTTAATTTAAAAATATATCATAAAGAACACTAAATAATAACAATCATTTTGAAATTGAGCATATATTTCACAGAACGTTCACAATATTTTCACCAAAGTTCTTTGAAAGGGTTTACATTTGTTATAGATAGGGATATTATTAACTTGCTTGGAATTTCTTTAAAAAAGAAATTTTGAAGATATTAGGAGGAAAACAAGCATATGAAAAAACTTTTAGTTCTTTTCCTTGCAGTGTTAATGGCTCTTTCATTAACAGCATGCTCAGGTGGAAAAGACAATGAACCTACTGGTGAAACAGGTAAGGTTTACTACTTGAACTTCAAGCCAGAAGCAGATGAAGCTTGGCAGGAACTTGCTAAGAAGTACACTGAACTTACAGGTGTAGAAGTCAAGGTTGTTACAGCAGCAAGCGGTAACTACGAAACTACATTGGAAAATGAATTAGGCAAGGCAAATCCTGAACTGACTCTCTTCCAGCTTACAAACGATGGTGCATTAGCTGTTTATGGTGACTATTGTGCAGACTGGACAGGTACTGCTCCATATAGCGAAATGACTACTCATGATTTCGATCTTGTCAAGGATGGCAAGACTCTTGGTATCGGTTACTGCTACGAATGCTTCGGTATCATCGTTAACAAGAAGCTTTTAGCTGAAGCTGGCCATGACATCAGCGAAATCACTAATTTTGAAACTCTGAAGGCTGTTGCTGAAGACATTCACAGCAGAGCAGCTGAGTTAGGCTTCGATGCATTCACAAATGCAGGCTTAGCTGATTCTTCTTCTTGGAGATTCTCAGGTCATTTGATTACTCTTCCATTACACTACGAAGGCGTTACTGCTAAGGGTGAAATCAAGGGTACTTATCTGAATGAATTCAAGAACATTTGGGATCTGTATCTGAACAACTCTGCTACTGATCCAGTTGCTAACAACACTGCTGGTGATGAAGCTGAAGCTGAATTCGGTACAGGCAAGGCTGTCTTCTATCAGAATGGTTCATGGGAATATGCAGCTTTAACTGGTAACTACGGCATGAATCCTGAAGATCTGCAGATGATTCCTATCTACTGTGGTCATGAAGGTGAAGAAAAGGCCGGTTTATGCTCAGGTTCAGAAGCACATTGGGCAATCTCTAATCTGGTTTCTGAAGCTGATAGAAATGCTACAATCGACTTCGTTAACTGGGTTGTAACTTCTGATGAAGGTACTACAATGATGGCTGAACAGTTTGGTCCAATCCCATTCAAGAGCGCTAAGGAACCAGCAAACGTCTTCTTCGCACAGGCTAACGCACTTCTTGCTCAGGGCAACTACAATGTCAGCTGGGCATTCAACTACACTCCAGCTGTCAATGATTTCCGTGCTGGTTTAGTTACTGCATTAAGAGATTACGCTCAAAACGGCGACTGGTCAGTTGTTGAAACTGCATTTGTAAGTGGTTGGAACAACCTATATAATCAGGAAGCTGAATAATAATCATTAAGCTTTAAGGGCGGAGGCTGACTTCGCCCTTTTCATTTATTTGCTTGCTGTTTAATGAGTCTCAGACATTAAAGAACAAGCAATACTAGAAAGGTTTATTATGTTTAAAAAGAAAAAAGCTAATGCACCAGCTGTTGGTGCACATCGTTCTAAACTGATAACCCGCCCAATGCGCAAAATGGTCTGGATTTTTCTGATTCCGACCTTTCTTTGTTTCATAATAGGCTTTGTCTGGCCATTTGCATCGGGTGTTTATCTTTCATTCTGTGAGTTCAAGCTGATAAGGGAAGCTTTATTCATACCAATCTCCAAGGTCAAGGATGTTTTTGTTGGTTTCTCAAACTATGTCAGGGCTTTGCAGGATCCTTCATTCAGGAAGGCTTTCTTCTATACAGCTGAATATGCTGTGGCAAGTGTTTTGATCATCAATGTCATTTCCTTCTTCTTAGCATATCTTTTGACTTTGAAGATCAAGGGATCCAATATTTTCCGTACCGTATTCTTCATGCCTAATCTGATTGGCGGTATCGTTCTTTCATATATCTGGTTATTGATTTTCAATGGTATTCTCATTCATTACGGTACTTATTTGACCGAAAATGCGACTTTTGGCTTCTGGGGTCTGATCATTCTGATGGCATGGCAACAGATAGGCTATATGATGATTATCTATATTGCCGGCTTTCAATCAGTATCGGAAGAAATACTTGAAGCAGCAAGAATTGATGGTGCAACCAAGTGGCAGACGCTATTCAAGGTTATTGTGCCAAATATGATGACAACCATCTCTGTCTGCATGTTCCTGTCACTGACCAATTCCTTCAAGCTCTATGATCAGAACTTGGCTCTCACGGCTGGTGCACCAGTTATTACTACAGCAGAAGGTACCCAGATTAAGATGACAGAAATGCTGGCTTTGAATATTTCAAGTTCATTTGGCAAGATCAATGCTTGGGCGAAGGGCACTGCACAAGCCAAGGCTGTTATCTTCTTCCTGCTTGTAGCAGCTATTTCCCTGATCCAATTGAAAGTAACCAGAGATAAGGAGGTCCAGCAGTAATGAAAGCGACAACCAAAGCCGATAAGATCAAAGCCTGGGCTCTGACTATTTTCCTTACTGGCGTATCACTGGCTTGGGCTATGCCTATTGTCATTGTTTTAATCAACTCCTTCAAAAGCAAAGGTTCAATTGCGACCGAAACCTTCAAGATGCCAACAGCTGAAACATTTGTTGGACTGCAGAATTTCACCAATGGCATTACTGCCGGCAATTATAATTTCTGGAAATGTGTAGGCTATTCGGTCATTATTACCGTTTTAAGCGTTTCTCTGATTCTGGTTTGTACATCAATGGCAGCCTGGTATATTACCCGTGTCAATTCAAAATTTGCCAAGCTTGTCTATACCTTATGCACATTCTCAATGATTGTTCCTTTCCAGATGGTCCAATATACATTATCAAATACGGCTAATATGCTGCATCTTGATACACCATATACGATTCCAATCATCTATCTGGGTTTTGGTGCTGGCATGGCCATCTTCATGTTTACGGGATTTATCAAGCAGATTCCTTTGGAAATTGAAGAAGCAGCCGTTGTAGATGGATGCTCACCAGTCCAGACTTTCTTCAAAGTTGTCTTGCCAATGCTGGCTCCTTCAATGATCTCCGTTGGCATTCTTGAAGCAATGTGGGTTTGGAATGACTATTTGCTTCCATATCTGGTACTGGATATCACCAAGTATCGGACAATCCCAATCCATATCCAATATTTAAGAGGTTCTTATGGTTCAGTTGATATGGGCGCAAGTATGGCTTTGATCATTCTGGCATTATTACCGGTAATCATCATTTATCTGTTCTGTCAGAAATACATTATTAAAGGTGTGGCAGCTGGTGCTGTAAAAGGATAGGAGAATATATGGCTAGTATTAGTTTTAAAAATGTAAACAAGACCTATGAAAATGGCAAAACTGTCATTGATGGTCTGAATCTTGATATCAATGACAAGGAATTTGTAGTCCTTGTTGGTCCTTCAGGATGTGGCAAGTCCACAACCCTGAGAATGATTGCTGGCTTGGAAGATCTGACAGCTGGTGAATTGTATATTGGTGATCGTCTGGTCAACAATGTTGAACCAAAGGATAGGGATATTGCCTTTGTCTTTCAGTCCTATGCGCTTTATCCGCATATGACAGTCTATGACAATATGGCTTTTGCTTTGACATTAAGCAAGACACCTAAGGATGAAATTGATCGCCGTGTCAGAGAAGCTGCTCAGATTCTTGAACTTGAAGAATATCTGGAACGCAAGCCTAAGGCCTTATCAGGTGGTCAGCGTCAGCGTGTTGCTTTAGGACGAGCAATTGTCAGAAATCCAAAGGTCTTCCTTTTGGATGAACCTTTGTCAAATCTTGATGCCAAGTTGCGTGCTGGCATGCGTGCTCAGATTTCATCTCTGCATAAGAGATTAGGCACAACATTTGTCTATGTTACTCATGATCAGACAGAAGCAATGACCATGGGAGATCGTATCTGTGTCATGAAGGCTGGCTACATTCAGCAATATGATACTCCACAGGAACTCTATAACCATCCAGCTAATCTCTTTGTGGCAGGTTTCATTGGTTCGCCTCAGATGAATTTCATCAATGCTGAAGTAGTTAAGGATGCAGATGGTTTGGCTTTGAAGTTTGCAAATTCAATTCTTCCGATTAGTCTTGAAAGTCTTGCTGCATATGAAGGCAAGAAGGTTATCATTGGCATCCGTCCTGAACATGTCAAGGTTTCAGCTGTGCCGGCTTTATTTGATGCCAAAGTTGACATCTGTGAAAACATGGGTTCTGAAAAGTATCTGTACTTTGACTATGCCGGTTCTCGTCTGATTGCCAGAGTTCCAAGTGAAGAAGAGGCTGTTGTTGACTCTGACATCCATGTAGATTTTGATCGGAATAAGATTCATCTCTTTGATCCGGTAACGGAAAAGGCAATTATCTGATTATGGCAACAGATACCAGTCAGCAATTGCTAAAAGGCTCCATCTATCAGGTTTTCCCTCGCTGCTATAGCAAAAAGGGAAGCCTGAAAGAGGTCATTGCCGATCTTGACAGAATCGCGGATCTGGGTTTTGAATACCTTTATTTCCTGCCACTTCATGAACCTGGCATCCTGAATCGCAAGGGCACTTGCGGCAGTCCTTATTCAATCAGAGATTATTATGAAATCGATCCCAAGCTTGGCAGTCTCGATGACTTTCATGAATTGCTTGCTAAAGCCCATGGCTTAGGCCTTAATGTCATTACCGATATCGTCATCAATCATACGGCTTGTGACGCCGTCTTCACTAAGACCCATCCTGAATACTATCTGCTTGATGAAAACAATCAGCCTACAAGAAAGGTTCCGGACTGGAGTGATGTCTACGATCTTGATTATCATAATGAAAAGCTGCAAGCTGAACTGATTGCAATGATGGAATACTGGGCCCGTATTGGGGTTGATGGCTTTCGCTGTGATGTAGCACCGATTGTTCCTCTTGATTTCTGGCTTAGGGCAAGAAAGGCCTTGAAAGCCATTAATCCAGACTTCTTTCTCTTGGCTGAATCAGGAGAAGAGCGCTTTATTGAAATCATGCGGGAAAAGAAGGTGCCAATTCTGACTGACAATGAACTATATGCAGCCTTTGACATCTGCTATTGTTATGATTTGTGGGATTTCTTCAAGGAAGCTTTCAATAAGGAAACGGACTTGAGGGAATTTGCCCGTGTCATCAATTATCAGCAATCCATGCTTCCAATCAACAATATCAAGTGCTGGTTTTTGGAAAACCATGACCAGCCACGCATTGCATCGATAATCAGTGATCATGATAGGATTGACAACTGGCTATCCTTTGTTCTTTTGGCTAAAGGAATGGGTTTTGTCTATGCTGGAGAAGAATGCTATGACCAAAAACGTCCTTCGCTTTTTGAAAAGGAAGAGGTTGTTTGGAATAGGAGTTTCAATCAGGAAGCACTGATAAGAAGATGCAATAAAATAAAAAAGGAACTGCCATTTAGTTCCTATATCAACTTCAGAATGATCCCTTATCGCAGCATTCTGTCTTTTGGAATGTATGATGATGATCATGAATATCTGGCTTATTTTGATGTAAACAATAGAAAAGAAAGGGTAGAGACTTCACTTAAGGATGGCAAATACTTCAATCTCCTAAATGATAAGGAAGTTGAAGTGCATAATGGCCTTCTTCTAGTGGATGAGCCTCTGTTTATTAGAATCAAATGAAAAAAGATGCAGGAATATTAATGCCGGTCTTGTCATTGCCAAACTCTTATGGTTGTGGTGATTTTGGCAAGGAGGCTTATGCATTTGTCGACAGAATTGCTGAGATTGGCTTTTCAATCTGGCAGATTCTGCCTCTGCAGCCACTGGGTTATGGGGCATCGCCTTATCAGCCTTATTCTTCCAAAGCCATGGATGAATTATATATTTCTTTGGATTTCCTGAAGGAATGGGGACTCATCAAGGATGTTGAACCATTCAATCCTGAAGCAAGTACCATCTCTTATGAAGAAGTAAGGAAATATCGCAACAAATATCTTTGGGAAGCTTTCTTTGCCTATCAGGGCAGTGATGCTTTCTGGTCTTTTGCCAATGAAAAATGGGTCAATGATTATGCAATCTTCCTGACATTGAAGAAGAAGAACCATTTGAAATCATGGCAGGAATGGCCAGAAGAAGAGAAATTCTATCCAGATAACAGGAATCTTGATTTAAAGCCATATGAGATGGAGATTCTCTTTGAGAAGTTTGTCCAGTATGTTTTAAAGGTCCAGTGGGACAATCTTCGCCGTTATGCCAACAGCAGGAATATCAGGATTATGGGTGATGTTCCGTTCTATGTTGGCCTTGATTCTGAAGATGTCTGGTGGCATAAGGACATGTTTTTACTTGATAAGAAGGGCAAACCAACATGCATAGCCGGTGTACCACCTGATTCCTTTTCAAAGACAGGACAGCGCTGGGGCAATCCAATCTATGACTGGGAAGCAATTGAAAAGGACAATTTCAGATTCTGGATTGATCGTTTGTCTTTTGCTTCATCAATGTATGACATTGTCAGAATTGATCATTTCCGTGCTTTTTCGACTTATTGGGTGATTAAGGCGGAATGCAAAACAGCTATTGATGGCAAGTGGGTAGAAGCCCCTGGCTATAAATTCTTTGAGGAACTCTATCGCCAATACCCGAATATCAATATTGTCGTTGAAGATCTCGGTGACAATATGAAGGATGTCTATAAGCTCAAGGATCACTTTGGCTTAAAAGGCATGATTATTACCCAGCAGTTCATGGATGGCCATTACTATGGTGATACTCTGGAAAATCAGATCTGCTATACTGGCACACATGATAATGCTCCAATTGCAGAATGGTATGCTTCACTGAAACCAAAGCATAAGAAGGAAGTGCTTGCTGGTCTCAAGAAAGCCAAAGCCATTAACAAGAACATCGTTGATGCCATGAATTCCTTTGCCATGTCCAGAAAAGCGCAATTGGTAGTGTTGCCAATGTGCGATATTCTACGTTTAGGTGCGGAAGGAAGAATCAATACGCCTGGTTTATTATCTGAGAAAAACTGGGCTTGGAAGCTTTCTGATTTCAAAGCCTTTGACAAGGAAAAGAAGAGACTGCATAAACTGCTGGTCAAGAACCAGAGACTCAACGAAAAGACTGAAGCCTAGTGCTTCAGTCTTTCTTATATCCAGTTGTATTTCTTGCAAGCATTATAGATGCCATCGTCCACATTGGCATCAGTGACATAATCAGCTATTTCCTTTAGTGCATCACAGGCATTGCCCATGGCAATGCTGGTCCAGCGCTTATCAAACATGACCATGTCATTATAGTCATCACCAAAGACAACGACATCTTCAATCCTGCCTCCGACTTCTTTGATCATGTCCTCGATGCCCTTCTTCTTTTCATCATATTGGAACATCAAGTAGTCTTTGACAAATCGCAAATGTCCTAAGGTATCTACCAGCTTGAGCTTAGACTGGTCTTCTTCTGAGACGCTGAGATAGATCTTATAGATTGCAGGTAGTGAGTCATAGTCAAGATCTGGATCGATGATGTATTCAGTTGGTTCCTTTCTTTCGCCGACCTGTTCACGAAAGAGGTTGTTTTTGGAATAACAGCGGATTGAATCATCAAGCATCAGCAGGATGCCGACGTTGTTTTCTTCAGCTTCTTTGACAATTGCCTTGGCTTTGCTTAAATCAAGTGGAATATTGAATCTTAATTCATCATCAATGACAAGGCCTCCACCTCCACAGCAGACCATGTTATGAAGTCCCACTTCATCCATGAATGATCTGGCTTTATAATGTGCTCTTCCGGTTGCTATTGCCACAAAATGGCCATTGTTTTCAAGTTGCCTTAATGCTTCAAGTGCACTTGGGACAATCTTTTTGGTTTTGATATCTGTCAGAGTTCCATCGATATCAAAGAAAAAATACTTCTTGTTCATAATTACACCCCGTCTACCATTATAGCCTAATCAACCTATTTCCATTATCTTTTTTGCCATCCTTTGCCTATAAGGTTATAATGTCTATACACGTTTATCTATGGTGGGGGATTATGGATAAGAAATACATTATCAAGCCCATTAATCTGGTTTATATTGTTTTTGCCTTGATTTATGGTGCGCTGCTGGCAGTTTTCATTGCCTATTTCAAAAGATATTCATTGCCAATCAGAGAGATGGCTGTTATGGGATTCTTTCTGTTTGACTGGATAATCTTTGCGTTGTACAAATATTCTATTTCCAAAGATGAAGAACTGGCTTCTATCTGCTATCAGAATGGATTCAACTGGCTCAATGAACTTCCTTTCAATACCTGTAATATCGTCTTGTTTACTGTTCCGCTTGGAATCATAACCAAAAGCCGTCTGCTGCTTTCAACAAGCCTCTTTTCATCTCTGATTGTTACTCCTCTAGCCTTATTGATGCCATGTCGGGGCTTTGATAACTATTCGTTGCTCAAACCCAGAATCTTTGGCTTTTATTTGACTCATTATTTGACCTTGAGTGCTGGCATTCTGCTTTTGGCCTTTGGAATTCTGGTGCCAAATGTCCATGATGTTCTTTTGGCTGCCATTGGCATGTTTGCCTTATTGACGCTCGTTTATCTTATTAATAAGGTAATGAGAATAACCGGCATTAATCCTTATGCCAATTACTTCTTTTGCATTGAACCAGATGGAAATAAGGCTCTTGAGATGCTTAAGAAGCTGATACCTTGCGAGTATTTCTATTGCCTGCCACTTGTTTTGATCTTTGCCTTCCTGTCATATCTATTGACAATTGCCATTCATCTGTTTGTTTAGGAGTTATCTATGCTAAAGGAAAAATTAGCCAAAAAGTATTATGAATTAGCTCAGAATGAAAAAGAAGCTGACATAATCCTGCATCTGCTATATCAAAGTCTGATCTTAAAGGCTGAGCTTGAAAAAGGGTCTAATGAAGGGCTAAGAGCATCCATCAGATCCCTTGTTGAAAACCATCTTGATGAATTTGATCGGGATATTGATTTTGAAGATAGCCGCCTTGATATCTTCTATGAAAGGCCAATCTTTGAAGATTGCCGCATTGAAAATGAACGTGATATCTACTACTATCAGGATTTCAATGTCAATCGCAATCATCGTCCAAATGATGACTATATTCTTTCAATCAGAAATTTCCAGCATATTCTTGAAGATAGTGATCTGATCGCCTTATATATGTCTATCTTCAAGATTCATGATTACATCTATAATCAGAAGACAGGGAAGTATGATGAGCGGGATAAGCGCTTGATTGAAGGTGCAAATTATCTATTGGAATGCGGTTTGAAGAATATCTTTGCAGAATGAAAATACGCATAGGCAAGAGCCTATGCGTATTTTTTAGTCATTGGAATAATTGTCAAAATAGCCTTGGATATAGACAATAGGTGTTCCCTTATCGCCAGAGCCTGATGTTAAATCACATAATGATCCAATCAAGTCAGTCAGACGTCGAGGAGTAGTGCCTTCGGAAATCATATTGCCAACCAGCGAATCAGAAGTCTTGGCAGCGATGCGATCATAAATGGCATTTCGCAATTCTTCCCCAGACAGATTGCCAAAGTCATTATCAGCCAGATACTTGAGCTTCAATTCATTAGGTGTACCAATCAGTCCCTTGGTATAGCCAGGAGAAACTACAGGGTCAGCCAATTCCCAGATCTTGCCAACTGGATCCTTGAATGCGCCATCGCCATAGACCATGGCTTCAATTCTCTTGCCTGACGCTTCCGAAAGAATTCTTGATATTTCTTCTGCTACTGGCATGCAATCCCTAGGGAAAAGCTTGACAGTATCTTCAGTAGCCTTATTGGAACCAAGCAGACCGTATTCGGCATTATAGCCTGAACCATCAACAGATGAAGTCAGGATATCATCTAGACCAAGAACGATCTTGCCACCAGCATCCTTCAATAGTCTCTTGGATCTTTCACGGGTGTGAATATCACAAGTGATGATAGTATCAGTATAGTCAAGAATTGTTTCGACACGATTTGCAAAGATGACTTCAACTTCGCAGTTCTCATTTTTGATAAGATTTGAATAGTAGTCAATGTAGTCAACACCAGTGAACTGGTGGACGATGTATCCAAACTTGTTGCGGAAATCTTCAAGTGAAAGGACATCACTGTAAGGATTAACATGGGCCTTGTCAAGCAGATCCCAGTCAACCAGGTGATTGCCGACTTCATCAGAAGGATAAGACAGCATTAGAACGATCTTTTCACAGCCTTTGGCCATGCCTTTTAATAATAGCGAGAAACGATTGCGGCTAAGAATAGGGAAGATGACACCGACAGTTTTGCCGCCCGTCTTCTCCTTTACATCCTTGGCAATCGCTTCGCATGAAGCATAATTGCCCTGGGCTCTTGCAACAACAGATTCGGTCACAGCAACAACATCTCTGTCACAAGGCGTGATTCCTGCTTCCTTCCATGCGTCCATTACCGCTTCAGCTGTAAGCTTGGCGATATTGTCGCCTTCACGGATAATGCCTGCACGAATGCCTCTAACTACAGTACCAATAGTTCGCATATTTGTTCTCCTTTTTAACATGATTATTTTACTACAATTTGCTTTTTATTATTCAATTGTTTTTGCTGGTGGCTATAATTGTCTTATGAAACTTGTGACAAGAACAATTGGCAGAAGCGAATTTGGCTATATCCTTGATAAAAGGACAGTAATCAGGCATTTTGATGGAGGCATATCATCATTGATGCTGATAAGGGAAGTTGAAAGGCCTCTTGACATCAGAAATCCCGTTGAAAAGATCAGAATTCTTGACAAGGGCTATAGCTGGCTGCAAATTGCCATTGATAAGGAATATTATTGGCTTTCAGCTTTCTATGATGATAATGGCCAGCTTATCAGCATCTATTTTGATATGACAGATGGCAATATCATCAAAGGTGGCAATGCCTATTTTACTGATATGTTTCTTGATTATGAACTATACCAAAACAAGGCTTATGAAATTGATCTTGCTGAACTTCAGCAAGCCTATGAACTTGGCATTATCAATGATCTTCAATATCAAAGAACCCTTGAAAAGGGCAAAGAGCTCTATGCCTATCTGAAGAAGAATTCCCTTCAGCTGATCGAGTTATGTCATAATAGAAGGCAGATACTATTGGGGATCATCAATGAAGAAATGCACTAGTGATATCAGCCGTTGGCCCTATGTGTCAATGACCATGGTATCAATCATCTACAAGATCAATAATGCCTCCAAGCTCAAGCATAGACATGAGGGTTTTTTGGCACTGGAATACTTGCTGTTGCCGATTATCCATTTGGCAGGTGATAATATCCGCCAGGACGAACTGATCAAGGTTGGCCTTTTCTCCAAGAGCACAATATCAAGGCAACTGGAAGAACTAAGAAAGAAGGATTATTTGGAAGTATATCCTGATGAAAACAATGGCTATTTCAATTGTGTCCGCTTAAAGCCAAAGGG
>JAQXQU010000156.1 GCA_029101345.1 Erysipelotrichaceae bacterium | reverse complement strand
AATGTCCGATTGTTAAGATTTAGGTGTATTGTGCCTCGCCTAATCGTAGCCGTCAATCTTTTGTTCTATGTTCGTGCTTGTCCCCATAGTGGGGACTATTCGGGCACGTCACTCGGAGTGCGTTCCGTCGCACTCCTTCACCCTCAAGCCACCCTCGCGCCACTACTACTTTTCGATATCCATGCCCCTCTATATATAGTCAAAAAAGAGGCGAAATCTATCACCTTCTTTTGCAATTTTTTGCCATATTAAAGGCTTTATTTGTAAAAAGTAGTATCGGAATGTTGGATATTATGGTCAAAATCACTTACGAAATACATGTGGCACAACAGATGATACTGTCCTTCTTCATTAACATTGTAAATATATTCACCCCACGCATATGCGCCTTCATAAATGGTATTTCTAATCTGCTTATTTTTGGAATCAAATTCCGAGTCTGAATCAAGCCAGAAAGAGCTGAATCCGTCATCTGCTCTTTTTTGAACAAGTCTCGAATCCGTCATGTCGTATATATCATAGCAAGGGCTACCATGAGGGCCTCCTACATATGAACCAATAATCAGTTCGTCTTCTCCGTCAAAATCGGCATCATAGAATTGGTATTCTGCATAGGGCAGCAGTGAATTATCTGAAGTAGTATCAATTGTTGTATTGTAGCGGAAAATGTATGCATCTCCATTCTTAAATCCATCAAAAGGCTTACTACTCACAATATTGGTTATATTTATACTCATAAAATACGATGAAAAACATCCACATGTATTATCCCAAGTTGTATAACAATATTCTTTGCCTGTATTAAGGGAGTGAAAGTAGAGATACACACCATTTTCGTGAGCGTCCCAACCATATTCTGGAAAGTAAGACGGATAAAAGATACCATTTACCTCAAAATCATTGATGATCGTATCAAAACGAAAATACACACTGGTGTAGTTGGCACTATCTTTAAGCGGATTCTTTTCTGCAAGTTCCTGTACCCACTCGGCATTGGAAGATACTTTGTATGGTTTTGTCGTGTCTATTTGCTTTGTGCATGAGGTGGCAACCAATAGTATTGTTGGTAAGATCAGTAATAGTTTGTGCTGCATGAGATTATTCTTTTTCAAAATTTATTTTAACAATCTGTCTAAAGCGCTATTCGCCTTTATATTTGGATTAGCCATATATCTTTCTGTCGCATGTTGCAAAACATATATAAAATCATCAAGACCTTCCGCATCCAAATAAAACGATAAACGTTCATAATTAGTAAAAATGTTACATTCCAATAGTGTTTCACCAATTTTATTAACAAAAAAATCATAAGACAATTTTATAGAATTTGCCCCAATATGTTTTTTGTCAATTCCGTATTTGTCATAATTAATATTATACAACACAAAAACATTAGGATAGAAATCTATATGCTTGTGGTACATTGAAACATTTCCAACCTTCTCAACTTCTTCTGTCCATTGTTTGTATTTTTTAGCGGCTTCAATCGTGTAAGAGAGAAAAGCATCTATATTTTTCTTTTCTATACAAAATGGAGCAGCCCAAGGAGAATCCACGTAAATGTAATCCCATACTGAAGAATACTCACCGTATGCATAAACCGACATGCGAGCTCCTCGCCGACACTCAAATCTTCCTATTTTTGCTGTATGAGCAAAACACAAAACGTAATTTGCTAATAGCAAGCAAGTTATAATTATAATCCTTTTCATAGTTTAAATAAATTAGATGTCATCTATTGTTGTTTTTTTGTATGTTCTATTTTCTTCTACAATGTAGAAAACTTTTGGCGAAAAATATTCATCATCCTCCGAGTTTTTTCTTTTAGAGATTTGCAATATTACTTTCACATCTGGCAACTTCCATTCAATGCTAATATCATACCATGCATATCCTTCCCTACTATAGCTTTCAAATTTATCGCCATATTTCTTTTTGTAAATATCGAATATACGCTGGAAATTCTCAGCTCCTATCACATAATGCTTTAACCCCTTTTCTCCATACGATTGTACAGATTCATCAGAAGGAATAACTATCTCCAATTCATGAACTTTATTTATACTATCCTTACGATATACATTCATTTCACAATCTTCAATATCTAGAAATGTCAAATAAAATGTACACAACCATTGTTTGGAATTTGGTTTTGGAATTTCATGATTCGGATTGCGTTTGTACTTTTTTGACATTTCCGCACAAAAAGTACTAAATGGCTGATTAATCACCACACCTGAGAATTTCGTCTGCGCATACCCACAAAAACAGGCATACAGCAGTACAACAACCGTAAGAATTCTTAATTTCATATGTTTGACTCTTTAATAAGTTTTGTAATTTGTGGATAATTGGCAAGTAAGTTGTTTTTTAGAACGACCTGATTTTCAGATAATAGAGGATTAAAAACGATGGTATCAATAAATGTATAGCCATTTAATGGTAACAAAGCTGATTTGTTATTTTCTTTTGCCTTAATATCAATCCCGTTTCTTAAATCAGAATCTATATAGAATCTTAATTCCTCTTCATGTTTATATTTTTCTCCTTCTTTTAAGAAAAGGAACTGTTCTATAGTGGATTTCATTTGTTCTTTTTCAGAATAGCGAACCTTCCCACATATTGTAGAGGAAATATTTTGCATATCTAAAGAAAGTAGAAATTTTCCTATAGTAGATTTAATTAATACTTCCTTTCCGAACCACATTGCTGGTTTCTCTTTCTGTGAAAGTGTCCAACATGATGTAAGTGTATTATAGGATTTTGTTATCTCATCCCACAATTGCTCTAATATTTTCTCCTTTTCTTTACGTTGAGTTACATTTAATTTCTCTATCTGACTGAATGGAAAGCCAAGTCCTTTCTCCTCATATGTCCCATTTTCATGCCCATCTATCTTATCAAATTGGTTTCTTTCTTGAACGAAGAATTTTAATTCGAGAATCTGTTCTAAGGATTGAATTGATGTGTACCGCATAATCGGTGTATTCCAATCAAGTTCATTACTTAAATATATTTTCTTGTAATTTGTAAAATCCATACCAATTTCTAATGAATAGTATTAATATTTTCACTTGTCAATATCATCTACGCTGTTTTATTATCGTAGGTTCACTTATAAGTTCGTTGAATATCTAAAGTGAAATGAGGGGGCTTGCTGTTGATGGCACAAACAAGACTTCTAATTATGTTTCTTTCATCCAATACCACAACAATGGCATCCACTACTTTTGTGGATTCAACAGAAATACCGGCTGGTATAATGAAACTACTAATTTGCACATAATAATTAACGGATTCACCATATTCGTGCGTGTCATAAACTGTTTTAAATGTCTCAACCTTTAATTCAGGGACTGCAATATCTCTTTAATACGCAGAAAATGTTACGTCGTTGCTGCGTCATAGACGTAATTTCTGTATAACCATTCACCGTTGATATTGGCTTGCGTTTTGTCTATGCTCTGTATTGGTGAAAACGAGATTAAGTTGTTAGAATAGCGCGTTAAATACTTTAGCGTTTCAACCGATGCCAACTCGCGCAGTTCTTTGCGGACAATAGAGGAGATAGCCTTATACTCCTTAGGCGTATAAAGTAATTTGACAATCCCCAATTTCTTTTGGGAATAGTACACCTTCACCTTGTTCTGCTCTATTGTCAAAACGCCCAGACTTAACCGCTCTTTAATCTCTGGACGGATGTCTGCGTAAATAATGCTGTATTGAAGATTATTTTCCATAATTGCTGTTCGATTTTAGACATTCCACAAAATTCTTCCAAGTGGTTCTTAACCATT
>JAQXQU010000155.1 GCA_029101345.1 Erysipelotrichaceae bacterium | reverse complement strand
GCCATCAGCAAAGGCATTCCCAAGGTCCTGATGATCAGCAGTTATCAGGAAATCAATAAAAAAGACCTCATTGGTATCAACAAGGTCTATGTAACAGCTGGTGCATCAACACCACCAAAGCTGATCAATGAAGTAATGGATCATCTTAACCTCTTAGGAACGGAACTTTCTTAAGAGGTTTTTTATTGATGGACGAGGGATCTCAAAGATAACCTGAGGCAATTTGAAATAGACAGTCACAAGATAATACACCAGAATCATCACTATCCCGCAAACACCCATAACACCAATGTCAATGATTCTAGAAGAATATTCAAAACCTAGATAGTTTGCAAGAATTCTGACAGCTGCTCCAGGAACGATCATTATCAATGAGGAAATGGCAATCTTGCCAAAGCGGCGCAAATTGGTCTTGAGATTTAAATCAAAATGTTTGACCATGACAATCAAGTAGAGGACAATTGCTACAATTGAACAGATGATTGTTGAATAGATCATGCCATATGGTCCAAAGAGAGTAACAAGTGGAAAAAAGGACAGGAATTTGGCTAAAAAGCTAAGGCCAAGAATGCCAATAGTCTCCTTGCGCATACGCAACGTGATCATGATTGAAGAGAGAATCGGAGCAAAGGTATCAGTAAAGGCTACAAGATTGGAAACCCTGAAGAGGTCAGCTCCTAAATCCAGGTTTCGATTGCCATACATGATGAAATAGATGTCCTTGGCAAAGAAGATGAAGATGAAGATGACAGGCACCAGGATGAACATTACTGTATCGATGATTTGGGAAATCTGCTTGGATAGTTTTCGAATATCCTGCTTTTCAAATGACTCTGTCAAATATGGCACCAACCCCGAAGAAAAGCCGAGAGTCAAAACCTGGGGAATTGATGATAGCTTATTGCAATTGGCTTGCAATATGCCTAAGGATAGCTTGGCAAATTCTCCATCAATGCCAGCAGATGCAGCTGTAGACATGAAGAAGGTTGTATTGACAAGAGCACTAGCTGACCCCAAGAAGGAAATGACGATATAAGGGATGCCCAAGGATAGCATTTCAATCAGAATATCCTTCTTAAGAGCTGATTCATTTTCACATTTTTCAGCCAGTTCCCTGACATGCTTATCATCATCCCTAGTCTCCTTGATAAAGAAGATGATAGCAACAATAGCACCAATAGCAGCGGCAGCCATTGCAGCATAGATGGCATAAATGCCATCCATCGAAAAAACCTTGACCAATAAGAAGCCAAAGAAGAGGATACAGAAGACGCGGACAAACTGCTCCAGAACCTGTGATGAGGCATAAAGGTCAAGTCTCTTAAGACCTTGGTAATAGCCACGCATTGCACTTAAGAATGGCACAAAAATGACAGCAATCACCAGAATATAAAAGACAATCTTCAGATTCTCAACATCACTTGGCAATGCAGCGGCACCACCCATAGACTGTTTGGCAATTGGCGAAATGAAGATGACAAAGACCAAAGCCACCACAAAGCTCAAGGTCATGACCAAGGATGTACCAAGCTTTTTGACCAAAAGCACCGTCTTGTAATCCTCACGAGCATAGTACCTGGCAACCATTGAAGCAATGGCAAACGGCAAGCCAGCTGAAGAAATCTTCAATAGCAAATCATAATAGGTATAGGCTATTGAGTAAAAGGACATGTTGGCTTCACCAGCAAAAGAGCTTAGTGGCGAATAATACAAAAGGCCAATAAGCTTGGAAACAAAAACACCAAAGGAGCTTGTCAAAGCTCCTATCAACAGTGATTGTTTAAGTTTTGCTGATCTAGTCATATTTTTCCATAAAGCTTACATCAAGCTTGAAGTATTCCCTTTTGATATTTGAAAGATCCTTGCTCTTCCATTGAACCAGGACATAAAGCTCGCATTCCTTGTCAGTACTAATACCACTAGCAACCAGGCCTTCAACATAGCCTTTGTCAATATTGATCTGGTTGGGAATCATATTGTATTTCTTTTCGTCAAAAATGCCAACATTGGCTGCCATATTCTTTGTATAGTCAACGCCATTTTCAATACAGAGAATATTGACATCATACATAGCAATCCTTGGCTTATCAACTACAACATAAAAACGATAGCCATCATCAATAGCGGCCATTTCAGCAGAAATGTCAAAGTATCCCGATTCCTGCTGGAAGGTATCGCAATCCTTGATCAAGGTGATCATGCCATAATATCTTTCATCTGGATTGGTTTCTTCATGTGACATATCAGAAGCGCAGCCGCACAACAAAAAGCCAATCAGCAGTATGCATATGATCTTTTTCATAAGCCTATTATAACAAAAAGGCCGAATGAGACAAATCCCACCCGACCCGATTTGCTTAGAATGTTACAGCGTAATAGAACTTCTTGCCTTTGCGAAGAATCGTCAGTTCATGATTGAAGGCATCTTCTGCATTCAGCACAAAGCCTGGATCAGTAACCTTTTCGCCATTGACACTGATGGAAGAACCATTGATCAATTCACGTGCTTCACGTTTAGATTTGCAAACACCTAAGGAAATCATGGCGTCGACAAGAGCTGTTCCTGATTCAATCTTCACCTTTTCAAGATCAGCTGTTCCGTCCTTGAGTTCCGCAAAAGTCAAAGTGCGGAGGTCACCCTTGAAGAAAGTATCTGCAATCTTGACAGCAGATTCATAAGCTTCTCTTCCATGAAGGAATGTAATGACTTCTCTAGCCAGTGCCTTATGAGCCAGTCTGAGATGTGGCTCATTCCTATTGGATTCTTCCAATGCTTCAATTTCCTCTTTGCTAAGGAAAGTCAAAAACTTCAGATAGTCAATAACCTTGGAATCTTCAGAATTGATAAAGAACTGGTACATTTCATATGGTGATGTCTTGTTGCGATCAAGCCAGATTGCCTTGCCGTTGGTCTTTCCAAACTTTGAACCATCAGACTTGGTCAGAAGTGGCATTGTAAAGCCATAGGCTTCCTTTCCCGACTTCTTTCTGATCAGTTCAATGCCGGCAGTAATATTCCCCCACTGGTCCTGGCCTGCAACCTGAAGAACACAGTTTCTTTCGTGATATAGATGATAGAAATCATAAGCCTGCATTGTCATATATGAAAATTCAGTATAAGTAATGCCTTCATCAAGACGGCGCTTGATGATATCCTTGTTCAGCATATAGGTGATATTGAAGTATTTGCCAACATCCCTTAGCCACTCAATAAAGGAAATATCCTTTAACCAGTCGTAGTTGTTAACAACTTCAAAGCCAAAGACATCAGATGCCTGTTTCTTAAGACATTCAAAATTGTGCTGGACTTCTTCCATTGTTATCATCGGTCTTTCAGCTTCGGGCTTGGGATCACCAATCAAACCTGTGCCCCCTCCAACTAGCAGAATTGGATTATGACCGGCATCCTTCAGTCTTTTGGAAATCAGGAAGCTGGAAAAATGACCAATATGCAACGAATCACCAGTTGGATCTGTTCCAATATAGAAAGTAAGACCACCATTGTTCAGCTTTTCTCTCAAATCAGGTGAACTGACATCCTTGATCAGACCACGCCATTCTAATTCTTCATAAATACCCATAGTTACTCCTTAATAAAAAAGGTGCTACCAAAGGGTGCATTTGCACGGTACCACCTTTATCTTTAACTCGATTCCTTAACGCGGAAGACGTTCTGGTTTTTGCCAGAATGCTCAGGGTTGTATTCACTATCCATCACTAGCTGCTTGCACCAGATGCAGCCTCTCTATAAGCTTAAAAATAGCTACTATTTCCCTTTCAAAGCATTATTATTCAACCACAATTGCTTACCAGATGTCAATTATTTGGTTGTTTCTCTTTCCTGATAAAGGAAACCCAAGCATTTTTCCTTGTCTTCAACGGTTTCATACTTGAGCATCTTGGTCATTAGTCGCATGGAAACGGCACCAAGATCATAAGATGGCATGATGAATGAAGAAACTTCTGGACGGACCATGGAATTATACTTGGTATCTGTCATACAGACGAGTTCCATATCATCAGGAATGGAAATATCATTTTCCCTTGCTGCATTCAAAACCGCAAAAGCCTGGGAATCACGATTGACAATCATCAGCTGATGCTTATGATTTGCAAAATAGTTCTTGAGAATCTTATAGGAAGAGCGTCCATCTTCCATGATCGTAATATAATTCTCAAATTTCTTGTTATGCATGGCAAAGGCTTCGGCAATGCCTTCGTACAAGTCAGATGTAATATTGGAGTTCTTGCGATCTTCCAGCAAGGCAATATTGTCAATTCCACGGTCAAGATAATCGCTGACAAGTTCCTTAACGGCCTTTTTGAAATCGATATAGACTGAGCATATTGTATCAGCTGATACCTTGCTTCCCATAACAACCATTGGGATATTGAAATCATCAAGCAGCTTGGTTGAATCATCCAATGTCCGATCGGAATAGATGAGAACTCCATCAACACGTGATTTGATGACATCATCTACTACTTCGTTGATATTGGTAATACCATCAGTAACAGTATGGATCAGAATATTGTAGTCATAGATTTTAGCAACATCACAAAGACCATTGATAATCTGGCCTGTATAGACAAGTGATGCCTCAGGAATAATCAGACCAATTGTTGTTGTTCTTTGCAAAGCCAAACCCTGGGCAATGGCATTCGGCTTATATCCCAGTTTGGAAATGGCCTCTTCTACTTTGGCTTTAGTAGCCTGCTTGACAACATCAGAACCATTGATAACTCGAGAAACCGTAGCTAGTGATACATCTGCTTCTTTAGCAACGTCATAGATGGTTACTCTCTTCATGCCTTATTCCCCACCATCTTTCTTTTCTGGTCTAAGCCAATCCTTCAGTGCCTGGACTGCCTTTTCTGCAACATCCAGAGTTGTTTCCTTGGCTTTTGTTATCTTTTCGGACACTTCCGGTTTGTTCATTACATTGTCAATGCCTTCCTTGACGTTCTGGGCTGCTTCACTAACGGCATTTGCCACTGTATTGACAGCATTCATGACTGTTTCATTTTCCTTTACTGAATCAATAATATCTTCGCCCTTTTCCTTAACGGCATTAGCAGTATCGATAATTCTGTTCTTGAGTTCTTCGTCATTTTTGATCTCGTCAATCTTTCTCAATGTTGAATCAGATAATTCCTTGGCCTTGGCTTTGACATAGCCAATGGTCTTGGCAAGCTGTTCATTGTTCTTGATGTTTGCACTTAAGCTGGCAAGATTGTCAATGGCCTTGTTCAATGTCTTGATAGCCTTGTCTTTGATTTCGTCAATCTTTCTGGCCTTTTCGTCGTCCTCTACCCCTGAAGATGCAGCGGTAATTTCATCGATCTTCAATTTCATTTCCTCAACTGTTTCTTCAACTTGAGCATCCATGTTCTTTTCCAAATCGTTCATCTTATTTTCCTCCTATGATATCTTCAGGACTTGGTTCCTTGACTTCTTCCTTCTTTGTCCTCATTGTTTCAAGCTTATCCTTGACAATTTCCACATTCTTGACAACATATTCCTTGGCACTGTCAACTGCTTTTAATGTTGCATCATGTGCCTTGTCAACAGTACCGGATACCTTGACAACAGTATCTAGCGGTTGCTGGATCTTTTCGATGCTTTGGTCGACCAATCCGATGGTCTTGTGCGATTTTAATAATGTTTCATTCACAGTCTTCAAAAGGCCAATCAGCTTGATGAAGACAATAAACAGGGCAATCAGTACTGCACAGCCTAAAATCGGCAAAAACTGCTCACAGACTGAGTTCAATGCTAATACTAAATCATCCATAAAGAAAACACCTCTATTGAAATAATATACAATTATGAAACATTTTTCAATACTATAATTTGTTAAAAAGAAAGCACTTACATATGCATATAAATACTAAAAAAGATGAAACAACTGTTTCATCTACTTCTTGAAATGCTTCTTGGTCAGTTCTGCTATGCCATAGATATCCTTGGAAGACATGAAGACAAAACATGATCCCTGATGTTTGGCAAGCTGTTTGGCTCCTTCTTCATCTTCAGTGAGGATGATGCTATTAGGAATCAGCTTCTGCAGATAGGAGATATCGATATCAGTTCCATCCTGCTTGTCATCAATGGAGGTGAAATCAATGAGATAGACTTCATCCGCCTGCTTCAATGCTGAAGCAAATTCATTGGCAAAGTATAAGACCCGGCTAGCACGATGTGGCTTGAAGATGGCAATGATCTTTTTGTCGGGATAGCGTTTTCTGGTGGCTGCTAAAGTGACTTTGACTTCAGTTGGATGATGAGCATAGTCATCAATGAAAACGGAATCGCCAAATTCTTCAACTACATAGCGTCTTTTAGGTCCTGTATAACCCCAAAGCGCCTCATCAACCCCTTTCTGGTCATAACCCATGACAAAAGTCAAGGATATGACACCTAAGGCGTCAATCAAAAGATGGGTTCCGACAAAAGGCAGCTGATAGTGGCCAACAATCTTTTTCCGATGCATAAGATCAAATTCAATGCCCTTGCTGTCTTCAACAAGGTTAACCGGATAGAAGTCATTATGCTCACTTAAGCCAAAACTGTAGGAATCAACAGGGAAGAGAAGCTTCTGGCACCATTTGTCATCGCCATAGTAGAGAACGGCTTTTTTGACATTATGGACAAATTGCTGATAAGCGGAAAAGTAGTCTTCTTCATCCTTGAAATAGTCAACATGGTCTATTTCTATATTGGTAATGATGGCGTAGTCAGGATAATAGGCTAAGAAGTGCCGGCGGAATTCACAGGATTCAACACAAAGATATTCACTATCATTATTCAATGAACCTTCACCATCACCAATCAGATATCCTGTCTTTTCAAACTTTGAAAGAACTGTCTTTAACATGGTGGTTGTTGTAGTCTTCCCATGCGATCCACAGACACTGATGGAATGGTAATTCTTCATAAGCTCGCCCAAGAATTCATGATAGCGATAGCACTTGCAAGCAGGGTTGTTTCTAGCAGCTACCACTTCTTCAAAATCTTCCAGAAAAGCATTGCCAATAATGACTGTGTAGCCATCCTTGATATTGTTCTTGTCAAAAGGAAGAATCCTGATTCCCCTTTTGACCAGTTCATCTTCAGTGAAGAAATGCTTGTCCAGGTCTGAACCGCTGACTTCATAACCTAAGTCATGAAGCATCACTGCCAGGGCAGCCATGCCTGTTCCCTTGATGCCGATAAAATAATGCATTACTTGTCCTCCGAAGAGAAGATCTGGTCAAATAAGGATAATTCCTGTTCAGCAAGATCATCGTCCTGGCTGCTGCTTAATATTTCATCAATGGTCACTTCCTGGAACATCTCATCCCTTTCCCTGATCATTTCATGGATTTCCTTCTCAGCATCCATTTCGTCCTGAATTTTCATTGCCCTGGTATCATCTTCCTTGCTGCCATAACCATAGATTGGCGAAATGACTGTACCTAAGTAGCTTGATTCCGGTTTCTTGACCAGCTTTTCCTCAACTTTGACAGCTTCCTTGACCACTTTCTTTTCTACATTTCCAACAACGCCAAAGATTGGACTGATTGTTGGCTGTGATTCATATTCTTCGTCCTTTTTTGTTTCAAAAGACTTGCCCACATGTACCATCTGGCTACCGCCTTTTGGCTCTTCGACATCAATCAGGTAGGAACTCTTCTTCTTAGGCACTTCAGTTTCCTGATCCACTGTCTTTTCTTCTGATGTCACAGCTGCTGTCTTTTTGGAAGGCTTTGGTGTCTCATAGACATTTTCCAGCTTTCCTTCTTCAATCACTTCTCCTCCATCATCATCTTCTTCGTATAGCAATTCTGCAAATAGCTTTTTCCAGTCCTTAGTCATTGTATATTACCTCTTTTCCTAATTGTAATCGATTTAATCGATAACGATATCTTCAAGTCTTCCTTCAGTTGGAATCAGATGATCAAAAAGCGATACCTGCTTCTTCTCGTAATCTATCGTCTCCTTGAAGGAATATTGGGAGACAATAGCCTCTTTGTCCATATTGATGCTTCTGGCAATTAGCAGCAGATGTTTTGAGCACTCAACAGCATCATTTTTCTTGCCATAGGCATAAAAGCACATTTCATCAGTCTTCAAGGAAGACAGATAGTCGTTTTCGTATAGATAGATATCAAATGAATAATTGATATAGCCACCACTTCCATCATCAAACACCCCTTGGCAGCTATAGAGCAGATGGCTGCTATCAAAGAATTTTTCCCTTGTTGGATATGCATCCTTATAATACTCAACATTGATTAGATCAGCTACATTGATATTCATCAGAATCCGGGAATCGCCAAATTTCATAACAACATAATCATCATCATATGATTCTTCGTAGACATCGCTTGGCAGATAATAGGAGAAATACTTCAGACGATTATTCGGTTTAATGCTGCTATGATCATAGCTGGCAAAATAATTTTCTAAACTATTCTTTATGTAATCATCACTTGGCAAGCTGCAACCTGAGATCAGAAACACAAGCAATATTAAAAACAGCTTTTTCATGATTACATTTTAGCATATCAGCAAGACTCCTGTATTCATCTATTGACACTGCAGGAACAATAGAAGTAGTTCTTTGACAGTTCTTCCAAGGTCTTGGAAAAGGAATAGTCCCCATAGATGACCTTTTTCAAGATGAGATTCCCCTCCCTGATTTCATATTCATCATGGATTGATGCCAGAAATGTCCTATATGTCTCTTCACTTTGCAACAAGGATGCTGGAAGCTTGAATGATTCCTCTATGGCAATGCTATAAATGCGGTCATTTTCTGCTTTGATACTGATGGATGTCAAGTGGTCATTTTCCTTCTTTTCGCAATAAGCCTCTTTATTTGAAATACATCCTGCAAGCATAAGAACGATAGTAATAATCAATAATCTTTTCATATCAGATTATTGCAGGATAATACGATTATCCCTAAGAAAAAGGATGCTTTGAAGCATCCTTGATCATTATTCCTTGCCCAATAGCTTGAACATCTTTTTCTTATAGACTTCAACGCCTGGCTGATTGAATGGATTTACACCAAGCAAGTAGCAGGACATGCCACAAGCCTTGAAGAAGAAGTACATCATATAGCCAAAACTGTAAGCTGAATTATCTTTGAGATGAATGACAATATTCGGTACTTCACCAACATCAGAGTGAGCACTTAATGTACCTTCCATTGCCATTTCATTGACCCAGGAAAGCTTCTTGCCCGCCAAGTAGTTCATATTGTCAATATTCTCGTCATCACTTGGAAAGACAAGATCAGCACCCATATCATCAATGGCAAAGACTGTTTCATAAAGCATTTTTCTGCCTTCCTGAATGAATTGGCCAAGAGAGTGCAGATCGGTTGAGAAACAAGCACTGGTTGGAAGAATGCCCTTTCCATCCTTGCCTTCTGATTCGCCAAAGAGCTGTTTCCACCATTCAGCAATCATTGTCAACTGCAAATGGTAAGTGACAAACATTTCTGCACCATAGCCCTTGTCATCCAGAATTCTTCTGGCAACTGCATATTGGTAAGCAGGATTTTCGTTGACATCCTTATTAGCGAAGTCATCATATGCTTTTTTTGCACCATCCATCAGTGCCTTGATATCAACATTTGCCAAAGCTAAAGGCACAAGTCCGACAGCAGTAAAGACTGAATAGCGGCCACCAATATCATCAGGAATGACATATGTATCATAGCCTTCCTTATCAGCCAAAGCCTTTAATGTACCACGAGCCTTATCGGTTGTGGCAATGATTCTGTTCTTGGCATCAGCACCATATCTGTTTTCCATCCATTGCTTGAAAATACGGAAGGAAATTGATGTTTCAGTTGTTGTGCCAGACTTGGAAATGACATTCAGAACCACTTCTTTGTCTTCAATATGTTTCAGAACCTGGGAAATATAGGAAGCTGAGAAAGTGTTGCCAATGAAGATGACTTCAACACCATCATCTGGATAAAGACCCTTGATCATTTCCAATGCAGCACGGGCACCTAAGTAGGAGCCGCCTATGCCACAAACCAAAACAGTGTCATATTTGCCTGCCAGTCTTTCCTTAAGGGCCAGGATACGGTCAAATTCCTCTTTGTCATAGCTATTTGGCCATTCTACCCAACCAACAAAGTCATTGCCTAAGCCGGTCTTGTCATGAAGATAACCATGGCATCTTTCAACATCTGCGGCATAATCATTGAAATTCTTATCAAGCTTGGCATTCTTGAAATCAATAGTTAACATTTATACTCCTTCAGCCATTCTGGCATTTTTTTGGATATGGATGAGAATCCAAGTTCACTAGGCGGCATGCCAAGAAACTTGGTTTTTCTCCCATGCCGACGTGAATTCTGATTCAAAGCCTTAAAGGACAAACGCAGCTGCTTATGGGCTTTATCAATATCAATGACTTTTAACAAGGCATAGTCACCAACATTTACAAAAGACGAAATATCCCTGACAAAGCCATTTGATATCTCTGAAATATGGATTAGTCCAGTTACATCATTGTCAAAGCTGACAAAGGCACCATAAGGCTTGATTCCTGTGATCCGTCCATAGACTGTCATTCCAATCCGATAATCATTAATGGAACTCATGAAATAATTATAGCACAGATAGTTGTTTTCACCTTTGGGGAAGTAGTGTGATATACTAATTTAGGTTAAAAAGAGGTTTTTTGATGGAAACAAACGATAAGATCAAAGCTGTTAAAAAGACCATCAACAAGCTGCGCCCTTTCCTTCAGGCTGATGGAGGCGACGTTGAATTTGTCAGACTGGAAGATGATATTGTCTATGTCAATGTCGTTGGAGCCTGTGTTGGCTGTGCATCTCTCTCCTTCACCTTGAAAGATGGCATTGAGTCGCTGATTATGGATGAAGTTGAAGGCATCAAGGAAGTGCGTTTGGCTGATGATAGCCTGAATCAAATGCTATAAGTACAAAAAGACCATTGCTGGTCTTTTTCTTATGATATAGGCTTATCCTTGATTGTCCCTTCCTTTTTCCGATTCTCATATTTGACATTGACAACTTCCCTTACAAGGAAGAAGATGACTGCAAAGACCGGTACACCCAGAATCATCCCTGGGATGCCAAATAGTCCTGAACCAACTGTGATGGCAAAAAGAATCCAGATACTTGAAAGTCCCACTGATTCTCCCAGGATATATGGTCCAATGAGCTGGCCGTCAATCTGCTGAAGAATGATGATCATGATCAGGAAGATCAGTGCATCAAATGGATCAACAATCAAGAGAATAAGGCAGGAAGGAACAGCACCAATGAAAGGTCCAAAGAAAGGTATGATGTTTGTCAAGCCAATGATAAAACTGATCAGAAGAACATAATCCATCCTGAGAATTGTCATGGCAAAATAGCAAATGATGGCAATAATCAGTGAATCGATGATCTTGCCAAAAAAGAACTGGCGGAACTTGTCAAGAGACAAATGAAAGACCTTGTCAATTCGATCAAAGGTATGGCTGGAAACCATGACTTGAACAACCTTGGAAGCAGTCTTGACCAGATGTTCACGATCAAGCTGGATATAAGCACAGATGATAAGGCCAATGACAAAATCCATGACACCGGAAATGGCGTTGGTTGTTGCCTTGACGATTGTTGGAAGAGACTCATTGGCAAGATTCCAGATATTGCTGATAAGGGAGAGTGCCAAGCTTGTAATCTTATTGACAAGCTCTTCCGACAAATGAAGATTTTCCACAAATGGTTCCGACCATTGGGATGTATTGGCTAAAAAAGACTTGATAACTACAGATAATGTCGCAAAGCTTGTCACAAGCTGTGGTATCAGAACTGCAACAAAGGCAGCTATAATCGCAATGACAATCAATATTGATACAAGGGTTGAAATAGCTCTTTTACCCCAAAAACCATCAGGCATAAGCCTTTCAATGCGATCAGCAATCGGTGTCAAAAGGAAGACCATGAACAAGCCCCAGATAAATGGTGCAAGAATATCCAGTGCCTTTATTAGCCAGCCATAAAGCATTTGGAGGTTGGCAATGACAAAGAAGAAACCAACAACAATGATTCCAGATATTGAATATGTGATGATTGTTCTGCGCATCTCTGCATCAGCCAGTTTTTTTAACATAGTTAATCCTCTGCCTTTAAAATATCATAATTGACTCTTCTTTGCACTTGCTTATGGAAAGGATTAAGGAATAATTAACAATAAAAGGTAATGTGAACTAGCGTGGATTTGCACCCCCAGGATGAATTTGCGTGTGGGTGATCTGCTGCCCCAGGTTGAACTACCGTGTGGGTGGATCCAGTTGAAAGAAAAATGACCCCATTATTACGATGAATATATCTAAAAAATTCACGAATAAGGAGGTCATTTTCAGTGTATGTTGTTTTCCAATGTAAATGAAGAAGAATTTGAATTGGTGTCTGAATTTGAGAAAACCGGTGTGATTTATAAAGAAGTCCGCCTGAAGAACAGAGGACACCGCTGCCAGGGCTGCGGAACCTTCCATACCAATGTAAAAGAGTATCGTACAAAGAAAATACGTCACTCTGTCTATGCACACCAGAACTGCTTCATTCTCTATAAACAGCGCAGATTCATCTGCCCAAAATGCAGAATGACAGCCATGGAAACCAATCCGTTCATCAGTCATAATGACAGAGTTTCTGATCAGACTACCATCAACGTACTGACTGATCTGAAACGATATAACAATACATTCACCGCCGTTGCTGAACGATATGGCTTGTCTGTACGAGGTGTCATGTCTCTGTTTGACCGCTACTGTCAGATGGAAAGGAACAGACTGCCGAAAGTTCTGTGCATCGATGAGATCTACTTCTCCAGAAAACGTCGAAAGAAGTATGTCCTTGTCCTGCTTAACTTCTTCAACCGGGCAATTATTGATGTTCTCAAAGACCGTGACAAACATACGATCGCCTCTTATCTCAGCAAGATCCCAAGAGAGGAAAGAAACGCTGTGGAGTATATTTCCATAGATATGAACGACAATTATCGTGATGTCTTGCAGGTTTATCTGAAAAATGCCACTATTGTCGCAGATTCATTCCATGTCATTAAACGTGTAAACAAGGTGCTGGATGACAAACGCCGCAAGATCATGCGGCGCTTCGAAGACAATAAATCATCTGACGAATATTATCTGCTGAAATATCGTGACCAGCTCCTGTTCTCTAAATCGCTCAGTTACGACCGGACAATGAATCGTCATTTCCGTTACTACATCTCAGAGAATGAATTGCTAGGCATGATCCTGAAGATTGATCCGGAACTGGAGTCCTCTTACCATCTTGTACAGAAATACATTCTCTTCAATGATCACGACTATGGCGGTGATCTCAAAACTGTACGCAATGATCTGGAAGAGTTGATTATCGAATTCAAGCTCTCCGGCATCAGTGGCTTTCCGGAGCTCGCTGCCACACTTGAATATTGGAAGGAAGAGATCATTTCTTCTTTCTCCCTTGTCAAAGGACAGAGAGTTTCCAACGGCCCTATCGAAGGAAGAAACTCATTGATCAAGAAAGTCCTTCATCTCGCTAACGGATACACCAACTTTGACAGGTTCAGGAATCGTATCATCTACTCTTTAAACAAATATTCCTCTCATTCATTTCAGAGAGAATAGACACAAAAGATCGACCCCTTTTTTCGGGATCGATCTCTGCATTTTTGGCTATGACCCACACGATGGTTCATCCTGAGACCCACACGCAATTTCATCCTGGGATCTCTTTCACCCACACGCTAGTTCATATTACCCAATAAAAAAGGTCCTAATGGACCTTATTTACCACGAATGATCTTCTTGCATCTGCAACATAGGCCTTCTTCATCATCGCTTTCGGTAATATTCCAGCAACGTGGGCAAACACTGCCACTGGCCATTGATACAGCTACTTCAGAAACAGCATATTCGTTAAGCTTTTCGTCTGTGAATTCAACTTTGGCAACAATCAGCCATTGAGCCAGATTGCCAATTGTCTCTTCAAGAAGCTTCTGGTCTTCTGCGCTTACATGCAATTTTACATGCGCCTGCATTGGCTTTTTGATGATATTGGCCTGGATGGCTTCTTCCCTTGCCTTGAAGACATCATCACGGATGGCATTGATTCTTGCGAAGGCTTCCTTGATCTTTGCGGCATCAGCATAATTCCTAACAGCAGGGAAATGTGTATAGTGGACAGATTTTGCCTCATCTGAACCAAAATGCTTCCAAGCTTCATCGCTTGTAAAGACAAGCACTGGTGACCAGAGCTTAATCATTGCATCTGTCGCATGATACAAAACGGTCTGAATCTTACGACGGCGCAGTGAATCAAGTTCATCACAATAAAGAATGTCCTTGGCATAATCACAATAGTAGGAACTTAAAGTATTGGTCATGAAGTTTGTCAAAGTACTTGTGGCCATGACAAATTCATAGTTGTCATAGGCTTCTCTTGTCTTGGCAACCACTTCATCAAGAACAATCATGACATATTTATCAAGTGGGTCAAGTTCTTCATAAGGAACAAGCAGATCCTTGTTAAAGTCATCCTTGCTGATATTGCCTAAGAGGAATCTGATGGTATTTCTGATCTTGCGGTACTGGTCTGAGACCTGCTTGAGGTTGGAATCACCAATTCTCATATCGGCCTTGAAATCTTCAGTTGCCGCCCAAAGCCTTAGGATATCTGCGCCATACTTGTTAATGATATCCATTGGATTGACAACATTGCCAGCTGACTTATGCATTGCCTCACCCTTGGAATCACAGACATAACCATGGGATAAGACAGATTTGTATGGAGCAACACCATTGACAGCCACTGAAACAATCAAAGAGGAATTGAACCAGCCACGATACTGGTCTGAACCCTCAAAATAGAGATCGCAAGGATAACTATAGCCACGATCAATCAGTTCATTCCATGATGAGCCAGAATCAAACCAGACATCCATGATATCTGTTTCCTTGCTGAAAATGCCATTTGGCGACTTCGGATTGCTATAACCTGCAGGAAGCAGATCCTTGGCTTCCTTTTCAAACCAGATATTGGAACCATATTCTTCAATCAAGTCAGCGATATGATCAAATACTTCCTTTTCAATGATCGGTGTCTTGTCTTCAGTGTAGATTATTGGAATTGGTACACCCCAAAGTCTTTGACGGGAAATGCACCAGTCCTTGCGGTCCTTGATCATATTGGTCAAGCGGACTTCACCAAAGGAATTCCACCATTTGACTGTCTTGATAGCTTCCAAAAGCTGATCCTTGACCTTGGAAATTGACGCAAACCATTGCTTGGTCGAACGGAAGATGACTGGCTTCTTCAATCTGTCATCATGCGGATAGGAGTGAGTGATGGTTTCCTTGGCTAGAAGAGCACCCCTTGCTGCTAACATCTTGATGACAGTGACATTAGCACCATCGCTTTCTGTACTAAGGACGAATTTTCCTGCCAGTTCAGGACCAACCTCTTCAGTCAAACAGCCACGATCATCAAGCGGTGAATAAGCAGGAATGCCATATCTGGCACCAACAGCAAAGTCATCAGCACCAAGGCCTGGGGCCGTATGAACACAGCCTGTACCATCTTCATCAGTAACATGATTGCCCAAAATGACTATTGATGGTCTTTCAGGATAGAATGGATGCTTGACAGTGATGTATTCAGCTTCACGGCCCTTGAAAGTCTTAAGGGTTCCTAGATCGCTTAGTCCAAATTTGCCAAGCAGTTCTTCCTTGTTCTTTTCCAAGAAGACCAGTTTTCCCTTTTCCGTATTGACAACTGCATATGTATAATCAGGGTGCAAGCAGATTGCAAGATTTGAAGGAATGGTCCAAGGAGTAGTAGTCCAAATGACAAACTTTTCATCACCTGCCAGCAAGCTCTTGCCATCAAGGACATCAAAAGCCACATAAATTGCTGTATCCTTCTTGTCAAAGTAAACAATTTCGCTATCAGCAATGGCTGTTTCCTGATATGGAGACCAGTAGATTGGCTTTAATCCCTGATAGATCATGCCATCAAGTGCCATCTTGGCAAATGATCTGACCTGGCGAGCCTCAAATTCCTTGTTCAATGTAATATATGGATGCTCATAATCAGCAATCTGTCCCAAACGCTTCTCTGTTGCCATCTGCTGGGCAATCTGCGTGTGGGCATATTCATCACACTTTTCTCTGAATTCCTTGGCTGATACTTCCTTGCGGTTGACTCCGAGCTTCTGGATTGCATTCTCAATAGGCAGACCATGGGTATCCCAGCCTGGGAAGAAAGGCGTATAATAGCCACTCATAGCTTTTGATCTGACAATAATATCCTTGATTGTCCTGTTCATGGCTGTGCCAGCATGAAGGTTGCCATTGGCGTATGGTGGGCCATCGTGCAACACAAAAGGCTTTTGATCCTTATTCTTGTCAAGAATCTTCTGATAATGATCATCATTCTCCCATTCTTCAAGAATGCCCGGCTCCTTGACCGCCAGATTGCCACGCATTTCAAAGCCAGTATTTGGCATATGCAAAGTCTCTTTGTAATCCATTTCCCTCTCCTTAAAAAATAAAAGGTGCTACCAAAGGGCGCCATATCCTGGGCGCGGTACCACCTTTACTTGTTGCTTAAACCCTTAACGCGGATAGACGGCACCAGCTTATCGCAAGTGCAGCTCATAAGTGATATTCTTCAATGCATCAACGCCGGTTTCCACCAACCACCAGCTCTCTATAGTATCTAGCATCAAGACCTGTCTTAATCAAAGCTATTAGAAATCTTCAGAACTATTCAAATTGATATCACCGCCAACCTGCAGGTTCTTTGGTGAACAGAGAATGACATTCTCGCCAATTTTCTTAATTGATCCATCAACACCATAGACAACGCCAGAAAGGAAGTCAATGATGCGCTGACGATATTCAGAAGGCATTCTGTGCAAATTGACACAGCAAGCTCTCTTCAATTTGATATGATGGCCTATTTCCTCTGCTTCATCAAAATTACGAGGTTCAAATAGAACAATATTTGTATTGGCAGTAATCTTGTTAGCGCCTTCAAGCTGCGGCTTTTCATAAGCGCTGATTGATTCTGCTTCAGATTCTGTCAGTACCAGAGTCTGCTCATCTTCTTCGGGTGCGATGAAATTCTTGATAGTATCAGCAATTCCCATATTTACACTCCTCCTATACAGAGATTATTTTAGCATATTAATCATGAATTGGAGCTATTATTTTATGAGAGACCAGATAATTGTAGAAGCCATCATCAACTGCTGAATCCGCTATCTCTTCAGCCAATTCCTTAAGCCTTGGATTTCCGTTTCCCATCACTATGGCATGCCCTGCTTCCACCATCATTTCCAGATCATTCAGTTCATCACCAAAGGCATAGCTCAGGCTTTTATCAATATTGAGATATGACAGTACTTCCTTGACACCACTGCCCTTGTTGACGCCATAGAGATTGATATCGCAGGAGATGTAGCCATTATGGTTTCTGATATCAAAATGCTCTTCAAAACGCTTGCCAAAAGCCTCGAGCTCTTCAACATTATCAAATAGTGCCATAGCCATATGGAAATCATCATCCGCAAGAACTGGCTTATCGGATGTGATATCAGGAATGCCCCACTCCCTGACAAATTCCTTCATTGCTTCATCATCAATATCCTTCACTCTTAATTCATGACGCTTTTCCAGAAAGAAGTTGCCATTATGTAACCTTATATAATCCATCAGCTCTCTTACTTGATCATTTGGCAGATATTCGGCAAAGATCTCCTTATCATCCAAAAGACAACAGGCTCCATTATTCAGGATATAGCCTGATGGCTTGAGACTTTTGATATCATCAGCAATCATATCTTCGCATCTGCCTGAGGAAATGAAGACATAATTATTCCTTTTCAGCTCCTTGAAAGCATAACGGGTCTTTTTCGACACCTTTAGAATGCCGTTTGTTGAATCAATGATTGTTCCATCAATATCGACAAAAAATATCTTTTTCATATTCACCTTATCTTTCATAACAATTATAGCTAAACCAAAGAAAAAAGCCATGATTCCCAAAGGGAAAATGGCTTGCTAATCTTTGATAATCCGGACTCTGATGACATTATCGACATGATCAAAAGCCTCCTTATCCACATGGGATTCAGTATCGATGATGGTATAGGCATAATCACCCTTGGCCTTATTGTACATGTTTTCAATATTAATGCCGCTTTCACCAATGACCGTTGTCAGCTTGGCAAGCATATTAGGCACATTGCGATGGATAATGCAGATTCTTACTGATGTAGTCCGTGGCTCAACGATTGATGGCAGATTAATAGAATTTCTGATATTGCCATTTTGAAGATAGTCCATCAGTTCCTTGACTGCTAGCTTGGCACAATTTTCCTCCGATTCAGGCGTTGAGGCACCGAGGTGAGGAAGACAGAGTACATTTTCTTCTTTCACTAGCTTTTTTGAACCAAAATCAGTGACATAATAGGATATCTTTCGACTTCTTAAGGCTTCAATAACGTCATCCTCAATGATGAGATCACCTCTTGCCAGATTCAATAGCCGCACGCCTTCCTTCATCTTGGCAATAGCCGCCTTATTGATTAATCCTTTGGTTTCCGGTGTGCTAGGAATATGGATGGTCACATAGTCGCATGATGCAAAGATTTCATCAAGATTCGTCACATGTTTGACCCACTTGCTAAGATTCCAGGCAGCATTTACTGAAATGTAGGGATCATAGCCCAAAACATCCATACCCAACTTGATAGCCGCATTAGCTACATTGACACCAATGGCCCCCAGACCAATGACTCCGAGTTTTTTAGAAGCTATTTCCGGTCCAGCGAACTGGCCTTTGCCTTTTTCCACAAGCTGGGAAAAATCATCCTCATTGGCAATTGATCTTGTCCAATTGACGCCTTCAACAATTTTTCTTGATGCCAGCAAGAGAGCACATAGTGTCAATTCCTTAACCGCATTGGCATTGGCGCCAGGTGTATTGAAGACAACTATGCCCTTCTTGGAACAACTTTCAATCGGAATATTATTGACACCTGCTCCTGCTCTGGCAATTGCTTTTAGTTCCTTGGGAAATTCATAATCATGCAAAGATGCGCTTCTTACAAGGATGCCATCTTCGTTATCGATATCTTCGGCATAATAGAAATCCTTATCAAATAGATCAAGGCCCACCTGATCAATCTTATTGAACAGTTTGATTCTCATCAGGCATTCTCCTTTTCAAATTTTTTCATGAATTCAATCAGTACCTTGACATTATCAATAGTCATGGCATTATAGATTGAAGCTCTTAAGCCTCCTGCTTCCCGGTGGCCTTTGAGATTGCTCATGCCGGCTTCAATACTTTCCTTGACAAACTTGTCATCAAGTTCCTTGCTAGGTGTAAAGAAGCTGACATTCATCATTGAACGGCTTTCCCTGTCTGCTCTTCCTTCATAGAAGCTGGATTGGTCAAGATAGTCATACAGAAGTTTGGCTTTTTCTTCATTGCGTTTCTGCATTGCTTCTAATCCACCCATCTTTTCAACCCACTTTGCCATTAGTCCAAGGACATAGATGGAGAAGGTAGGTGGTGTATTATACATGCTGTCGCCTTTTGCCTGGATGCTATACTGCATCAATGTTGGAGTAATGGATGAATGCTTGCCAATCAGATCCTTTCTGATAATGACAGCAGCCAGACCAGCAATACCCATATTCTTCTGGGCTCCCGCATATATCAGGCCAAACTTGGAAATATCAATTGGTCTTGACATGATGTCAGATGACATGTCTGCTACCAAGGGAATATCCTTTGTATCTGGATATGTCTGCCACTCTGTTCCATAAATGGTATTGTTTGAGCAAAGGTAGACATAGCTCGCTTCTTTTGGCAAAACATATTCGTTTTCGTTTGGAATATGACGATAGGACTTAGCACTTCCATCATAGAGGCAAATGGCATCACCATAGCGCAAAGCCTCTTTATATGCTTTGTTGGCAAAAGAGCCAGTGACTAGATAATAGCCCTTTCCACCCGCCAGAAGATTTAAAGGGATGGCTGAAAACTGCTCAGTAGCACCTCCCTGGATAAAAAGGATTTCATAATCATCAGGAATGGACATGACTCTTCTTAAAGTCTTCTTGGTGTCATCAAAAATGCTGAGATAAGTCTTCGAGCGATGCGACATCTCCATGACACTCATGCCAGTGCCTTTGTAATTCATTAGATCTTCTCTGATTTCCTCCAGCACTTCAAGTGGAAGTGTTGAAGGACCTGCCGCAAAATTGATAACTCGATTGTACATGGTACTAACCTCCAACAAACAAAAAAGGCACCCACAAAGGACGTCTATGACGTGGTGCCACCTTTTTTCTTTCTCAAACCCTTAACGCGGGATACGTGACGGATTAGGTCAACTATAAGGAGGATTCACAAACCAGCTTTCAGCAATTTCCACCAGCCATTGCCTCTCTATCAAAAGCCATCGGTGCTACTAACCCTTAATCAATAATTATTTTTTATGTTACTCACTAATCTGATTTTAGTCAATATCATTAATTAACAGTTCTGCTTCCCTGATACATCTTCCAACATCAGCTGGCCGATGGGCATCAGAAGCAGTTACAATCTTGACTCCATATTCCTTAAGGACCTTGAGCAATTCTGATGATAATCCAACATCATTATGATGATAACGGTAATGGCAACCGGTATTGCATTCAGCCTCAACATCATTATCCCTTAGTGCCTGAGCCAGTTTCCGATAGGTACTGGCAAGATCATAGGATGGGTAGATATTAAACATCTTGATGGTATCGGGATGAGCTAGTTGTGTAAACAAGCCGCTGTTTGCTGCTTGAAGGCATAGTTCATAGTATCTTTTATAAATATCGTCAGGATTAAAGACCTTCCAGAGGATTTCATCGGAAAAAGGCATGTCATAGAGCCTGCCATCAATTGAATGGATAGCGCCAACCAGAAAGTCGAAACAATAGTTGTCTAATAATCCCTTTAAAAAATCTTCGCATTCCGGTACATAGCAGACTTCTAGACCAAATTTAACCATGATAGGAAGCTTCTGGCTTTTCACCTTACTGATCAGGTCAATATATTCATCAAGACCATTGCAGAACTTGCGCTCTCCTTTTAACCACTGGTCTTGCTTATCAATAAAGCGCAGATTATCATATAGTGGCATAAATTCCCTGAAACGGTGGGTATGGTCAAGAATCCCAATCTCATCAATGCCTGCTTCGATGGCTTTGTTTATGAATTCATAGACGTAATCCATTTCCAGTGGCCCATATTCCAAATGCATATGTCGATCAATCATAGCAATATTTTACAACAAAGCAGGAAGCTTAGCTTCCTGCTTATTGCTTTTTGTCATTTTCTTCCATGGCTTCTTCCCATTTGCTCATCGCTGCATGGATTTGATTATGGATATCATCAATCTCCTCATCAAGTTCCTGCATCTTGGAAGAATCCTGGTAATACTCAGGTTCAAAGCGCAAATCACGCTTGTTTTCAAGCAATTCTTCAAGCCTTGAAATCTCCTCTTCCAATTTGCGGATATCATACTTAGGCCGCTGTTTCAGCTGTTTTAGCGGCTTAGGCTTTTCCTTCGGGTCTGAAGTCTCCTTCTTCCGAATCTCCTTGGCATCGATATAATCCTTATAGCCATCAGGATAGTAGACACTTTTGCCATCTTCGATAACCAGACAGGAAGTGGCGATCTTCTTGATGAAATAACGATCGTGAGAGACAAAGAGGACAGTGCCGTCATAGTCTTCAAGGGCTTTTTCCAATGCTTCCTTGGAGACAATATCCAAGTGGTTGGTTGGTTCATCGAGAATCAGGAAATTGGCCTTTTTCAACATCAGCTTAGCCAAGGACAGGCGAACCTTTTCACCACCGGAAAGGACTCTTACTTCCTTGAATACTTCATCAGCTGTAAATAGAAAGGCACCAAGCACAGATCTGATCTTCTGCATATCCAGATCAGGATTATCGTTCCATATTTCCTCAAGAACCGTATTGCTTGAAGTGAAGTTGGCCTGGTTCTGATCAAAATAGCCGATTTCTATCTGATGGCCAAACATCTTATAGCCACCAAGCGCTTCTATTTCGCCAATAATTGTTCTTAATAAAGTTGATTTGCCAGTACCGTTATCACCCATGACACAAATGCGGTCACCACGCTGGATCTTAGTGGAAATTGTGCAAAGCGGTTTGTTTTTGTCATAGCCAACAGCATAGTCTTCCAAGGTCAGAACATCCTTGCCACCTCGGCAACCACAGACAAAACGTGCCTTGAAGGTCTTGGTATCGGCTGCTCTGGGATTCTCAATGCGTTCCATTCTTTCCAGATATTTTATTTTTGATTGGGCAAAAGCCGCCTTGTTCTTCTTGTATCGGAACTTTTCAATCAGTTCTTCCAGACGTTTGATATCCTTCTGTTGGCGACGATAATCCGCTTCCTGCTTGATTAAGTCATTCTTCTTCTGTTCAACAAAGCTTGAATAATTGCCTGCATAGCGCTTGATATTGCCATATTCCAATTCATAAACAACATTGACAGTCTTATCAAGGAAGACCCGATCGTGAGAGACAAGAACCATAGCCTTCTTGTATTTGGCCAAATAGTTTTCGAGCCATTCAATAGTGCTTAGGTCAAGATGATTGGTCGGTTCATCCAGCAATAGCAGATCAGGTTTTGCCAAAAGCAGCTTGGCAAAGGCTATCTTGGTCTTTTCACCACCTGAAAAGGAAGATACTTCCCTTTTGAGATCTTCGTCCTTGAAGCCAAAGCCATGCAATACTGTCAGCATTTCACTTCTAAAGGTATAGCCACCCTTGTATTTGAATTCTTCTTCAAGTCTTGAGTATTCAGCTACCTTCTTATCATCATGATTGCTAAGCAGTTCTTCTGACCTGCTGGCTAGCTCCTGTTCCATTTTCAATAGTTCAGCAAAGACTTCGTTGAACTCCTCTTCAACTGTCAGCTTGCTTAATGCCAGTCCATTCTGTTTCAGAAAGGAGATATTCATTCGGCTATTGCGATTAACAGAACCGCTTACAAGATCAAGTTCACCAGCAATAACTTTTAAAAGAGTGGTCTTGCCACTCCCATTACGCCCTACAAGGGCTATTTTTTCGTTTTCATTGATGTTGAGATCAATATTCTCAAAAACATCATTGGCACCAAAAAACATGGTGCCAGAGCTTATTTGATAAATCATTTTTAATAGATCAGATTCTTTGGAGTACGAGGATATGGAAGAACATCCCTGATATTCTCCATACCTGTCAGATACATGACGAAACGTTCAAAGCCAACACCAAAGCCGGCATGCTTGCAACCACCATATCTTCGAAGGTCCAGATACCATTGGTAACCTTCCTTCTCCATGCCCAATTCTTCCATTCTTCTTTCAAGAACATCCAGTCTCTCTTCACGCTGTGAACCACCAACCAGTTCGCCAACAACCGGAACCAGCAGATCACATGCCGCAACAGTCCTGCCATCATCATTTTGGCGCATATAAAAGGCCTTGATATCCTTTGGATAATCAGTCAGGAATACTGGACCACCAACAACCTGCTCACAAATGTATCTTTCATGTTCTGTGTTGAGATCCATGCCCCATGATACCTTGTTTTCAAATTTTACAGGCGCATTCAGAAGAATCTCAATGGCCTCAGAATAAGGCATCCGGCGGAAATCGGAATTACGGACATGGTTCAAACGATCAAGCAATGTCTTATCAATCATCTTGTTGAAGAATTCCATTTCTGCTGGACAATTAGCCATGACGTAGTCAATGCAGAATTTGACAAGATCTTCAATCAGTTCCATATCATCATTAAGATCTGCAAAGGCGATTTCCGGTTCAATCATCCAGAATTCATTTGCATGGGTCTTGGTATTGGAATTTTCTGCTCTGAAAGTTGGACCAAAGGTATAGACATCTCTGAAAGCCATGGCAAAGGCCTCGACATGAAGCTGACCACTGACAGTCAGCGAAGCGTGCTTGCCAAAGAAGTCTTCTTCATAGTTGGCATCATCTCTGGTTGTTACTGTAAAGCATTCACCAGCACCTTCCGCATCATTGCCAGTAATAATTGGCGTATGGACATAGACAAATCCCTGGCCCTGGAAAAACTCATGAATAGCCATAGCCAGAACTGATCGCACACGGTAGACCGCCATGAAAGTATTGGTACGTGGTCTCAGATGTGGAATTGTTCTTAGGAATTCAAATGAATGTCTCTTCTTCTGCAATGGATAAGCCTCATCAGAAGCGCCTTCAATTTCAATGGAAGTGGCTTTGATTTCAAATGGCTGACGGTTTTCTGGCGTATAGACAAATATGCCTGTAACGCAAATGCTTGCGCCTGTCAATGCCTTGGAAATGGTCTCATAGTTTTCAAGTGCAGTTTCATAAACGATTTGGACGTTCTTGAAGTATGTACCATCATTGAGTTCAATAAAGCCGATGGAACCATTGGAACGATTAGTCCTGATCCAGCCTTGCAAGGAAACATATTCCAGCTGATCAAGTTCCATCTGGTTCTTTGAGTAACTCAATTCATATAGCTCTCTTGAAGTGTAAAAATCTAACATATCATACCTCACTTATTGTCTAAAGCATTTACTTCAAATACGATTTCCTGAATCATGGAAACAACATCAACATTCTTTACTAACATGCCATCAGGCAGAATGAAATGCTCTCTGGTAAAATTGATGACTCCTTTGATACCCAAATCCTTCAACTGATTGACAATTGCCTGAGCTCCACCCGGTATGCAAAGGATAGCAATGCGGCAGCCTTCTGGAAAATTCTCCTTCAATGTGCCGATTGAGAAGACCGGTACAGGTACCTCTTCCTTCTTTAAGACATGTTCAGGTTTCAAATCAAAGGCGCAGACTATTTCACCAGCCACATGATTCCAGCGATTATAATTAAGAATTGCTCTTCCCAGACGCCCTACACCAATCAGAATAATCTTTTCATCATAATCAACGCCAAGCTCTTCAGAGAAGATTTCAATCAATCGATTGACATCATAGCCATAACCTTGCTTGCCCAGAGAACCAATCAAGGAAAAGTCACGACGAATGGTTGTTGATTTGATATCAACATATTTGGCTAGTTCAGAGGACATGATGCGTTCAACCCCATCTTCCTTCAGTTTTCTTAGCGCTTTGAGGTAAACAGGGTATCTGCGTAATGTAGCGTTTGGAAAGTTCTTCATAATTAACGACTAAATTATATTACACAAGATAAAGTTTGTGAATATTCTATCAATAATAACAATTAGTCTTCAATGGACATTGATGGCATTGATGGTGCATCAAAATCCACAAACTTGCCTGTTTTCAGATAATGCATGCCGGCACAGGCAATCATTGTTGCATTATCAGTGCAGTATTTCAGCGGTGGGAGAATCAGGTCACAGTCCTTGATATTCTCAGTCATCAGTTCACGCAGTCTTGAATTGCATGCAACACCGCCCGCAAGTACCACTTGCTTGCAAGGATATAGTTCAAGTGCTTTCTTTGTCTTGTCAACCAATACATGAAGTGCTGTCTCCTGGAATGCATAAGACAAATCCGCCTTATTGACTTCTTCTGCTCGGCTTTCCATTTTTTTGACCAGTTGGATTGTCGCATTCTTTAAACCGGAAAAGGAGAAATTCAGGCCATCCACTTTCGGCGTTGGCAGTTGATAGTTCTTCTTCCCTTCCTTGGCCAGCTTGTCAATCTTTGGACCTCCGGGATATGGAAGACCAATGACTCTTGCGACCTTGTCATAAGCCTCTCCAATGGCGTCATCAAGGGTTGTCCCGATTATTTCAAAGCTTTCTTCATCCCTGATATAGACCAGTTCAGTATGTCCACCGCTTACAACCAAAGCCATCATCGGGTACACTAGCGGTTTGATCAGTTCGTTGATGAAGATATGGCCCTTGAGGTGATGAACACCAATCAGAGGCTTGTTATAGAAAAAAGCCAAAGTCTTGGCGGCAATCCCACCTACATGCAAAGAACCAATCAATCCAGGACCTATTGTATAGGCAATGGCATCCATATCATCAACGCTATAGCCAGATTCCATGATTGCTTCGTTGACAATGGTGGATATCTGTTCAACATGCATACGGCTGGCAATTTCAGGAATAACACCACCAAAGCGGGAGTGAACATCAATCTGTGATGTCACAACTGAAGACAGGATATTCATTTCTTCATCAATTATTGCACAAGCCGTTTCATCACAGCTTGATTCGATAGCTAATATTCTTTTCACTTCAATCCTCCAACAATGCACTTGATCATATCGTAAGCATCTTCATGGTTATCACTGTAATAGCCCTTTCGAGTTCTGGTTATCGCAAAACCATTCCTTTCATATAAGGAAATGGCCTTCCTGTTTGACACCCTGACTTCTAGATGGACATATTCACAACCCTCTTCATAGGCCTTATTGAGCAAATGATTCAAAAGCAGCCTGCCAAGTCCTTCTCCTTGTCTCTTTTTGGTTATTGCTACATTAGTGATATCGCAGTTTTCAAAAAGAATCCATAAGCCACCATAGCCAATGATTGTTCCATCATCTTCCATAACATAGTAGTGGGAAAGATCATTTTCCCTCAGTTCATGAAGAAAATAGTCAAGTTTCCAGGCATCAGTAAACAATTCATTTTCAATATCGACGACCTCATCAAGGTCTCTTTCTGCCATTTCCCTGATAATCATCGGTAATATGATTCACTTTCCTTTAGATATTCAGGGACAAGATAAGCGATATCTTCAACTTTTTCCCATTCATTCCTGCAAGCAAGGAAACATTGCGGAATAGAAGGCCAATTGTCGATTAAACCAACAAGACTGCCATCGCCTAAAACCTCATAGTCTTCATGATTGATCTTTTCAATTTCCATTGCACAATCTGGCAGAAGGGTTTTATTTCCATCATAGACGCCAACATAGGCACGCTTAGCTCTGGCATCCATCAAAACCATAGCCTTCTTTTTACCGGCTGCATATAGTTTTAAAGTCGAAATGACATAAAGATCCTTATGGGCAACTTCACAATAGGTCTTTGCCAAAGACATGGCAATTCTAACCCCTGTATAAGAGCCGGGCCCTTTGGTAATGCAAAGGGAATCAATGCTATCCCTGGCAACTTTAGCCTGATCAAATATTTCTTCAAGAGCTGAGAAGACCATTTCTGACTGTCTTTTGAAACATTCCTTACTATAGGAGGCAATGATTTCATCATCCCTGATCAAAGCACAGGTCAAATATTTATAAGCTGTATCAATACATAATGTTAACATGACATTTCCTCAACAATCCGATCAAAAGAATGGCCTTTCTGGCTAACAGTGATGATGCGCGAACTATCACCTAGATGATCAAAAGTGACAATCAGATAAGCATCAGGAAGATAATCCTCGTAATACTGAGGCCATTCAATAACCATAACGCCTTCAGATAAGAATTCATCGAAGCCAAGGTCATAGTCATTGCCTTCAAGACGATAGGCATCAATATGATAGAGGTCAATATTACCCTTATGGATCTTCAAAATATTAAAGGTAGGTGAATTGATAATGGACTTAACGCCAAGTGCCTTGCCAATGCCTTTGGTAAAAGTGGTCTTGCCACCAGCAAGCTCACCTTCCAGGACAACACAATCGCCCTTCTTTAGCAAAGAGCCAAGCTTTTCACCATAATTAATCGTATCTTCAACACATTTAGAAATCATAAACAAAACCCCAAATCATTATACAACTAAAATGCAAATACATGCCAAAAGAAAAGAGGCTCCATGCAGAGCCTCTTGCCGGACTGGCGGCGTGCTTGGTTCACATGGCAGGACCATGCTATGCTCGCCGATGGGGCGCTTAACTTCCGGGTTCGGGATGGGACCGGGTGTGGCCGCCTCTCCATTGCCACCAGACCATGCTGAAGGATCGCTCCCTCAAAGCCGGACGACACGCAAGGGATGCAGAAGATGCCGTATGGTCTTCCTGCAGCGCCTGGTTTTCCTACGCATTCCAATAGAAATCCTAGATAAAACCCTCGACCTATTAGTACCGCTCAGCTGCACGCATCGCTGCGCTTCCACCTGCGGCCTATCGACCTCATGGTCCATAAGGGGTCTTACTTCATCAAGTGAATGGGAAATCTCATCTTGGAGCCGGTTTCACGCTTAGATGCCTTCAGCGTTTATCCGATCCGTACTTGGCTACCCGGCCATGCTCCTGGCGGAACAGCCGATGCACCATGGGTACGTCCATCCTGGTCCTCTCGTACTGGGGACAGCGCTCCTCAGATTTCCAACGCCCACAACAGATAGGGACCAAACTGTCTCACGACGTTTTGAACCCAGCTCGCGTACCGCTTTAATGGGCGGACAGCCCAACCCTTGGAACCGAATTCAGCTCCAGGATGCGATGAGCCGACATCGAGGTGCCAAACCTCCCCGTCGATGTGAACTCTTGGGGGAGATCAGCCTGTTATC
>JAQXQU010000154.1 GCA_029101345.1 Erysipelotrichaceae bacterium | reverse complement strand
TGATACGGTCAAAGTCCTGCTTGATGTGCTGGAAGAGACGACACTGACTATTTCAACAATCAATTCCTAAGGAGACTTATGAAAGATACATTATTTACTATTATCAGCAATCTTCCTTTGACTTCCAGTGTCTACAAGATGAAATTAAAGGGTGATACAACTGGTATCAAGGCCGGCCAATTTGTGGATATCAGAATTCCCGGCCGTTATTTAAGAAGACCTATCTCGGTTTGTGATGTTCAAGATGGCATTCTGACAATCATCTATAAGGTCGTAGGCGTGGGAACTGAAGATCTATCACTGATGATGGAAGGATCAAGCCTAAAGATCATGAGTGAATTAGGCAATGGCTATGACTTGAGCTTAGCAGGTGAAAGGCCGCTTCTTCTTGGGGGAGGAGTTGGCGTACCGCCACTCTACTATCTGGCCAAGGAGCTGAAGAAAATGGATAAGGATGTCACGATAATCCTTGGCTTTAATAATAAGTCGGAAATCTTCTATGAAGAGGAATTCAAGGCTTTAGGTGTCAAGACTATCATCACAACTGTTGATGGAAGCTATGGCATTAAGGGTTTTGTGACAAGTGCTATGCCTGATGATTATTCCTATACCTATGCCTGTGGACCAATGCCAATGTTAAAGGCAGTCTATGATCATGCCAAGACTTCCGGCCAATACAGCATGGAACAAAGGATGGGTTGCGGCTACGGTGCCTGCATGGGTTGTGCAACACCTACTGTTAATGGCTATAAGCGTGTCTGCAAAGATGGTCCAATATTCTATAAGGAGGAAATTCTATGGCCAACACAAAAGTAGAACTCTGTGGCATTGAATTGGATAATCCGGTAATTATTGCGTCTGGCAATTTCAACTATGGCTATGAATTCATGGAAGTCTTTGACATCAATATGCTCGGCACCTTCTCATTCAAGGGGACAACCAAGGAACCAAGACTAGGCAATCCATTGCCAAGAATTGCGGAGTGCCCAAATGGCCTCATCAATTCGGTTGGCTTACAAAATCCAGGCATGGACAAGGTTATTGAAGTGGAATTGCCAAGACTTAGGGAAGTCTATCATAAGAAGGTCATGGCTAATATCTGTGGCTTCTCTTTGGAAGAATATGTTGAAAATTGCGCCAGAATTGATAAGGAAGACATCGTTGGCTGGATTGAACTCAATATCTCCTGTCCAAATGTCAAGCATGGTGGCATGGCTTTTGGTACTGATGCCAAGCAGGCAGCTGATCTGGTCAGAGCTGTCAAGCGGGTTGTCACGAAGCCATTGATTGTCAAATTATCACCAAATGTCACTGATATTGTGGCCATTGCCAAAGCGGTTGAAGAAGCAGGTGCTGATGGAATTTCTCTCATCAATACGGTTTTGGCAATGAAGATTGATATCAAGACCAGAAAACCGGTTTTAGCCAATATTATGGGTGGCTATAGTGGCCCTGGCATCTTCCCGATTGCTGTTAGAATGGTTTATCAGGTCGCAAGTGCTGTAAAGATTCCGGTTGTGGGACTAGGTGGTGTCTCCAGTGCGGAAGATGTCTTGGAAATGATCATGGCTGGGGCAACGGCTGTTGAAGTGGGTTCTGATATTCTAATCGACCCTCTATCAGCTAAGAGGATCGTGGAAGATCTGCCTAGAGTCATGGAAAAATACAATATAAAGGATTTAAAGGAAATTAGAGGGGTAGCATACAATGGGTAGAGATGTAATTGTCGCATGTGATTTCAAAAGTGCTGAAGAAACATTCAAATTCCTGGATAACTTCCAGGAAGAAAAGCCATTTTTGAAGATTGGCATGGAATTATATTATGCTGAAGGACCAGCAATTGTCAGGGAAATCAAAAGAAGAGGCCACAAGATCTTCCTGGATCTCAAGCTTCATGACATTCCTAATACTGTCAAGAAGGCTATGGCTGTTTTAAGCAATCTTGATGTTGATATCTGCAATCTGCATGCGGCTGGTACTGTCAATATGATGAAAGCGGCTATTGAAGGTCTGACAAGAGCTGATGGCACAAGGCCATTATTGATTGCAGTAACCCAGTTGACATCAACTGATCAGGCATCAATGGAAAGTGATCTTCTGATCAAGGAACCAATTGATGAAGTTGTCATGCATTATGCTGCAAAAGCCAAGGAAGCTGGACTGGATGGTGTTGTCTGTTCACCACTTGAAGCAGGCAAGGTCCATGAAAGATGTGGAAGTGATTTCCTGACAGTTACCCCAGGTGTCCGTTTTGCGGATAATGACAAGGGCGATCAGAAAAGAGTCATGACGCCAGCAGAGGCCAAGCTGATTGGCTCTGATTATATTGTTGTTGGCCGTCCTATTACGGGAGCCAGTGATCCCGTCGAGGCATATCGCCGTTGTGTCAGAGAATTTGTTGATTAAGGAGAAGAGAATGGAATTAAAGGAAATTATTGCCAAAGACCTCTTGAAAATCAAAGCGGTCTTCTTTAGGCCTGAAGAGCCTTTTACTTGGGCATCAGGTATCAAATCCCCAGTCTATACAGATAATCGTTTGACCTTATCTGATCATGAAGTCAGATGCGATGTTGAAAATGGCTTAGCCAGCCTGATTAAGGAAAACTATGGAGATGTTGAAGTGCTGATGGGAACATCAACAGCAGGCATTGCTCATGCGGCTATTACGGCCCATATCTTAGGGCTGCCAATGGGCTATGTCAGATCAGGGGCGAAGGATCATGGTCGCAAGAATCAGATTGAAGGAAAGCTTCTGCCAGGCCAGAAGGTAGTTGTAGTCGAAGATCTTATTTCAACTGGTGGCTCAGTCATTGAAGTAGTCAATATTCTCAGGGAAAATGGAGCAGAAGTATTGGGTATTGTCTCAATCTTCACTTATGGCATGAAGAAGGGTCTAGAAAGACTAGCTGAAGCTAATGTCAAGAATGTTTCTTTGACCAATTTTGATGAAATTGCCAATATTGCGGCTAAGGAAGGCTATATCAAGGAAGAGGATGTTGCTAGATTAATCCAATTCAGAAACAATCCTAGTGATGAAAGCTGGATCAGATAATGAGAAGCGTTATTGATATTTTGGATTTGAGTGTAGCAGAAATTGCTGAACTGCTGGCAACAGCCAATGATATCATTGATCATCATGAGAAATACGAAAATATTCTAAGAGGCAGGAAACTGGCAACCCTGTTCTTTGAACCATCAACCAGAACACGCATGTCCTTTGAAGCTGCCATGTATGAATTGGGTGGCAATGTCATCTCCTTGGCCGGTGGCAATACTTCATCAGCTGCCAAGGGTGAATCAGTTGCCGATACCATCAGAGTTGTCAGCAATTATGTTGATATCATTGCCATGCGTCATTATATTGAAGGGGCGGCTCTTGCGGCAAGCGAGAGTGGAACTGTACCGATCATCAATGCTGGTGATGGTGGCCATTGCCATCCAACCCAGACTTTGGCTGATCTATTGACGATTTATCGGGAAAAGGGCCACTTTGATAATCTGACTATTGGGCTTTGTGGTGATCTGAAATATGGAAGAACAGTCCATTCCTTGATCAATGCGATGTCCCGCTATGCCAATGTCAGATTCATTCTGATTTCACCAAAGGAACTAAGATGTCCAGCTTATGTCTTGGAAGGAAAGGATCCGACCTCTTTTATTGAAACAGCATCCCTGGAAGAAGCGATGCCAGAGCTTGATATTCTCTATATGACCAGAATCCAGAAGGAAAGGTTTGATGATGAAGAAGAATATCTAAGTCTCAAGGATTCCTACATTCTGAATAATGAGAAACTCAAGAATGCCAAGGCTGATTTAAAGATTCTGCATCCCTTGCCAAGAGTCAATGAAATAGCAGTGGAAGTCGATGATGATGAAAGAGCCTGCTACTTTAAGCAGACCTTATATGGCAAATATATGCGTATGGCCTTGATTCTCAAGCTCTTAAAGGAAAAGGATAACCCGAAGAAGGAGTCCTTGATGCCGGCTGATGCAATAATCAGTGATGTCAAATGTTCTAATCCCAAATGCATCTGCCAGAGTGAACAGGAACTGAAGACCAGAACCATTATCAGAAATGGCATTAGACGTTGTGTCTATTGCGAACACGAAATCTAGAAAGGACACCTAGTGTCCTTTTTTGCTAGAATGAAGGTAGGAATGAACATAGTTCATCATTGCAATATCTATGAAAAAGATTCTGATTATCATATTGATGGTTATCATCTTGCTTTTAGGCGCATGCAATAGGAACAGCATGGATTATATCATTAGCCATTATTCCTCCATTACTGGTGTTGTTGAGGAAAAAGGCGATGATTATGCCATTATCAAAGCCAATGATGCCAAGGGCTATCCAGGTGAATCCTTATGGTATGTGAGCTTTGTTGGAGTTCATGAAGACAGCTATCTTGATATTGAGACTGGTGATGAAATTGTCGTCTATCATGATGGAAATATCAAGGAGACCTATCCTTTAAGCTTTGACAGGATTTATGCTATCAACCTCAGGACACCTAATAATAGATAAAGGGATTGTATCTCTTTGCGATTTGTCTTGATGGACTTCATCAAGCATTTTGAAATACTTTTATTATTAATAAGAAGAAGGACAATGAAAGCAAAATCAATAAGAATCATCATCTGTTTGGCAATTATTTTAGGATGCAGCTCATGTGCAAAGACTGTCAGCTGGAATGGTGAAAAGGAAGTAATGGCACTTATCAGTATGGCTGAAGATGTCAGTGATAGGCATAAAGCAGCAGGTATTGTTGATTATGTCTTTGTAGGGACAGTAACAAGGGCTGACAATATCCTCCCTAATAGATCAAAAGATCATTTCGATAGCTATGGCAGCTATCGTATTCATGTTGATAAGAATATCAAAGGTGAACTCATTGAAGAGGTTGAAGCCAGAAAGATGGGTGGCTTTAAGAAAGATGGAACCATGTGCATAATTGTGGCGGAAATGCCTAATGGCATCAGGGTTGAAGATAGTGGTCTTCCAGAAGTCGGCAAGCAATATGTCTTTATGGCCTATGGACAAAG
>JAQXQU010000153.1 GCA_029101345.1 Erysipelotrichaceae bacterium | reverse complement strand
ACCGCTCCCAGATAGCCGCCGCTCAGGAGTTCCTCAACGAGAACCGCAGTGCCGACCTCTCCCGTGTGAAGTGCCTGCTCCACAAACTGCTCCCCAGGGACTACTTCGAGTACATAGAGCAACTGCGGGAACATCAGGACCTGCAGACCATCATCAACATCATGGGCGGACAGAACATCGTGGCCCCCAGTGCCCGTTCAGCAACACAGTCATTCAGTCGTGGAAAAAGCCCGAAAAAAGGGTCTTGACATACTTCGCCAAGTATCTAAACATACTTTGCCATTTATCTTTAGATACTTTGCCATTTATGTTGACATACTTTTTTGGGGGTGTTTTGAGGCAAAATCAAGGTATTTATTATTTGATAACTTAGCTTAGAGTTTGGAGAGAAAAATCCGTAAAACATCTGTCTAACATCTGTGGATAAGGGTCGGAGGGACAGATACCTGAACCATATATATACAATTAAGGAATGGCACGTAAAGCAAGAAAGCATTTAGATATCGGAGTATATCACGCCTACTGCTCACCTGATGAATACGAGCCCCACCCAGAGTATTAATATCTTTAAGACAAAAACGAATTAGGGACAGGTCCCTGACCCTCCATGTACCTGCCAACTGCATGGTTGCTGGCAATCCAGCAGTGGTAAAGAAACGGTTGTAAACTCCCCGCATGTCTTTGCAGACATGATAATCAACAACGTAAATAGCATCACTGTTTCATATTTCATTTTTGTTAACTGGTCTAAAATGACATCTTACGCCTGGATAGTTACATACAAATAAAAAATATTATGATATCACTTACAGCGTCTCAGAAATCTCTTTCTAAGCTTTTTACTCAGAGAGAACAATATATCGTACCTGATTTCCAACGACCGTATAGTTGGGGATTAGACCAATGCCGCAAATTATATGACGACTTGGTAGATGCCTACAACTCTGACAAAGATTATTTTCTGGGCAATATAATCATGGCAGTCGGAGAGAAACAAGAGTCACAGCCTAATGTAGTAGATGGTCAGCAAAGGCTGATATCACTGTGGCTAATGTTTAGATCCTTGTCGTTGATATTTCCAGAGATGAAAGTTTTGGAAGAAACACTTTCAACTTCAAATTGGGATGGAAGTACAAAGGAAATCAAGATACAGTCAAACGTGATAGAAACCTATGATTGGAAAGAACTTGAAACAGTTTCCAAGTGGACTGTAACGGATATCGAGAATGAGCTTAACACATGTAAGGATAAGAATGGCGAATTCTTTTATCCTTCAAGAATGAAAAAGATAGAAGCGAACTGTTTGTTTTTCTATCATACCTTTCAGAAATTTAAGGAAAACGATGGCGAGCAGGAAGTGAAAAGGTTTATTCGCTTTATGCTGGAGGATGTAAGTATGCTTCCGATCAGTTTGATAGACAGTAATATTGAGTTAGCACGAAACAAAGCGCTTACAATATTCGAAACCATTAATGACAGAGGGCTTGAGCTAGCTGATGCAGATATTTTTAAAGCCCGTTTGTTTGTAAAGGCAATCAATGAGGAACAAAAGAACGAGTTCAAAACCTTATGGACTGATTTGAAAAGAGCTTGCCGTAATTTGAAACTGGAAATAGATGATATTTTCCGTTACTATTCCCATATCCTCAGAGGCATTGATGATAATACCCGTAACGAAATCAGCTTACGTGAGTTTTTTACTTCGGCAAATTCTACAATTAGTCAAAAGACATATAAAGAAATCATGGATGACCTGCTAAGACTCACCGATATTCTGTCCCAATACAAAACGATTAAAGGTGGAAGGAGTGAATTAGCAGCATGGCTTCAGTTAATAGATGTTTATACCAACACCTATCCTCGCTATGCAGTGGTCACCTATCTGTATCATTACGGTTTTGACAATACGAAAGAACTTATTCACAATATAAAATCTATTGTGAGATATTGTTATAAGAAGGGTTCCACCACATACGTAAAATTCGAAATCTATAACATGATTCAGATGCTGTCACATAGTTCTGAACTTCCTCTTTACAACAACCCAAGTGTATCTGAATCCGATTTTGATTACTTGGGTCGCCTGAAATATGCTTATGCATTATTATGTATGTATCTTGAAGATGGTAGTGCAATTAACAATTACGATTTTGACCGATTGCTTACTTATAGAGACAAGGTAGAGTTATCAGATGATTGGTTAGGACATAATCTTGACGATCATTTGGATGACCTTGGTAATCTTGCAGTTATTGATACTTACAGAAGGACAAAGAAATACGCAGACAAACAGAAAGCATATTCAAAAACAGAAATACGAGAATTGAAATCTTTCTTGATGGACAATCCTCATACGATTAGTTATGAAAATCTAAAGAGGCGAACACGTCAAAAGAAACAGCTTTTAGTGCAATTCTTCAAAGGGTAAAGAAAATGGAGAAGATAGAAATAAAGAATTTTAAAGCGTTTAAATCCCGTATCGCATTAATACCTACTATCAACAGAAAAAACCTGTTGATATATGGAGAAAACGGCAGCGGTAAAAGTTCTATATATGAAGCCCTTCGATTAGTCTTCTATCACAGAAGACTGCTTCAACCATTTGTATCAAGAGGAGCATCCGCAGAGGTAAGACAAGCAGAGGAAGAATCCTTCTTTAGAAGTTTCAACAACAGAAAGCCGACAGGAGAACCATTAGTAAATTTTAATATTACATATAATGGCAATGACTTCAAAAGTTTTAATTCTTCAACTTATCAGTGTTTTATGTTGTCGTATGCGGACTTACACTACGAACAGCATAAGATAGCAGACGGGAAAATAGCAGAAATCGATGTGATCAATCTAAAGGAATTATTGTCTCAAGTTTTTTTCCCTGATTTTTCCATTGATGATTTCTTGACTCAGAAGTCTGCAACACTGATTAGTAATGTAAATAATGTACTAAGAAATAAATTTGCGGAGGATTATTGTATAAACATTGAAAACGAAGCATACGATGTTCGGATTGAGCAACATCACATTAGGGAAAGCAATGGACTGCACAAGATATTCAATGAAGCAAAAATCAACCTTGCTCTCATCTTGATTTTTCTTGAAAGTGTAAAGCTGCTTGCATCATCACCTGAGGACGGCAAGCGAAAGCTGCTTGTAATCGATGACCTGATAACAAGTCTTGATGCCTGCAACAGATTATACTTTGCCAACTATCTGCTGACGGATTTCAACACTTTCCAAAAAATCTTCCTCACCCATAATGTGGGATATAATAATATGATAGCCATGAGGATAAAAGAGCATGGAGTATCAGATTTATGGAACCTCTACAATCTGTATATCACGGAAAGCGGCCCGCAAATTTATTCATATGATGAGATTAAGAGCGCAACAGACATCCGTCAGGAATTTGATAATGGCACTCTTACTCCAGCACAAACGGGAGTGGAGATTAGGAAAAGATTCGAGGCAGATGTCAATGAAGTGGCAAAAATGTTTCAGTTGGATGCCACTTCAAGGGCTATGGATGTCATCGGTGACATAATATCAGGTCAGAATAAGTTCTATTATTGCAAACAAAACGGTAAAATTCGAGATGCCAATAATCTTGTGGAATCAATTGAGACACTAGTCTCCAGCGCATCAAGCGATAGTGATAAGGTGTCTAATATCCAGTCGGAATTGTCTAAATATCATTCAGATGAAGATGTCAACAACCTTGTTGATTTCATTAAGGAATTCCATTTCTATGAGCGCTTGTTTATCCATTCATTAGCGCATGGCACTGCCCCTATGCCTACTTTTATTCAGAAAGAGGTATATGCTGCAACCCACCTGCTTGAAAGGATGGAGAATTTGATTAAAGGCATAAAGGATACAGTTACAACCCCTTAAAAATAACAGTCAGCAACAATGAATTGCGTTATGTGTGATATCTATTCAAAAAGAATATAATTCACATGACAAAATGTATTTGTTGTCCTGCTGAAAAGCCTGTAAGGGTTCGAGACTATATGAGGATTCGCTACGGCAAATTGGAGTATGTCCGCACACATTGCAGGAGGCTATGGGGTAGCCTAAGCAGACTTCTCGGGCACAGGGGTTGACCAAAGGCCTGGTGCACCCTCATGGTGCACCTTTATGGCAAATAGTATTATTCAATAAATAAAAATTATTAACGCAGGAATTATTTGATGCAACTTAGTAGGTGGAACATTGAATAGGGGTAGAGGACTGGTTCAGAATATCAACATACGTTGCGGGTCAGAACTACAGAAGGGAATCCAAAGGGTCGGGGGACAAAAGGGTCAGGGGACAGGTACCTGAACCATCTATATACAATTAAGAAATGGCACGTAAAGCAAGAAAGCATTCAGATAGCGGAGTACATCACGCCTACTGCT
>JAQXQU010000152.1 GCA_029101345.1 Erysipelotrichaceae bacterium | reverse complement strand
TCAACTACAGCTTTGGCAGCATCTGCTTGGAATTTCTGATGCTTAAATTGTAGCTTCATTTAATTGTCTACTCCTCTTATTTCGATATTATTATTGCATTCGACTAAGAATATTGAATTCATTGAACTATGTAAAGAACTTGGCAATAAATTTCTACTGCTGCTTACAATAAAATTAGAAAGAACTGCCTTTTCAATCTCATAACAACTTCTGATTTTAAAATAAGCTGATGGATAATTACCCTTATCATATAAAATGTCATTATAGTATTCTGGATAGGCATTATCATCCGGCTTTTCAAAAACTATATTTTCAACATCGCAAATATAACATTTCTTTGCAGAGTGCAAAAAAATCATTGGCCTTTCATTCTTTAATACAATATCACAGAATTTCTTTGAAGGCTTTTGTTTTCCGACTTTACCAAACCAACAATAACCATTCTTTTCAATAATTTTCTTATGCTCTTCGATACAATTACTAAAAAGGAAATCACTATATCTAACAAGCAACATTTTTTCCATCTTTTTTATTATCATTACAGCCTCCTATAAAACCTTCACACTAGTATACGGAGATAAAAGCTTGAACTTTTCCTTTAGGTTAATCTTCTGTGGACTATCTGTAAAACTTGAATCTCTAAATACAGCTCTTAACGGTTGAAGCTCTGCTATATGTTCTACCACACTATTTGGAATACTTTCATCAAAACATGCAATTAAAGAGCCTTCATCATATATATGAATACTGCATCCATCTACTATGTCTTCTTTATAACTTAAGTTTAGTGGTAATCCCCACTCCAATACACAACCGTAGAGTAAATCCAGCGGTGTTCTATCATCTTTTATATTAGATTCAAGCGATCCGAGCATTCCCTGACTATATTCGTCTGCTGAATAATAAATATCATTCATGTTAGAATCTGCCAATTTAAATACTCTGAACCCTGTATCCGTATTTGATGTGGTTATACCTTTACCTGCTCTCCTAATTCTTTCTTTTCCTATATCACAAATTGTTTTGTAGCCAGATTTATATGCGTCCGAATCAACTTCATTCTTTTCAGGTAACTGAACCATTATATATTGCCTATTACCATTATCTTCTGCGTTCAAGTTCATAACAGAATGCGCAGTCGTAGCACTTCCTGAGAAAAAATCCATAATAACCGCATTCTTATTATTTTGTACAATAGAAATCAGGTATTTGATTAGCTCAGTCGGTTTAGCAAAATCAAACGGAATTCCTAAATCTTTTAATTCTTTTGAACTGATTCTATTTTCCCATTTAGTAATAAGGTCTACAGGAACACGTCCCTCATTTTCTCTATCCGAAAGCCATATTTTATTAAAAACATTCCACTGAGCAGTATCTCCATTTTCGTCAACTAATGCCGTTGCACTCATACTTCGATTGAAGAATATATTTCCTTTTTTCTTTTCTTCGGCGTAGCGTTCATAAGTCCACTTCCAACATGTGTCTTCATCTGTCGGAAGAATTTTTTCTCCTTCAGATATTTTATCTGGGAAATTTTTACCTCTAGGAATTAAATACGTTCCGTCTGGTGCCTCAATCCAGTATCTCTGATTTGGTCGAATTCCTAATCCCGGTTGGCAAAGACCTTTTATAGTAAAAAGCTCACCTTTTCTCTCACCAGACTCTTCCTTATGATTGTAAGTTTTAATTATTTCTTCTGACAAAGCTTCTCTAAAGAAGCCTAAACATGTAATATCTTTTGCATATACTAAAACGTATTCCATATTAGGGGAGAAATACTGTCCTTTATTCCCTCCACTCTTCATCATTCTTGAAATAACACCAACTCGGTTCTGTTCACCGAATACTTCATTGCATATTTTAGTTAAATTGTATTCTTCTGCTTGCCCTATAGATATAAACAACACGCCATCATCTGATAATAGGTTTCTCGCTAAGAGCAATCTCGAATACATCATCGAACACCAATCAGAATGAAATCTTCCATTGCTATCCGTATTCTTAAAAAGCCTATTTCCATTTTCATCAAATACACCCAATTCCTCATCGTAAATGTCTTCATTTATTGTAAAATTATCTCTATATATAAAGTCATTCCCTGTGTTATATGGTGGGTCTATATACATGATGTTTACACCATGTAAATAACTCTCCTGAAGTAATTTCAATACTTCAAGATTATCACCTTCAATATAGAGGTTTTTAGTCATATCCCAATTTACGCTTTCACCTTTGCAAGGACGCAACGTCTTACGAATAGGTCTGTTTGCTTCTACAATGGCTGCCTTTTTGCCTACCCATGTAAATTCGTATGCTTCGCTTCCTTCAATCAAATCGCCAGAAAGCATCTGCTTCAAAAGATCAAAGTTAATTGCCTTTTTCGGCTTACCGTTTTCGTCAACGGCCTCGGTAATGCAGTTGGGAAACAATGCACCTATTTTTTCAATATTTTGTGCCGTCATATCCAACGACTTCATTCTCATCTTTTCCATTATGAAACTTCTCCTAAAATTTTAATCAAGAATTTCATTACAACACTTGTTAGTTCAATGATATACTCAATTTCTTTGTCATTCACTGCATCATTATGTTTAACATGATTGTTCTGAAAATCAGTATAATATTTGATAACTTGCTGAACCATATTTCGCAATTCTACCGATGCACCAGTGCTTTTCAGTTTAGCACCAATTTCGGCAATCTGGTTTTCAAGACTTTTACCGTTACCAAGCAAATCCTTAACCAGCAGTTCAAATGCTAATCTCATATCATCCAAGGTGTTTCTCTCAAAAATACCACCTTCATATTTTGCAAGAGCACTCTCGTATTGTTTCAGTGCATCTGGATGATTGGACAGCCAATGCTTTGTTTTCTGGATAAGTTCGGTTTCGCTAATCTTTTCGGTAGCAAGATTACCGTAACGAGAAAACAGTCGCAGTTTGAGTTCCTTAACCTTCTTTTGGTCACATAAGGCTGGCAACTCACACAACTCTTTTATGATTCGGAATTGTTCTGGTGCGGCAAAGACCTTCAAGTTTTCTTTTAATGCAGTTCTTTTATTCGGTGCATCAAAAGGATAACTTCCATAAGGAGTAACTCGGTTGAAATCAATAGCATATGAATTGCAATATTCTACGATTTTCGTACCGCTTAAACCTGCATTTGTATCAGCGAGAATATCACTCGCATATGCCAAAAAAGCATCATCAAGTTTGGTCATTCCAACACCTCCAATTCTTTCTTTAATTTCTTTAACTCGCTGTTCAGTTTCATCTGAACATTCAACTGTTTCTCTTTACGAATTTTCGCTTGCAATTTTTCTATCTGCTTTTGTAAGGCTTGCATCTGTTCATCTCTTGCAATAGACTCTTTTAAAGTTTCACCGGCATCTTCCGTTTTTAACTTATCTCCGGCTATCTGACGCACAAAATTTTCATACACAGCATCAACATTTAGACCTTCCAACTTCAATGGCAGCTCGTCTTCAGTTAACCATTCTGTATGATAATATCCGTTTACTTTGAAAGCATTATTACCAGATGCAGCAGCTTCTTTATACCCAATCCACGCTTGATACTTTCCTTGGTATTCCAGCAAGAACAGAATATGATATGGGATTTCCTTATCAATCTGTCTTAATAGACTATCATCAAGTACCGGACTGCTTAGTCGAACCTCAAACACCTCCAGCTCCGTCACATCGGTTCCGGCAGCAAGATTCGTAGTAGATGCTGCAATTTTATTCTTCCAATAGATTATTCTAACCTGCTCAACAAATACTCTCTTTAATGCAGGTGAGATATCCATGTTCTCATAGAATTTCTGTTTTGGAATTCGCTTATTGAATTCCGTTGTTTTGGGCAATCCTATCATTTTCATTATCCTTATCAGAACAGCATGTACTTCATTCCGTTTTCTACAACGTTCTTTTCTGCTTCTGATCCTTCATGTACATACCATATGCAATCATCTTTGTGATTTCCTGTAACGACCGTGCTCATGCCACTAATATAGATTTTTTCTATATTTGACGACATACAATATGCAATCCAGTTGTCAATCTCCTTTACTGTTGAGGGAATAACCAATTCTTTCAAGCCATCACAATATCTGAACGCACAGTGGTGAATGAATTCAATACCCTCGGACAGGTTTACATTGCATAATCTGTAGCATTTCGTAAAAGCATTGAACCCTATGTCTTTTACTGATCCAGGTACACTAATTGATTTTAGCTTCTCGCATTGTTCGAAGCACTCTTCGGGTATTTCATCAATTCCTTCGCATACTTCTATCTCGGTTATATTCTTGTGCATTTTAAACACATTCTTCTCAAAACACTTGGTTCCCTCTTTAAAGGTGAATTTCCCAGTATACTTTAACGGAATATAGAACAAGCATTCACCATCATCAACATATATGACATTGTTAGCACCAGTGTTTTTTAATTCGCATGCGCTTTCCCTGTCAGTTACTATTACTTCATATTTTTTAACTTTAGGTTCTATTGTCATTTCAAGCAACTGCAGTTCTTTTGGATAATAAATTTTAAAGTCAATTGCATCCAAATAATCTTCTATTTCTATTTTGGAGAGTTCTCCTAGTTCTTCCTGAACTATAGTCTCATGTTTTAATATTGCGGAATATACTTTATCGAAAACATGCCCTAATTCCGGTTCATCCATCAGATTATACTTGTCGCCTTCTTTTGCAGACCTCTCTAGCTTGCTTGCATCTTTATTTGATATGGATACTTCAATTTCACTATCCACGGAGTCCAGCTTTCCAAAACGAGCTGAATATGGAAATACATATTCTTTCATAACTTAATCCTTTCTGTTTATTTATCATTTGACTACAAGGAAGCATATTAATTCAAAATCATCTAATCCAGACACATCAGACAATAGTGCTGTCGTTCCACCAGCAGAGAACAGACTATCAATATCACTCTCTTCTTTGCAGTCAATAATTGAATTAATTGCTTCGCCTAGAAGTTCTGACATCTCAGTCATGTCTCTACCATCATCTGTTTCTTCATTGAAACGCTGGCACAGTTCCTTGATAGGTTCTTTCTTCCCACGGCAAAGAAGTCTGATATCATCCAGCATTTTTTTCGGATTCAAATAGTCGCAGATAACTTCACCATCAATTCCAATGTAAACCATGTAGAACGGATGGATTCTGTTCTGGTTATCTATATTCACACCGTTATTTATATTTTTCAGAATGAATACTACGCCCTCCGGCAACTCATCTGTTGCCGGTACGACAGCGTGCATTCCTTTTGGCTTCTTATCTAAGTCGCCATGATTCTTTACATATTCAAGAAGGTCTAATCTAAACTCGTTCAGCCCTAAATCCATTATGGAAATACCACTGGACATATCCTCAATATCAACTACTTCTTCCTGCAGACGCTTAAGCTGTTGCTTACGATATTCAAGGTCGCCCTTTTCTTCCGGATTGATAAGGTCATCATCACCGGTAGAAGTCATAACAGAAATTTTCATTCTTGTTTCTACTCGGCCTTTAAGATTGATGTATTCATCCAAGTCCATATCCGGCCAGAAGTTCACAAGCTGAATCTGTGAGTTTCTACTACCGATACGGTCTACTCGACCAAATCGCTGAATGATACGTACAGGATTCCAGTGGATATCGTAGTTTACAAGATAGTCGCAATCCTGAAGGTTCTGACCTTCTGAAATACAGTCTGTGGCAATCAGCACATCAATCTCTGTTTTACTTCCCGGCATCAAAACATCTCTGCCTTTTGAAATCGGTGAGAAGCAAGTAAGCACGTTATTAAGTGTTGCTCTGAATCCCTTAATGGTTGTTTTTCCATCAATAGAGCCTGTAATAACTGCTGTATCGAGGCCGTACTTCTTTTTGATATATGTACTAACATTGTCATAAAGGTACTCTGCAGTGTCCGAGAACGCAGAGAATATCAATACTTTCTTGTTACCCGTATTGATTGGATTCTCGATTTTCTCAGAAACCAACTTCAATAATTCCTGAAGCTTACTGTCATGCTCCGGAGTAATATCCGCAACCATTAAAGTCAGTAATTCGAGAACATCTGCATCTGCTTTTAATTCTGTACGCCATGACTTATAGTCCATATCAGCCAGCTCGATTTTTACTTTCTTACCAACTGTGAAATAATCTGTATTGCCATCGTCCATATCGAATTCTGAATCCGATGCTTCATACATATCAATATCTGCAGCACCATTTTTTTCAAAATCATCAATAGCTTTAATGGTACTTTCAATCAATGCTTTAATTCTCTTAAGTGTGAGCTGGAATGAGTTAACCGAGCTTTCCAGACGTTTTAAGAGGTTGATGCTCATCAATCTTCTGATACCTTCTTCACGACCTGTCTGTGTAAGGTTGTCTCCCTTATTATGAGTAAGGTCGATATACTTCTGCATCTTGCTAGGGAAGATGTAGTTTGAAGGTGTATAGATACACAATGTAAGCAACATCAACTGTTCGTATATTTCGTTGTAGTTGATAGCTGAATTCAGGTCTGTTAACTGGGGACGACGTGAAATAGGCTTCTTTCTCTCAGGGAACTTTCCAATCTCAGCAGTATCATAATATTTCTCGATGTGTTTTCTTGAACGAGCAATAGTAACACTATCGAGCAATTCAAAGAAATCAAAATCAAGTGTTCTAAGAAGTGCATCTGTTGTTCTTGCTTCCGGTTCCAGTTTGCTCCATGTATTGAAAGCTCTCTGTGCCTGCTTAAAGATTTCTTCGATTGTCTTTGTTGTATTCAGCTGCTTATTCATATTTTCAGAATCACCTTCATAGGCAATAGCAAGCTGATTCTTTAAGTCAACAAATCTATTGTTTACCGGAGTTGCAGACAGCATTAAAACTTTAGTCTTAACACCAGCTCTGATGATTTTATCCATCAACTTCACATATCGGTTCTCATGAGTGTTTGCATGGGTA
>JAQXQU010000151.1 GCA_029101345.1 Erysipelotrichaceae bacterium | reverse complement strand
ACAAAAGCCGCTTCTCCTTGTTTGAGATTAAAGGAATTTGTATTCTCATTAATGGCGTTTGGTCTAGATGACAGCGGCTCAATAACAAGGAACTTGTCTGGTCTTCCTGACCAAAGAAGCACATTCTTTAAGCCTTGTACTAATTCAATCGCAATACTTCGATCTGCATCAATAACTTTAACCTCTTTAATATCCTGAAATAGCTGGCCATTTGCTTTGATGCTAGCCATATCAATTATCGAATTGTTGTTCTTGATGGCGATGGATAGATTATCTAAATTTGAAATGTTGAAAAATGGATGGAATCCACAGTCGCAGGGCATTGTGTTTTCGCTGTTATTAATAAAAGATACTAAATAATTGATTCTATTGCCATCTAGGCTTATCTTTGCCCGCATTTGATAGGCAAAAGGAAAACTCTTTCGAGAGAATTCGGAATCAGAAGTGATAAATTCAGCAAATGAATCTGAAATGTTAAAGAGTTCCCAATTATTAGAATGTACAAGACCATGAATGCCAGTCTCGTATTTTTTACCATCGATTATCAATAGATTATCCTTGTTTGTTCCTGAAAAGGGAAACAGAACTGGACATCCGCATTTAGGCCTTTCATTGCTTTGATAATTATCTTTATCCAGATAGATATACTGTCTAGATCCCTTTGTTAAGCTACTTAATAGTAACCCTCTTGTAAGATTTATCTCTAGGTCAATCAAGCCACTGGATAATTTGACTATCCTAAATCCATTAGGATCAATAAAGGTGCTCATATTAGTCTCCGCATAGCAAAGACACCATTTCCTGTGCACTGCTTGCCTTTCTAACTCTTTCTAGCAAATCATCGTCAGCTAACTTTGCTGCAACTTTTGAAAGCATGAGCATATGATCTCTAGCGAAGTTTGCACTGTTGCAAACACTAAATAGGAAGATTGTATCGATCGGAATGTCATCCAATGATTCCCACTCAATTCCTTGATTCAAAGTTGCAATTGCAATTCCAAGCTTATTAACGCTGTCACTTTGACCATGGGGAATGGCTACTCCGTGTCCTAGTCCAGTCTCTCCTTGTGATTCTCTAAAATAGATATCTTCCATGAAGCTGTTTTTGTCTGAAATGTACCCTTGATCCAGAAGCACATCAGACATTTTCGAAAGAGCCTCTGCCTTATCTTTTGCGTCTACGCCAATTTGAATGATTTTCTCATCTAAAACATCTATTAGTTCCATCGTATTCTCCTATGATACTAATTCCTTATATAATTCTTCTCTAGACAAAGTCTTTAGTCGTTCAACATTTTCATCTGTTTCTATCAATTTCAAGAACACCTTATAGAACAGCTGAACTTGCTTTGAGCTCTTAGGATTGTCTATTTGAAATCCTAGTAAAAAGATTGCAGAAATCTGCTCATCATCACTATCCCAACTAATTGGCTGATCAAGGAAGGCGATAGCTACCTTGGAATCATTGACATAATTGGAATTTCCGTGCGGTATTGCTACACCATTTCCAAGACATGTAGAAACAGCTTTCTCCCTTTTCAATACTGATGCTAGGAATTTTTCCTTGACATAGCCCTTTTCCAGCATTTTATTAGTCAACATCTCGATAATCTGCGTCTTATCAGTCATTTTTACGTGGGTAAAAATAAGACTTGGGTCAAAGAAGGAATGACAAGAAACATCAAATCGCGGTTTCTTTGAAATTTTCCGGTTATTGAGATTACGGATGCTTTGCTTTATTAGGGATAATCCCTCCTCGTTTAGCAAAGAGCTTATTTGGATGATGCGATCATCATCAATGTTGATATTTGACGTTGTGATGATCAGATCATAGTCATTTAGCAATGAGATATCAAAATCCCTTAATGAAACAATCAGAATTTTATCTACTTTTGGAATTGCCATTCGGATTTTGTTACAGAACATCTGATTTAGCCCCATGCCAAGTTCAGTTACAAGCACGATTTTTGCTGGTTTATAGGCTCTTTCAAGTGCTGACTGTATATATAGAGTGATATAGCTTAATTCTGTAGAAGAAATATTGATTCCATAATACTCTTCAAATAACATGGACAATATCCAGGAAACACGATAGGTTTCCTTGTACTCTTCCTTAACAAAATTTGTCAGATCCTTGGTGTTGTGCTTCTCAAATTTCATTCGGAAAATAGCTGGCCTAATATGATTCAGCAGCCCTTTATATAACTCCTCATCATTATCCAAGTCTATGTTAAGCACATCTGATATTGATGAAATTACGACTCTAATAAACTCCTTCATTTTTTCATCGTATTTATAGGCGTTGTTTTCCTCGTAGCCAGAATCATGCATTAATCCTGAGCATAGCAACTGTATTGCGAAGAACACCACTTCATCATCGCTCAAGTCTACGCCCAGCTCTTTGTGGAACATTTCAAATAATGATTTTGCCCAATTGTATTCATTGTACTTGTATACTGTTTCTTTTTCGTTTTCCTGAAGAGACAATAGGTGTTTCTGGTGCCTTAAGATTGCTAGTACACCATAGATTCTCATTGAGTTGAAAGATTCCTCAGTAAATTTGAATCTCCATTCATCCTCAAGTGTTGTAATACATCTGCCAACTATATCAATTGTTAGATCATCTATTAG
>JAQXQU010000150.1 GCA_029101345.1 Erysipelotrichaceae bacterium | reverse complement strand
GATTGCACCAAGCATTCCTGCCTGACTGCTTCCCACATAAGTTGCCAGATTCACCATGATCGGTCCCGGTGTACTTTCGCTGACAGCAATCATATAGGTCAATGTTTCATCACTGAGCCAACCATATGAAAGCACCACATCGCGAATCAGAGGAATTGCGCCGTAAGCTCCACCAAAAGCAAAGCAGCCGACTTTTAAAAAGCCAAGAAACAAATCCAGATAAATCATTTTACTGCACCGCCTTTCTGTTCAGGTGCGCCATTCAGAATAAAGATCGTCAGACTGACAGCTGCCGCAATCAGCATTAAGCTGATAGAAGAAAAGTTCCATGCGAAGATATTGATACAAAGCATTACAATAGTGGAGCAAATCATAATCGCTCTTGGCAGTTTCTTTTTGTGCATCTTCTTTATCATGGTAACAGCCGCATCCAGAATCATGATACCAACTGCAATTTTGATGCCCTTAAATGCATTGGCAATGATGGCCAGTTCCAAAAAGTTATCCAGGAACATGGAAATCAGATAGATAACCACGAAGGATGGAACGATCATACCCAGAGTTGCTACCGACGCACCAATAAAACCGGCTTTTTTATATCCGGTAAAGGTGGCGCAGTTAATGGCAATCGGTCCGGGGGTTGATTCCGCAATGACGGTCACATTCATCATTTCGTCATGGGTAATCCATTGTTTTCTTTCCACGCAGTTGTTTTCAATCATGGAAATCATGGCATAGCCACCGCCAAAGGTAAACAAGCCAATCTTTGCAAAAGTAAGAAACAAATCGAGCAAGATATTCATTCTTGTTCGCCCTCCTTCCGATATTCACACTGACAGACCGTCATATCACGGTCAACATTAAGGGATGCACTCCGCATTAACTCAAACTGTTCGGCAAGGTAATCAACGGCATCCTGCAAAGGGAGATAATGTGTGTGGTAGCCATATTTATCTCCATAAACCAAACCTGCGTCTTTCATCACCTTCATGTGCTGAGAAATTGCAGATTCTGAGATACCAAACTTTTTAGAAAGAGAGCACACAATGCTTTCTTTCCAAGAGAGCTTGATATATTTTCAAACGCATTGGCTCACCCAATGCTTTTAACATACGGTCAAGTTCCATACTGCTGCTCCTTTTATTTTAGTAGTACTTAATTGTAACACCATCGTTTATTTAAGTCATCACTAAATTAAATAACGCCCACAGGATTTCTCCCACGGGCGGCGTTGGCAAGACAACTACAACAGAGAATATAGCTATTGGCCTAGCAAGAAACGGGCAGGAAGTGCTGATTGTCGACTTTGACCCTCAGGGTGATCTAACAGACTGCCTTGGTTGGAAAAACAATGATGCATTAGAGAATACTGTTTCAACAATGCTTGATGATTACATCAATGATAAGGATATCAAATATGCCTCTTTGATTCTGAAACACGAAGAGGATGTCGATGTAATACCAGCAAACATTGAACTGGCTGATTTTAAAATGCGTCTTGTATCTGTCATCAACCGTGAACAGGTACTAAGCAGCTGCCTTGAACCGTTAAGGGATCGATATGATTACATTCTGATTGATTGTCCCCCTTCCCTTGGCATGCATACAGTAAATGCATTATCTGCTGCTGACCAGGTATTGATACCTGTGCAGGCTCAGTACTTGCCCGCTAAGGGAATGACCAAGTTACTTCAAACAATTAAAAAGGTCCAGCTTAAGATCAACAGCAATCTCACCATCGTTGGAGTTGCAATTACCTTGGAAGATTCAAAGACAGATCTGGCTAAAAGTACAACAGAGACAATCAGGGATAGTTTCGGCAGGAACATCAAGGTATTTGATTCGGAGATTCCTGTTGCCACAAAAGCCGGTGAAGCTTCCATTTCAGGGAAGAGAATCTATTCCTATTATCATGAATATATTCAAAAAAAGATATTTACAATCCTTTGATTAATCTAGATAATTTACAGGAAATGAAAGTGCCATTGACAAATATGTTGTATTCGACATATTATATAAGTGGGAAGATAGCAAGCTAAATATGATAAATATCGAATTTTATAACACCGAGAGCGGTGAATGTCCTGTAGCTGAATTCATTCTCTCTTGATTCAAAGATGAAAGCAAAAGTACTGAGAACCATCGATTTGCTGAAGAATAACGGCCCACTTCTAAGAGAGCCTTATTCAAAATCCCTGGGAGATGGAATATTTGAATTAAGAATCAAACAAGGAAA
>JAQXQU010000149.1 GCA_029101345.1 Erysipelotrichaceae bacterium | reverse complement strand
AAGAAATCAAAGAAAAGAAAACTTCGGTTGAGGTGTTTTCTACTCGTTTAAATGAGTTAGAGGAACATCAAGAAACATCTGAGCGCTTAGTGGATCTTAAAAGCCGGCAGAAAACGCAAGAAGAGAAACGAAACAAATTGAAAGCACAAATAGCAATGATTGATTATAACCATGCGCTGTTGGACCACTATTGGATTCTTGGGGCGTTTCCTCCCATTTTGCAAGATTTCAAACGGAAGTGTTCCGCTTTAAGTAAGGAAAGAAAACGTCAGGAGAAGAACTATGATCAACAAAAAGCAAAAGAGTTAGGCAAACTTGAAGCAATCAAAGAGATGCAGGGGGCATTAATCAATGGAGCTACGGAATTGCCTTGGTATCTTCCTAATCAGGAAACGATGGAGGAAATGATCAATGATCATATCTGTAAAGTTTGTGGTCGCCCAGCAGAAGAAGGATCGGATGCTTACTTGTTTATGGTGCAGAAATTAGAGCAGTATAAACAGCATATAGAAAAAGAGGCTCGTCGAAAAGAACTAAAAGAGGAGATTGAGCAAAAGGAATTGTTTGAATTCAATAATATTGAAGATTTGCATAACTTAAGTATATCTCTTAGTGGAAGTAATGAATCAAGAATTTCTCAAATAGCATGTGAGATTAGTGATAGATTGGAGTTGGTGGATAGGTTCAAGAATGAATTGAAAAATGTGGATCATAAGCTTCAAGATATTCAGGACGAGAAATCGAGGCTTCTTATCCAGTCTGGTAATGTTTCAGAGGCCGTACTTGAGAAAGACTTCAAAGATATTAAAGGTCTTTTTGAACAGAAAGGTCGAGCAGAGCTTCGTCTATTGGAATTAATGAATGAATTGGATACAATGGAAAAGTGCTATGCTGATTTGCGGCAGGAGTTGAATGAGTTGAATCCAGCAAGTAGTCAAGTGAAAGTCTATCAGGAGGCCTACAGAGTGCTTAATGAAATTGCGAAGGCATTTGCAAATGCCAAGAAAGAGAACCTTCGTCGATTCCTTTCCGATCTTCAAGAGAAAGCAAATGAATACTTAGAGAAATTGAGCTCTAATGATTTTCATGGGGAAGTGCGTTTGGTTTACAAAGCAGATTCTTCCACAGAGATTTGTTTGTATAGCACGAACGGATCAGAGATTAAGCGTCCTTCTGGTTCACAAAAGACGGTCATGTATATTTCTGTCCTTTTTGCGATCTCTGATTTTACGCAACAAAAACGCAGTGAGGATTACCCTTTGATTTTTGATGCGGCAACTTCCTCATTTGGAGATTCTAAAGAACAAAGTTTTTATAATGTAATAGATAAATTGAATAAACAATGCATCATAGCAACAAAAGATTTTATTGAGAAAGGAAATGTGCGATATTCAGATATTGAATCTCTTACTTGTTCAGTTTATCGTATAAAGAAAGCAGAAGGATTTGATCCTCGGAATATGGCTACCGTTCGTACAACTATTCAAAAGATTAAATAATTATGGAGTCAATTTATGAGCTTTGGTGTAAAGGCAATCCGGAGTGGGAAGAACGTTACCAAAAATCCATTATAGATGTTTTTGCACAGTACGGAAAAGGAAATAATCAATATCAGGAAGTTCGCGGAAAAATTTTTGGAGCAGGTTATGAAGTATTCATCATTGCTTTTTTTATTGGGTTATATTTTGACCGTACGAAGCCGTTAGTGGTAGATAAGGCCAAAAGAAAAAAATTTGGATGGGCTATTGCTAATTGGGGTACACAAGAGGCTCGACTTGGACGTTCTCAATATCCGGAACTTCGAAAATACATGTTTGCGGCTTTGATTGCAAGGACAGATATTGATTTTATTGCTTTGGACAAGGGGGAAATCACGCCACGAAAAGTCGTGGATGATTTGACCACGAAGATGGAGGAGTACGCAAACTTTGGTTTTGATTTCATGCAAGAGAAGCTGGAAGAGGATCCGAACTATTTTTTTAAGGAAATGTCTTTCTTACGTATATTTACCTCATTTATAAAGACTAATGAGACTATTGAAGATGGAGGAGAGGATGAACCAGATTCTTTAGATTGACCGTGAACTAAGGCCATTTGTGCGTATTTCGGAGCATATCCGTTTATATTGATCGTAAGCCATCAGTAACCCCCGTATTGCAGGGTTCCTTCTAAAATGTTGGAGATATTTTCAAAATCTTGTAGGATTCTCCAAGATTCTTGGAATCAGTCCGGGATTCTTGGGGGATTTTCAAAGGATGTCAGAGGATGCCCTTCTGGTCTGCTATTCAGATGCAT
>JAQXQU010000148.1 GCA_029101345.1 Erysipelotrichaceae bacterium | reverse complement strand
AAGGCAAGGCCATTTCCTTTCTTGGATAATCCATATTTCCAAGCATCAGATAATTTGCTTATCCACCTGCATTATTATTCCTGGTATCAAATAGTTTGATTAGCCATCAGATCAGCTATCGTCTTATGCCCAAAGAAATCTGTTAACAGCTCACTAGTTTCCTTCCACATCTTCAAAGTTGGACACTTGTCTCTGCGCTTGCAACCAACATCCTTATTCTTAAGACATTCAACAGGAGCCAGACTTTCTTCAGTCAAATTCAATACCTCCAGGATTGAATAATCTTCTGGTTTTCTGATGAGCTTGTAACCGCCGCCTTTACCATGGCTTGAGGTGACAAGTCCACCCTTCACCATTAGTGACATGATTCTTTCAAGATACTTAAGTGATATTTCCTGCCTTTTGGCAATTTCTGGTAATGAGACATATTGACTGACGCCATTATTGCTAGCCATATCACATAATACACGAATAGCATAGCGCCCTTTGGTTGATATTAGCATAAAAAACTCCTTTTCCCTACTTGTATGATAGGTAAATAGTGCTATAATGATAAAAACCTATCATGGAGGTGGGGTATATGATAAATTATAAGTCATTTTTCCGATGTTGAAAACAATAGAAAACATTAAGCATTATAATTATTGGAAACAGGAGAAAAGAAATGACTAAAATATATAAAACTACCGATGAACTGATCGGCAAAACACCTTTGCTTGAATTATCCCATATCGAAGAAGAATATAAACTGGAAGCTAAGATCATTGCCAAGGTTGAAATGTTCAACCCAGCTGGTTCTGTTAAGGATCGTATTGCCAAGAAGATGGTTGAGGAAGCCATCAAGGAAGGAAAGATCAACAAGGATACAGTACTTATTGAACCTACATCTGGCAATACAGGCATTGGTCTGGCTTCGGTAAGTGCAGCCAAGGGCTTGCGACTGATTGTTACTATGCCTGATACAATGTCGGTTGAAAGAATCAATCTCATGAAGGCCTATGGGGCGGAAATCGTCCTGACAGAAGGTGCCAAGGGTATGAAAGGCGCTATTGCCAAAGCTGAGGAGTTGGCTAAAGAATATCCAAATCACTTCTTGCCAGGCCAGTTTGATAATATCAACAATCCAAAAGCCCATTATGAAACAACAGGACCAGAGATCTATGAAGATACTGATGGCCAGATTGATATCTTTGTTGCAGGTGTAGGTACTGGAGGTACCATTACTGGTGTTGGCCAGTATCTCAAGGAACAGAACAAGAATATCAGGATTGTGGCAGTTGAACCAGCAAGTTCACCAGTTCTATCAAAAGGCGTAGCAGGTGCTCATAAGATTCAGGGCATTGGTGCCGGCTTTGTGCCAAAAGTCCTTGATACAGGCATTTATGATGAAATCATTGCCATCGAAAATGAAGAAGCTTTTGCGACTGGCAAACTGATTGGCAAGAAAGAAGGCATTCTTGTGGGAATTTCATCAGGGGCAGCAGTGGCAGCAGCTCTTAAATTAGCTCAAAGAGAGGAGAACAAGGGCAAGAACATCGTAGTTCTTTTACCAGATAATGGTGATCGCTATTTGTCAACTCCATTATTCAATGGTGATTAGCATTTGTTGATAGCACCTAAAGCGTGGCATGTGTCACGCTTTTTGTTTCTGTTTTAATCCATAATATGATTAAGCAAGAAAAAACCTCACTATATTGATATCAAGGTAGTGAGGCTTTATTTCATTCAGTGATTTCTGCTAATGGCTGATAGATATAGTGAATACTGTTAATGACATTTCCATTATTATCATATCCAGTCAGAAGAAAGCTGTGGCCATCTTCCTCATAGGCATAGGCTGCTGTTTTTGCCAGTGTTCCATCAGCCGTAAATTCTTGATAACCATGGCGGCGACCATATTCATCAAAATCATAGACTAGATATTTGCATAGATTATCTTCAGTACAGTTGTTTTCAAAGCCTTCTGCTGCATATTCACGGATTTCTTCAATCTTATTGTCACTATTGAACTTTCTGACAGTAAGCATGGTCGAATCATCCGAAAGATAGTAGCGCATCTCTCTATTTTCATTATCACCATAAGTGTAATACCACTGGTATGTGCCATCA
>JAQXQU010000147.1 GCA_029101345.1 Erysipelotrichaceae bacterium | reverse complement strand
GATGAGTTTGCCATTGTTTGGCATTGATTGGATTATCTACATGATCATTCTGTGGCACATGTATAGCGCGATCTGTGAGAAGGTTGGCACAACATTGAATATCAGCAGTGTCATTGTTGGAATGATTGTCAATATTATAGTGGGTATAGCGTTAGACATTATACTGACACTTATACCCTTGCTGATCGGTTTCATTGTATATGCGCAATTCTACTTTTCGGGAAAAGCATTCATTGAAACCTTAAAAAAGATTCGTGAATAGTCATTTGATAACAAAATATTTAAAATTGATAGTATGGGAAACATTAGACAAAAATGCCCTAAGTGTGGAAATTGGGTAGAAGGAAAGCCAGTCAAAGGGTTTGCTAGAAAAATTACACGTGGTGCAGTAAAAAAAGGCGCAGCTATGGCTACAGGAGCAGCTATAGGATCTGTTGTACCTGGTCTCGGAACTATTGTAGGAGGCGCATTAGGAATGATAGCTGGAACTCTATTAGAAGATGATGTGAATAAAGTGGCAGATGCCTCTGAGAAGTTTTTGTGGGGAGACGTGGATAACCTACAATTCCATTGTCCTAAATGTGGACATGAATGGGGATCAAATAAGCAATTGGATTCGGTTACAGCGGTTCATGATGAGAATGTGTATTCAGAACTTGTTGACAATAGAGAGGAAGAAAAGATACTTGAAAAGTTAACTTATTTATTAGACAATACTGAATCAATAATTGCTACAAGAAATACATCTTTAAGATACTTAGATAGTTTAGAGCGTTTATATTATGGTTTTGATGAAAGGATTAAATCTGCCATACATTTTCTTTGGGCTTTATGTGCTTATTATTACAGCGAGGAACATATAGAAGACAAGTCTCTTATTAAGAAAGGATTATTTCATATTAATGAATCGATAAAGTTATATGATAAAAATGATGAATATACAGTTTTGCAACTTATGTTCATGTCGATGAATATTAATCATGATTCTCCAAATGTCGTGGATCAACAAGTACAAATCAGTAAAAGATGTCCAAATATATTCTCCATAAAAAATAATTTTCTAGATAAGGGATATTTAGAATCAATTTATTGTGATGCTCGTTATTCCTCTTTAATTGATACTTGTGTAAGCTTAGAAAAAAGGAATAAATTTAAAGACTATGAAAAATGTCTGTTGTTATTAGCTAAAAACAACAATATCGAAAGTAAGATTGTTGCAAACTATGAGCTCTCTCTTTTATATTACCATGGGAAAGGTGATGTTGTACCTTCTGAAACAAAATGTTTTTTATACACAAAGAATGCCGTTGACGTAATTGATTTGGAAGAGTCATTTGCCGCAAATGCAGATTCTATTCTCTATCGTATGTGGCTCGAATGTCTTGCAGGTTTAGGGATTCTTTACATTCAAGGACATGGAACTTCTGTTGATTATGAAAAAGGTTTGTCGTTATCTTTGAGAGCCGCAAATCTAGGCGCCTCATACTCGATGTATGTAATCGGGGAAATCTATGAATATGGGAAGGGTTGTAAACCAGATCTTCAACAAGCAAAGTTGTGGTATCAGAAAGCTGCGGATGCAGGTTATGATGGAGCTATGGAAAAACTAAAAGAGTTAAGTAACTCAACCAAAAGAAAATCCTTGAATGATTCAAAGACTGAAATACATTTTGCAGATAATAATGACAAGCATTATTCTTTCACATCTTCAGCGGAGTCTGAGTATTTGGAAGAGGTAAAGGCTTGTTTGGAGGGGGGTGAGGAGATCTCCTCCCGGGAACGACGATTGTTAAATCGCTTGCGAGATCGATTAGGCATCAGTGAAACTCGTGCCAATGAATTGGAAGAATCTCTGAAAAAGCCTCAATTGACCCCTGACGAGCAAGAGTATTTAGAAGAATATCGAGCTTGTTTAGAAGAAGGAAAAATATCCAGCAAAGAACGTCGTTTGTTAGACCGATTACGAGACAAGTTGGGTATTCATCCAAGTCGGGCGAAAGAATTAGAAAACTTATAAATGATCGCGTTATGGCACTATTTAGAGTAACAGTAAAACGGATGAACAATACGAATGGGATCCGTGTGGAGAAAGGCATGAGTGTAGAGGTGGTGACCAATTCCTTGTCTAATCCATTGACGACAAATGGAGGACAGGCTGTGGCCGATGCTTTCTATCGCATC
>JAQXQU010000146.1 GCA_029101345.1 Erysipelotrichaceae bacterium | reverse complement strand
CAAGATGATTGCTTTTGTGAATAATGTTAGAAAGGAAGAGAAAAATGACTAATCCAAATGGACGTTTTGGCATTCATGGCGGCCAATATATCCCTGAAACCTTAATGAATGCCGTCAATGAATTGGAAGAAGCCTATAACTTCTATAAAAATGATCCTCTTTTCAATCATGAACTGCAGGAACTGCTTAATGAATATGCCAACCGTCCTTCAAGACTCTATTATGCCAAGAAGATGAGTGCAGAATTAGGTGGTGCCAAGATCTATTTGAAAAGGGAAGATCTCAATCATACCGGTGCTCATAAGATCAATAATGTCCTCGGCCAGGCTCTTTTAGCCAAGAAGATGGGCAAGACCAGACTGATTGCTGAGACAGGTGCTGGCCAGCATGGTGTTGCGACTGCTACAGCTGCTGCATTAATGGGCATGAAATGCGTCATTTTCATGGGTGAAGAAGACACTAAAAGACAAGCCCTTAATGTCTATCGCATGAAGCTTTTAGGAGCTAGTGTCATTCCCGTAAAGACTGGCACTGCTACTTTAAAGGATGCTGTTTCTGAAGCAATGCGGGAGTGGACAAGCCGAATTGATGACACCCATTATTGCCTGGGATCAGTCATGGGTCCTCACCCTTTCCCAACTATTGTCAGAGACTTCCAGGCAGTCATATCCAAGGAAATCAAGGAGCAGCTCCTTGCTAAGGAAGGCAAACTGCCTGACGCCGTTATTGCCTGTGTTGGCGGTGGCTCCAATGCCATTGGCAGCTTCTATAACTTCATAAATGATGAAAGTGTCAGACTTATTGGTTGTGAAGCAGCAGGACGGGGTATTGATACCCTTGAAACAGCAGCCACTATCAATACAGGCAAATTAGGCATTTTCCATGGTATGAAATCATATTTCTGCCAAAACAGTGATGGTCAGATTGCCCCTGTCTATTCCATTTCAGCAGGTCTTGATTATCCTGGTGTTGGTCCTGAACATGCTTATCTGCATGATATCGGCAGAGCTGAATATGTCGCCATTACTGATGAGGAAGCAGTTGATGCCTTTGAATATCTTTCCCGAACTGAAGGAATCATTCCTGCTATTGAATCAGCCCATGCCCTTTCCTACGCCATGAAGCTCGCACCAACAATGAGAAAAGACCAGATCATTGTTGTCACTGTATCAGGACGTGGTGATAAGGATTGTGCAGCTATCGCCAGATATCAAGGAGAAGAAATCTATGACTAGAATCAAAAATGCTTTTAGCAAGGGCAAAGCCTTCATTCCTTTCATCACTGTTGGTGATCCTGATATCAATACGACCATCAAAGCTATTAAGGAAATGGTAAAAAATGGCGCTGATCTGATTGAATTAGGCATTCCCTTTTCTGATCCAACAGCAGAAGGACCAGTTATCCAGAACGCCAATATCAGAGCTTTAAAAGGCGGTATCACCACTGATCAGGTCTTTGAAATGGTCAAAGACTTACGTAAGGATATTGCTATACCGCTAGTGCTTATGACCTATGCCAATGTTGTCTTCTCCTATAATGCCAAGAAGTTCATCGGCCGATGCAAAGAAGTGGGCATTGATGGTCTGATTATTCCCGATTTGCCTTTTGAAGAAAAGGAGGAATTCCTTCCTCTTTGCCATCAATATGGCATAGATCTGATTTCACTGATTGCCCCGACTTCTGACAAGCGCATTACCATGATAGCCAGGGAAGCTGAAGGCTTTATTTATCTTGTATCAAGCCTTGGCGTTACTGGCATGCGAAGTGAAATCAGGACTGATCTAGCCAAGATTATCAAACTCATCAAAAAGACAACCGATGTCCCTTGTGCTATTGGCTTTGGCATAGCAAATGCCAACCAGGCCAAAGAGATGGCAGCGATAGCTGATGGTGTCATTGTTGGTTCAGCCATTGTCAAAATGCTTGAAGAAGATGGTACTAATGCCCCAAGCAGAATTGGCAGATTCGTTAGAACAATGAAGGATGCCATTAGCTAGTGATAAGGGATTTTTCCATCAATGCCTTCATTGCATAATTTGAAAGCAGGAAATCAAATCGATTTCCTGCTTTTATCATAATTGGTACAATGCCCTGATCAATTTCCATCAATGTCTTTTTGTATGAATCTTTGATTATCCATTTGCCTTGATTGCACTATATGGTCTTTTTCATGGAAATCAAATAAAAAGGCGCTTAAATCTTAGCGCCTGTAGCTAACTACTTATAGAAAGTCATGAGATAGGATGAGTTGAAGACTTCATCCTTTTTCAAGACATTATCATATTCCCGTTCTTGCAGTTCACCAGCAAAGTCTTCGGCGTCACAGCGTCCACACCACGGTTCAATGCAAATGAAAGGGGCATTCGCGCCTTCTTTTGACCAAAGGGCAAACAACGGCATATCAAATTCCACTTTGACAAACATCTTGCCATTAGCATCTTCAATGCCAACTGTCTTGGTTTGCCTGTTTTCAATCATATAGGTATAGGTATCAAAGAAATCAGATGTCATAGTGATTCTGCTATTTTCAAGCTTCAAGACCTTGTCTTCTCTTAATGATAGACCAGTTGTCTGGCTGTTGCCATGGTAATGGACCTCATCCAATCCTTCAAAATATAGACGATAGCCGCTTTTATCTGCTGGTGTATTGAAGCCAGGATGGGCACCAATGGAGAAATGAAGGTCTTCTTGAGCGGGATTGCTGACAGTCCAGGTAACTTTGACACTATTGCCTAATAGTTCATAGCCAATATTGAGAACAAATTCCATCGGATATCTAGCCAGTGTTTCTTCAGTTGATCTTAGTTCAAATAGAAACCTGTTGTCAGTCTTTTCAATAAGCTGATGTTCAAGATCTCTTGCAAAGCCATGCTGGCTCATGGGATAGGTCTTGCCCTTGTATCTGAATTGCTTGTCTTTCAAAGAACCAACAAAAGGAAAGAGAACCGGTGATGTTCTGCCCCAATACTTATTGTCTCCCTGCCACATGAACTCATGATCACCGCTTCTGACCGATTTGAGTTCAGCACCCAGTGATTCCACTTCAATCGTCAATTCATCATTGCTTAAGCTATATCTCATATTATTCCTACTTCCTTTTTATCAATTATAACAAAGGATCATCAGATTATAATATGGCAGCTTTCAGCACTAGATATCAAAGCCTTTTTATCTAGCTTATTATCCCTCTTCTGTTTTAGATGTCTAATATTCATCATGATCTTTTTGACAAGTAAAAGGCCATGTCTATAAGACATGACCTTATTTGCTTATTGTTTCTTGAAGAAATCAACAGCTGCTTCAAACATCCGGATATCATAATTGCCTGGGACATTCTTATATAAGCCCTTGCCAATTCTTTCCGAATGGCCCATCTTGCCAAAGACACGGCCATCTGGTGAAGTGATGCCTTCAATTGCCATCACAGAACCATTTGGATTATATTGGATGTCCATAGTCGCATTGCCCTCTAAATCGACATATTGGGTTGCGACCTGACCATTTTCAATCAGCTGTTTCAATAATTCATCACTTGCCAGGAATCTTCCTTCACCATGGGAGATTGGGACATTGCAGATATCACCAACCTGGCATTTAGCTAACCAAGGTGAAAGGGTTGAGGCAATACGGGTTCTGACAATCTTGGATTGGTGTCTTCCAATGGTATTGTATGTCAATGTAGCCATGGAATCATCCATCTCAACAATCTTGCCATAAGGCACAAGACCCAGCTTGATCAAAGCCTGGAAGCCATTGCAGATGCCACAGATCAGACCACCCCGCTGATCCATCAGATCTTCGACACCATCCTTGATTGCTTCATTTCTAAAGAAGGCTGTGATGAATTTGCCTGAACCATCCGGTTCATCACCACCCGAGAAGCCACCTGGAATAAAGATCATCTGGCTATCCTTTAGCTTATTGGCAAAGATATCAACTGATTCCTTGATGCCTAAGGCATTCAGATTATTGATGACAACAATTTCCGGCAAGCCACCAGCATCCCTGATTGCCTTGGCAGAATCATATTCGCAATTGGTGCCTGGGAAGACTGGAATCAATACCTTTGGCTTAGCAGTTGGCATTGGACTTAAGATCTTGGCTCTAATATCTGAAGAGATGTTTTCTGCCTTGCCACTAGTCTTGATATTGCAGCTATAGACGCCTTCCAATCTGTCTTCATAAGGCTTGAGGATCTCTGCTAATGCAATTTCCTCACCCTTATAGCATAGGGATTGATTGTCATTGGTTGTACCAATGAGACGATGCTTATCATCTTCAACGCATTCAAGCAGAATTGATCCATATTTATAAGCTGATATTTCATCTTCCGATAATTCTTCAAAATCCAAGCCATAGCCATTGCCAATTGCCATCTTGAAAACAGCTTCCAAAATGCCACCCATGCCTAAAGCATAGGCTGAAAGGGCCTGGCCACTAGCAATCATTGCATTTGCTTCATCAAAGATAGCCTTGAGGCTTTCAGTAACTGGCAAGCCATTTTCATCATAAGCTGGTTCAAGCAATACAACCTTATGACCACTGCCCTTGAATTCAGGTGAAATGATATCAGC
>JAQXQU010000145.1 GCA_029101345.1 Erysipelotrichaceae bacterium | reverse complement strand
CACCCATCTCAATGTTGCCTTCCTGTCCGTGATAGGACAGATTTGCAGATGTAATCAGATTATCCTTTTTATCTACTGATATAACCTTCGCATGAAGAGCCGCCATAGCATCATCCTGCTTTGGGTAATTGTAGATTTTCAGGAATCGACCTTTATATCTACAGATTTTATCGAAATTAGCCTGGTCTTCGATATGATTAACGTAGAACTTCACAAAGACTCCCTCTTGGCTTTTTCTGATTATGCAATCTATTAAATCTGAAAAGTAATCCGATAAAGAATACCCGGTAATTACAATACTGCTTTTAGCTCCTTCCAGCATTGATTTCACTACCGTTTTAGTTACCTTTGTCTTCATTGCAAATGACGGCGGAGCAGTAACAACCACTTCCGCATCATTCTTCGATTGCCTCAACGATGCCGCAACAAGTTCATGTATTTCTCTAGCCTCTTTTTCAGACAATGCAGGATATCTTTTCTTGATATCCTTAATCGCATCTTCAGAGCCTGAAATGGCATCAGCACTTATCTGATTAAGTAAGATATCTAAACTTATACTTCCAGCTGACATAATTCCTCTACCAACTCCTTGAAATAGGCTTGTTTTTCCCTGCCCGCAATAGGTACCACTAAACCTCTATCCAGCATTCTGTTACCGTTCTCACAAGCAGTCTCAGAAATCATGCAACAAGAATGACAAGCTGCTCCATTAGAATTCTTTCCTGCAGGAGTATTATTGAGGCACTCCGGATCATTTGTACATAACAATGCCTCCTGGAAGGCATCTCTCATCAATACATTCAAATGCTCCACGTTTCCGAGTTCTACAAGACCGCCAAGAGATCCCTCTTTATCAGCGCTTCCGGTATATAACAGGATTCCGGTCATCTTATCGCCAAAATATATTCTTTCCCTTATTGCTGACGAAGAGTATCCCGATGCCATTGACATCTGTTTGATCAGCAAATGAGCAAATGTATGCATCAAAACATATCTCGCATCTCTTAAGATTTTCACGGTCCATCCTTTTGAATCACAGAACTCCTTATAGCATTCCGCGTACCGTTCAGAAAGAGCCTTTACCTTCTCGTCTGACATCCAAGAATCGATGGTTTCTTTATTAAACTCAATAAATATACCTTCACCATTTACTTCTGCAGCCGGAAGCCATTTTTCGCTCTTTCCTTTGTTCAGATAAACGATATTTGCCTGTTCATCTGCATCAGGATCCGGCGCATCAACTCTAGTGAATCCCAATAGTACCTTTACTTCTCTAAGTCTTGTTATTCTTATAATTCTACTGAAATACTTCTTTAAGTATTCTGGAAGCGCATCTTCCTCTGCTTTAAAATGCTTTTTGTTCGAAGCATATGCCGGATCCGCATGATGCGTTATTGCATCATACTCCATCTGCTTAATCTCGGTAAATTCCGTTATATTCTCCCGTCTACGCTGAAGGGCTGCATCAAATTCTTCCCTAGTGTATGCTGTAAAATACTTTTCATATACTTTCTGAAGCCCCATGTCACCGAAGTCTTCTTCATAACTATCAATGAGTCTCAAATGCTCATCTATCAGGTTATAAAGCGGATTAACCCAAGGCGGGATTGAAATTGCGCTTCGGCTTACTGCAAAATAAACATTTGATGCGCCTCGCTGCGAAGGGAGCATCTTCTTATCACATTTATCATTCTTATGATTAGGTCTGAATGGATGATGACCACTGCAAGACAGCTCCTCAAAATTCTCTTTCTGAGTAGCACCGCTCATGCTTCTTTTGGCTCCGCAATCACATTCAACCCACATGTCTCCAAGCGTAGATGTTGTTCCGGTTGAATACATACGAAGCTTTCCGTTACATGTAGTCTTTCCGTAATGAACCCACCATTTCCACGGGAACTCATCCATATGGCCATTTTCACAGATTGTAATAAAACGAGACGGGTACGCCTGTCTATGACAATCCGGGCAGTTTACGCCATATCTTAAATATCTATCTAAGTCAAAATCATCTCTAACGTCGAATATTCTTCCACATGCAACGTTTGAGCATACGTGGGTATATGGAAATGAAACAACTGGAACATCCCCGCTAAATGATGTTCTTGGCATATAAAAACAATCGACTCCGAGATAAGATGCTAAACGTCCATCGATTATCTTCTTGCCCTTTTCTTTCCAATAGTTAATATCAAGAACAGTAACCGAGTCCTTCACAGCATCTACAATGGCTCCCGGACCAAATGTTGTAATGACTTGGTTAGGACGAAGTTCGCCTAATTTGTTGTTATCGAATCCTGGCATTTTCAATCCTCCGTGAAATAATACATATTGGCAGCACTCTCAACTTCTCTCATGGATCGCAATGTCGGTTTTTCTGTGTCTGTACAACTCTCCCCATAAGTATTCATCAGTCGATTATACTTATCTGTTTTCCAAACATAATATCTCAGCCGCTTTTCCCTAGACGCAAGGAACTTCCAATTATCAATGAAAGTATCAATTTCAATTTCCGCATCTGCTTTTGCTGAAGGCTTAATTATGTTCAAACGATCAATGATGATTTCTTTAACTGCATCAATCTGTTGCTCTGAAAGTGCTGCAATATTCTCAGCGTCAGCATTATTTGCCATTTCCGGATAACGCAATCTGATAGCAGCAATAATAACAGCGTGCAAAACTCTATCTCTAGCTCTTGCCGAGAACGGAGTAGCCGTCGTTCCTTCAACGAATCTATACATCTGAGAGTGATACCCCATAAAGTTCTCATAATGGGACAAATCTCGAGGACGGTACGGATTATAAAGCGTTACAACTAATCCAGGGTATGTTCTTCCTATACGAGATGTAGCCTGGATGTATTCTGAATTCTGTTTTGGCTGGCCTGTTACAACCATTAATCCCAATCGATCTACGTCCATACCTACAGCAATCATATTCGTTGCTATAGCAGTATCTAGACATTCCTTGGATTCAAATCTGGTTTCAAGTTGTTTAAGCTTTTTAGGTATCTCATAAGAGGACATACGAGATGTGATTTCTTCGCGGCGGTTCAAGAAACGCTGCTTGTTCATGCCATACTTTTTCTTTATACGCTTAATACGGTCCGGAATATCGTCTTGGAGAAGACGAACCGCACCACCAAGTTCTCGTATACTGTTGAAATATCCTACTAGGCTATAATACGGATCTATCCATGCCTTATATTCATCCTGCAAAGACAAATCATAAGACTCCTGGAGAATAATGGAATATATGCGCAGCAATGCTGTCTTTACAGATTGTCCTGGCGCGCATACACCAACATATTTTCTAAAAGGGTTCTCCTCAACCGGAATCTCAGTGATAAAGAAACTATCCCCTATCTCAAATCCATTTGGCGGGAACTGTGCAGTCTCTTTACGAGCATATAAGCACTTTGCTTGTTCACCGGCATTCTTTATTGTTGCAGTAGATACAACATATTTCGGCTTGATTTTCTTGCCATTCTTTTCATAAGTGCACAAGTCTTCTATCAAAGTTTCATATGCACCATAAACCGTTCCAAGCGGACCCGTAATCAAATGCAGCTCATCCTGGATAATAAGCTCTGGCGGAAGAAACGGCTTAATATCCGTTAAGGTTGCTGCCGGATGGCCTTCAGTCTTAACATGTTTAGCATGTTCTGCCCCCATCGCCACATATCCGTCTCGACTACATTCACGATCTACTCTTCCAAAAAGAGCATTGGTTTCAACAGCCCACGGAAGTCTTGCAAATTTATCTACAGTCGAAAGGATAACCGTAGGACACTTTGCGTATATTTCCTCATCAACCAAATATACTGGTATGTTAATCGGATCCCCATGTTCCGGGTATTTATAAAACATACACATTTTATCAGCGCAATAAATTTTTACGCTCTTCTCAACCGTATCGATGTAAAACTCTTCCTCAGTTAAAGGCTTTCCGCAAAATGGACACGTCAATAACTGCTTATAAATCAGCTTTCTTTGTGCCCTAGCCTTGTTTGTCTTCTCTCTATCCTCAGGATCTTCTTTTAACGAATCGAAATCGTTTGGCGTTACTCCGCCACCAACCCAGAAGCCAATGCTAATAGGCGCTTTTCCGTATTTGGGATACTCTTTCTTTCGGATGAGTTCTGCGGCCACGATCATTTTGGTGATTCGATCACGCTGCTGAGTAGTCAACAATCTTAGGGTATAACGGAGCATAGCAGTAACCCCGCCATCTCTGTTATACTCGTCATCTTCCTTGGCACGTAATCTTCTGTTAGCAATAACGAAAGCCATCAATCCCAAATAAGCTTCAGTCTTTCCTCCACCTGTCGGGAAATACAGAAGATCTACTATTTCTCTATCCTGATGGTTTTCGTCCACAATGGCATTAAGATTCATCAGAATAAAAGCAATCTGGAAAGGTCTCCAGGCAAAATCATTTTTCGGATTTCTTGGATCAACAAACTCAGCGAAGTTACAATCAACTCCACTCCCATACTTCTTTGAAAAACTGGTTATATTACGCTGCATTATCATTGCTCTGTTCATAAAACAAAAAGCTTCAAATGCAACATCATCCTTAACTAAAAGATTGATTCCTTCCCTAATTCTTTCAAGGGCAACCTTACACTTGCCTACTACGCTTTCGCCGATTTTTTCCTTGAAAGCCTCATCCGTCATTTTTGAATCATTCTCAAGCTTTTCTTGGATCCACTTTTCATATGCATCCGTCAGAACGTTGAGTTTATTAATAATGTCATCCTTCCTTTTTATCATTGACAAGGAACGCATTGAGAAAAAGAATGGATCAAATCCCTTAAGAGATGCACTTACTCCCGGGAATTCATACTGAGGAATAAAATCAGACTCTACATATGCAGATTTTCCATCTACAGCATCTCCCCAAACAGCCGCACAGCCTCTTCCTCTGCCAAGAATGGGTCTTTGTTCAAAATAGAACTCATCCGGTGCAAGAACTTCTCTGCATATATGCTCTGCTATAAAAATCCTCTCCCCGGTTCCGGAATATGCTTTGAGATTCACCTGGAACATTAATGATTCAACTTCGCTCTCAGGTGTTGTCCGCTTGTTGATGACATATGCTGTCACTAACGAATATCCACGTTTTAAGCCAATCCGAGAGATATGCAAATAAATATTTGAATCCGCTACAAGCCGAAATTCTTTATTCTTTTCAAAGTCCGCGAAGTTCACTTCTACCGTTTCCTTCATCGGATGACGCGTATATGAAGCAACGCTTACTTCTTTCCCATCTTTATTGAGTTTCTTATCCGTCGATTTTGTGTAATCTCCCCAAGTCACATCTACATTTATGCTTGGTGTCGCAGTTTCTACATAAAAGCTTATTCCCATCGAAGACGGGATGCTGAAATGACTGCTTGTAATCGGCTCGTTATCATCATCCTCACCGGCCGTATAATCGGAATCATCCTCATACGCGATATCACCGTCGACTTCCTGTTCGTTATCGACAGTTGTTTCGCCATCCAGTTCTGTTTGCGGTGCCAACATACCAACAACATATGCATGACGAGGATTTTCGCTCAGAGTCTCATTTTCATCTGTCGGACCCAAAAGATCCATTCTGAGCATATCTATAATCATCTGTCTAACTTCAGAATATTTTGCTCTATCGTCCATTACAGACCTCCCAACACTTAGAATTTCAAAACAATATTAACCAAGAGGATCGGATTGATTTCAAATTGCTTTTCGAATTCATCAATTTCTCTCTGTGCCTCTTTTTCGAGCGTCGCTTTCTTTTTCGGAAGAGATTTCTCTACCTTATCAGCTTGCCGTTTCTTCTCTGCAATCTTTTTACGAATATCCTCTTTTTCCAAGGCATTTCTTGATTCATACTCCTGAATGAATAGTTCCTTTATCTCCTCATTCATTTCCATTGTCTGGAACGACAACTGTTCCGTCTGAACTTTAATCCAGTTTTCTACCTTGCTACGGTTATATGCAATAACAGGAGCTACGCGTTTCTTGTACTGCTCCAACATTTCATTTGTTAAGCGACTATAAATCTTTGATATGTATTGCATCTCCTTATCAGACGGTTTATAGAAATGAATGTCTTGATCATCCGCTCCCTCTATAGCTTTAACGATGTCATGTTCATCGAAGTCTATATACTCACCGTTTTCATCACACAACAGAAGCACCGGAAATAGAATCTTTGAATTATTACAGAACGCTCCCAAAAACAGCATTCCATGAGATCCAAAGTTTTCTTCTCCCCACTTATCAATCTGCCAGAAATAGGTTTTGCCATCCATTTCCGGTTCTTGAACATGCGACCAATACTCAACATCGTCCAAGTACTGTGTAATGGCTTCCTTCGTCTTTTCAAGTGCCTCACCCTTTGCCTCTGCACTTTCTGTGAGAAGAATATTTCGCAGCTGAGTCACCTGCGCACTTGTACTCTTATCGAGCTGCTTATTCAGTTTGTCAAAAGCAGCTGTAAAATCATTTGCCGTATTACACTTTTGATAAATATCCAAAACCGTCTTTTCAAAGCTAAGTCCGGATTCTAACGCACCGAGCGCAACATCTGATGCACCAAAAACGCCATCAAACAATTCGAATTTTCTTGAAAGGATCTCGTAAACCCGCTTATCGGCCTCGTTGTCGGTATTAAGAAGATTAATCGCTACAACATCATATTTCTGTCCATAACGATGACAACGACCTATTCTTTGCTCTATCTTCTGAGGATTCCAAGGCAAATCGTAATTGATTATTGTATTGCAAAACTGCAGATTTAAGCCTTCAGATCCCGCGTCTGTGACGATAAGAATCTTTGCATGATTCTTAAAGTAATCCACAATAGCGTGTTTATATTCAACACTACGTCCATGATTTACATTGCCAAAGTTCTTCACTTGCCAAGCACGATAGATTTCATTCGTCATCGCATCATCGAAATCCCCATTAAAGAGCACGATATCCTCTTCTTGGTATCCATCCTTGCGAAGTTCTTCCGCCATATACTTCTGAGTTCTTTTTGACTCAGTAAAAACCACTACCTTCTGCGGTATGCCATTTGCTTCCTGGTAATGTAATGCTGTTGACAGCGCCGTCTTCAAAGCCGATATTTTGGCATTCTTATTAACTCGATTGGCTGTATCAATAATCCTCTGAACAGCATCGAGCTCTTCTTGGATCATCTGTTTTTTTACAGTAAGATCCTCATCTTCTTTCTCCTCAAAATCGGACTCATCTATTTCATCTTGGACAAAATCCCAAAACAGATCAAAACCCTCTACTGCCTTTGCGGACTTTGTTCCCTGGTACAATTTCTCAAGTCTCTTTTTTAATACTTCAAAAGTCTCTATTAACGCATAACTCGATGATGCTAACAGTTTTCGAATTACAAGAATAATAAGTCCCCTATTGGATGTCGGAATCGAATAGAGATTTTCTTTCTTCAAAAACTGATTAACAAGGTCATATAGCTCGGTTTCTTCCGCTGTAAGATGAAAATCGACTGTTTTACATGTTCTCTTTTTGAAATCCATGTATTTGCCAACATCTCTTCTTAGAGTACGGTACAAAACCGGTAGAAGTTCTCTTTTCAATTCTGTATAATCTTGACCCTCTACAAATCGCTTGTTAAATGCCTTTTCAGGCCCAAATATCCTTGGATCTATAAAGGATATTAATCCATGTAAATCCGCGAGCGAATTCTGTAGTGGTGTTGCGGTCAATAAGATTTTAGGAATTCCCTTTGTTATCTCATATAGATTCTTTGCTCGCTTTGTCCCATGAAAGACGTTTCTGAGATTATGCGCTTCATCAACCACCACGAAATCCCATTTTACAAACGGAAATCTCTTCATAAACTTCGAGGCATAATCGTAAGATGTAAGGATTATTCTCACTTCATCCTTTTCCATCCATGTCCTCATAGAATAGTAATCCTTCTCGACAGTCAGCCTATCAAGAATCGTGGCTTTCAAATTGAACTTCTCGTCTAATTCAATCTCCCACTGTTTTCTAAGTGTTGCCGGTACAGCAATGATTATCTTTTTCGCGCCATTATCAAGCACATACTTAATAACCAAACCTGCTTCAATCGTTTTTCCTAACCCGACTTCATCAGCTAATACAATTCCGCCAGTCTTTAAAGCTTCTATGGCAGCACAAAAAGCATTAATCTGATGAGGATTAATCTCAATCTCTGTATTTAAGAGACACTTATAGGGCGACTCTTCTAGTGCTATTTTTTTGTACCGGCTGTACTGCTCCAGCAGGAGATTGCCTTCCATGACATCTACCCCTTTTCTAACTCTTCTCTAACACCCATGGCAATTCCCCTTGCCATGATTGGCGGAACTGCGTTTCCTATTTGTACAAATTGAGCGGTTCTTGGTCCTTCAAAATAATAGCTATCCGGAAATGATTGAATGCGAGCCGCTTCTCTTACCGTTATGGATCTATGCTGTTCTATATCTGGATGAATAAAGTAATGGCCATCCTTTGAGATATGTGCCAGCATAGTATGACAACAAGGCTCATCTCCTTCTACTACCTTGAATCGATCCAAAAATGAATTTCGGTTTTTATGTGTTTTTAACTCATCCGGAAGATCATTATAATTCAGCCTTTTATGGCCATCGTTCCATAACTCTATTGCTCTTCTGTAGATTTCAATGTCACGTTCCTTATTCGGTCGACTGACATGTAATGTCAAAACATCTTCCGGTGTACGTATACCATTCTTTCTCAGATATTCGTTGATTTCGCCAGGCTGATACTCCTCGCCGCGCTGTCCTGGTTGAATACACGGTAGATCTCTCAGCAAATCATTTACTATTGCCTTAGTCTTTACCTTTTTAAACTCCGGATAGGATAATTCACTATCTTTCAACCATCCAACAATAATCATCCTGTGCCGATTCTGAAGCACACCAAAGTCATGGGAAATCTGCTCCTTGAAGTCGATCTCATACCCTACTCTTCGAAGCTGAGCTCTCACGTTTTTCCAAGTCTTTCCACCATTTGCAGAGGCAATCCCCATCACGTTTTCAAAGACAAACATTTTGGGTTGATACTTCTTCAAAAACCTTGCATATAACTTGTAGAGTTCATTCCTAGGATCCTCCTCCATCGGGCGATCCATATGACTGCTTTGAGCTCTGCCCACCAAGGAGTACGCCTGGCATGGCGGCCCGCCTATCACAACATCAACCTTTGAGATGCCCTTATCTTCTAGTATCTTGTCAATTCGTTCGAATAAACCCGGGAGAGTTTTATCCGACATGGTTTCGCACATAACCGCGCTTAGATTCTCAGGAGGAACCTGTTCGAGCATCTTTTCACGTGATATCTTGCCTCTCAAGTAGTCGTAATAAACACCAAGGCGTCTCTTTTCCTTGAAATAGTAATATGCCGTTCGCGTTTCCAATGTCTTAGCAGCATATTCGTTCATCTCAACATGAGCCAGTGGCTGAAAACCTGCTTGCACAAAGCCCTCTGAAAGTCCTCCAGCTCCGGCAAATAAGTCTATAAATGTATAGTTATTGGCTTTTTCTTTTTGCTTTGCCATAGTATCTTTATCTGCAGATTTATTCCTGGAATTCTCCATCCGTATCGAATATGTGGTCCAATTCGTCATTATTGACCGCAGCAAGAACCTTGGTTCTTACAGCACCCTTGGCCATGTCCAGTCTCTTAAATCGATCCTTTCCTGCAGAATCCTTTCCTGTTCGTATCAATTGAATTCTTCCAATTCGCTGTTCAAGCTCGGCATACTTAGCGAAAGCCTTAGCCTTCGCAAGGTTATCTTTAAAATCCGGATTGTGAGGTTCCAAAATATCTACCACATATCCCAGCACATCGTCTTTTCGGACAATGACAAAGTCTGGATAAGTGGATTTCGTAACTCCATCCATCTCATAAGGCAAGCGCATAGACCAGGATTGTCTCGAAGGATTTCTTAACCAACATACAAAATCCGACCGTCTCCGTTCTTCCTCAAGAACTCCTTCTTCCCATCCGTTCAGCTTGATAACAGCATTTCCTTCTTCATCGGCGAAAAGGTGGTCTGTATAGGTCTTACCTCCAGCTTCAACTCGTGCGCTGATCGTCTCCGGTAATGAGAAATTGTGTTTACTTACCAAGTCTCCATCAGCAACAATGTCGCTGTAAGCCTTACGGCATTTTTCCGACTTTGACACCACGTACTTACGGTATTGATCATTTAGATCATGGAATTTCTTCTCCGCATACTTGTTGAGTTTGGAAATGCACTCATCATCTGCCGCAAACATAATGCAATCAATCTTGAAAGCATTAGGATTGTCAAAATCAATGAAACGTCTTCCATATACAAACGGGAAACCATAACCGCCAAGCCTTGCATCTGCTGCTCTAAGTTGTCTATCCAAATCAGATTCCGAAGTCATAAACCAGTCATTCAATGTGTAATCATTTATCGTTTCTCCAAACACATCAAAGATCTGAATAGAAAGTTTAAATTCCAATACCTTCTTTGATAAGTCGTCGTACTTACCTTTGGCATGAAGATCATCCACGTAAGCATGAATCATATCTGTGATTTCTTTCTCAACTTCATTTTTGGCTTCGATATAAATGCTGTTATGAGTGAGCAAACCAGCCAAGCTCAAAAGAGACTTCAAATAACTGGTCGTAATTCTTACGTCTTTAACCATGTATGTCAGATAGCCTTGTTCGTTGATAAATCTGATTACATCTTCTCTATCTACTTCAGGATAAAGCGACATTTGTTTTCCTGTTATGCCCTGATCCTCCGGAGTTGTCGGGGCATAAATCTCAGGCTGATTTGTTGTTGGTGTTGCACTCGAATTGCCATTAGGCACAGGTGTCGGTGCATTAGCAGGTTGTGAATTTGTCTGTGGCTGTTGGACAACTGGCTGGCTCGATTGATTTCCATTTACAGAAGATCCGTAATTAGGAGTGTCTTCAGCAACCATCATCGGTGTATTATTGCCGGCATCATAAGAAACCGATACAGCCTGTCCTGCCTCAGTGTTATATGTGAACAAATCCATCTGACCAGGGATCTGCTGTTCAACCTTTTTCTTTTTTGTATGGACTGTCCAAGAAACATTTACCTGGTTTTCGATTGCTTCGCCTTCAATTACAGTAGGAATCTCACCGCCTTCAGAATTCTGTAATTCATCAATAACGCTCTTAACAGTATCTTTGTTAAAGTACGGTAAAAACAACCTTACATCGTTCAGAGAATCATCAACAAGAACTCTGTTCTGCAGTGGTGTTCGAATCATACGTCCTAAGAGCTGCGCTATATATGTCGCATCCTCAGCACGGCGGAATGACATCATCGTTTCTGCACGAGGGCAATCCCATCCAGTCGACAAGTTCTCTTTGAAGAAAACAACCTTGATTTTTCTGTTATCCGCAATTTCAGAAGGCTCAACATGCGGCACATTGAGTCCGTTGATCGTAATTGTTCCTACAGAACCAAATGTATGAACCACTTCGTTTTCATCAAAGTGATCCCCCATGCGCTCTTCAACTTTAGCCAGCGCATCATCCAAATCCGTATCCGAAATCTTTTCTCCTGATCCAGCCAAAACTTGGATAACAAAAACAGGATTAACATTAGAATAGTGCTGTTCAAAGGTATACTGATACCAATGTTTGCACTTATCCATCCACTCATCTGTTGCTGCCTGAAGTACTGCCATATCACTATGCCTTGAAGGATCTTCAGGATATGTCAGAATAATTCTGTCTTTCAACAAGCCAGATGCTCTTACCTGCGCTGGGGAGATAATCGTCTTCTGTAAAGTGGAGGTAGTTTCTCCAACAAGGGCCGTAAAGCGAGCTGCTGTCGCACTCATTCCTATCGCAACGGGAACTGGAGAAAGATTATGTTCCTTGCTTCCCATAATGAATCTCTGCATGATTGTCGTTGCTGTTCCTGCAGCGCGTCCTTGCATGCCTCGATGAGCTTCATCAATAATAAAATACAACCTGTCAGATTTTTCCCTAGCAGTATTCTCTATCGTTTCCCAAATGGTGTACTGTCTCGTATCAGAATGGGTTCCTAAATTTGCGCCCTTCCCAAGCTTCTGAGTATTCAGAAAATAGATGTGTCCATCATCTAAAACTTCCTGATCAAACGACTCATCCGCAATAACAACACATTGGTCAATTCGAACCTTATCAGCTTTCTGCTCAATCTTCTGCTTAGATTGTTCATTAAGCTGAGGAGAATCCGAGAGCCAAACAAATATAGCCTCTGGTTGTTCAGCATATATCTCATTTCCATAGAAGATATCTTCAATTAAAGCGGCCATTATGATGGTCTTTCCTGAACCTGTTGGTGCCTGCAGCGAAACAACCTGAGGAACCTTATATGACCGAAAACTATTTAAAGCCATAGCGGTTTTTGTTCGAAGATCATTCACCGCCGCTTTCTGAAATGGGAATAGTTCATTTATCATTTTTAGTTCCTCCCGTGATTAATTCTAAAGTTATCAAGATAATCCCTATACAACTGATATGTTATCTTAACAGAAAGATTCTTTTTCATAGCCCTGTAATTAACCTCATAATCTGTAATTAGATAAACTGTCTGAATTTCCGGCTTATCTCTCAGTGCTATTTCGAAATCCGAAAACGAGTTTTCATCTATAAGGACTGCAAATTTGTTTTCTTGACAGATTAGCATTTTCGGGAGTTCATCACTCGTAAGTTCAGGACAAGTTCCAATTGCGCCAGATTTCATCCAAAGAATTGGCAGTAATTCCTTAAATTGAAGTCCAAGTGCAACTGATGTTTTATCCAAAAATCCCAACTTGAAAAATGCTGCATTTGAATACAAGCCATCTGATAACTGCATTTCCGTATCAACATAAGTTCCTTTTAAAGGATTGCCAGCAACATCCGATCCTAGTATTGAACACTTAGTTCTTGGCCAAGTAATATAATTTGCAATACCATACTTTTCCCATTCTTTGTCCCCAGGTTCGTATCCGGCACTTGCCAATCTTTTTGCTTCATCATCTGACACTTCATTATTTGTCACACATATGCATCGTCTGCTTCCTCCATCTTTTTGATTCATAAGATTGACAGCATGTAACGTAGTTCCAGAACCAGCAAAGAAATCTATTATCAATGCATTTTTATTATTTCTAACTATCGAATAAATAGAATCATATGTAGCATATAATGATTTAGGAAATGAGAATCCCCTATCCTTTCCCAATATTGATGTGATTAAATTAGTTCCATAAACACCTGCATTATGTCTTGTTCTGTACCAAACAGTCCTAATAGCTTGGCTATGCTCATTCGAATACTGTATGGAAACAACACCGGTTTTTTCATCTCTTCCGACGATATCTATTGTTCCATTCTCTATCATTTTTTGAGTTTCACTGCTTATATAGGTTATACCGTAGGTTTTTCTTTTCTCGTCGTAACGTCCTAATTGAACATAACCTTTTTTTATCAATTCTCTAAAGGTTTCCGCTCCGACACTCCACCGTCCCAAAGAACCATCTGTTCTAACGGGCCAAGCCACTTGTAATCCATTGACATCTGAAAAATCAGGTTCTTCTTCAAAAGGCAGAGCTTCACCTGCATCTACAACAATCCCCTTTTTTTCATCAACATATACCGGATAAAACATATTCTTTCTATCAGCTCGACTAGCACTCGTTCCTGATCTAAGTAACGATTTCCATCTCACTTCATTAGTAGTTGCATTCTCGCCGATTAACGGGTCATCACCTGATGGAACATACGCATCCTTAGCAAAACAGTACAAAGCATACTCTTCTATTCTTGAAAATCTACCTTGCGTCGCACCCGTAGGGTTACTTACATATGTAACCATCTGAATGTAAAAATCTGCAAAAATCTCATCCAAAAGCATTCTCAGTCGATGAACCTCATGTTCATCAATAGTTACGACAAGAACTCCCGTTTTGGGGTTAAGCAGTTTCTTTGCAATTTTTAATCTTTTTTCCATGAAGGAAAGCCATTTACTATGTCTATATACATCCGCTCCGTCAACATAATCGTTATTATATTTCCAATCTTTTGCTCCTGTGTTGTATGGAGGATCAATGTATATGCAATCTACTTTTCCTGCGTACAGGTATTCCAATAATTGTAGTGCATGATAATTATCAGCCTCAATCAACGCATGCCATAGTTCACTATCCGGTGCATTACATACTGAATCTACAGGCTTTAAATATGGATAGATGGGTTCGCCAAACTCAGCCACCCTAACAACATCCTTCAGCGCAAAGGATACTTGTTCTTTAAGATTATCTTTTCTTGCACAAAGAACCGTTTCTCCCTCCACCTTCAAAACCATATATAAAGTTTTATCTTCCTTGGAGTTCTTAAGCATAACATTTACACCTGCTTTAACAGGCATGTCATATAACGGAGTACATTCTGGTAAATGTTGTTCAAACACTAATCCAAATTTCTTTGTTTTAGAAAGTCTGTCTACTTCCTGTTCAATACGGTTTCTAAGAGCTTCATCTTGAATCTGCGCCAATAAATCATGAATCGCTGCCATTCAAATTTCCTCCAGTTTTTTCAAATCTATAGTCTGAATCTACCTACTTTCTCATCTCTTCTCTAACAGATTCGAGCTCAGTAAATTCCATAATATCTCCGATATCACATTCCAATTCCGCACAAATCTTTTCCAACACAGGAAGAGCAACTGCCTGGTTGTTTCCAAGTTTTGCCATTGTACTACTGCTCATATGCGTTGCCTCGCGTAATTTTGTCTTGTTTGTGCCCTTGTCTATCAACAGTTTCCAAAGTTTGTTATAAGATAGTGACATCCGTTAGCCTCCACGCGCCTATTTGCGCCAAAAAAACGGTATAATATTACGGCTATCATTATACCAAATCGAGGCTTGTATGTAAAACAATTTCTTCGAGAAATCGAACTTGTTGTACACTCTTTTACAAACAACTCATCTGACCTCCCACTATCTATTATCCACCTGGTTTGCCTGGTTCGTGAACAATCATGACAGGAAGACAGGAAATTCAAATTCCCTGCCTCCTCATTAAAATTCATCATAATCATCAGGATCGAGCCCAGCTTCTTCCAGAACTTCTCTTCGTTCATCCTCATCCATATCTGCTAACTCATCTACATCGAGCCCAGCCATTTCCAGTTCATCTACCAGCTCGTCCTCCTCTTCTAGGTCATCGCTTCCGGTATAGAAAGCATCATCTCCCGTCAGAGCAATCGCTTCATCTCGACTCCCTGCCATCATCTGCAATTCTGCATCCAATTCAAAAGCATCAATTTTACAATCTCCATTGAAATCAAATGGATCTCTATCAAAAAATCCCATAATCATTCCCCTTTCCAAATCAATCAGCCAACTGCAATAACCAGTCTTCTCGTTTCTTCGAAATCATAATCTTTTATCTTAATCTCAACACTGGTCAGATGAAATCCATTACAATACAGACACCAGTAATAATCTAGTTTCTTACCGCGCTCCTGTTCAAATCTTCTCCGATAATAATTTGCCGTATGTTCATCCCGATATCTGTTCTTTCTTTTGCATTGTCTCCATATACTTTTTTCCATGAGTTCCCTCCCTGATTTACCAATCTTCATCTTCCATAGCATCATCCACACCGGCAGCATAGTCATCATCGCTCCAGTAGCGATCCCAGTCGTAATCATCATCCTCATAAATTGCATTGTAGCCATCATCATAGGAATCCATAGAGCTTTGATTCTTCTTTGAAGAACTACTGCCGGATGAATAAGTTTTGTTGCTGCTTGAAGTAGTGCTACTGCTCTTTTTGCCGGAAGATGAAGCGCTACTCTTTGTGGTTGAGGAACTGCCGGAACTTTTAGAGCTTCCGCTATATGAGGAGCTGCTCTTATACCTGTAGGTGCTATTATCATGCAAGTAACAGAAGCTGCTTCCATCCTTAGCATCATTGTCACACCCGCTCTTAATACATTTCGGTGTGCCCAGATCAATGATCCAGCCAATGAAAAGTAAAATTCCTAGAGTGCAAAGAATTGCCATTCCTGTACTCATTCCATTTGAATTTCTATTCATAATCGCTTCCTCCTTCGACTTTATCTCTTCTTTATTTACATACGATAAGCCAGAATATCATTCCGATTAATAAGACTGCTCCGAGCAGCTCATTGATACCATACCCGATAATGAGAGCAATAATATAGAAGAGCCAAACCTTTCCGCCGGAACTGCTGGAACTACTCCTCGAATGGGAGTAATAACCTCCTCTCCCTTCTGTTCCGTCATATGTACAATCACTATAATGCCATCCATCGCTTCCGCCACACTCCGGGCAATGTCCTCTGTCTTCACTCATATCATTTTCCTCCTTTTTCAAAATCACATTTTTCTATCGTTTAGAAATCTGTTATAGCTCTCCATCGTTTCTGCACTCCCGATAATACGGACACATCAAACAACACTGACCACATTTTTTCTTCTCCATTCTCTTTTTTCTCTTCAGCCAAAAAATAAATCTGCTCATTTGATTACTCCCATGTTTTTGTTGTTCATCTTTCTTAATTCTACTTTATCCAAAATGCTGTCCCTTAAAAACACCAGCTTATTTTCTGCTATTTGCTTTGTAGAATCATCTTTTTGTAGAATCATCTTTTAAATCTTTTAAAAATAAAAAAGAGGGCAACAGCCACAGCATAACACCGAAGCAATTGCCCGTTTTCCTTTATTCATTATTCAGATTTTCTAAAAACTCTTCCGTTTTTGTGCGCAGTTCCTCCAC
>JAQXQU010000144.1 GCA_029101345.1 Erysipelotrichaceae bacterium | reverse complement strand
CTCCTTGCTCCAGCCGGTCGGGTACTTGGCAAGTGTTCCTACATTAGCAATAACTTTGTAACTGATTCTTTCGTTGTTCATCGTGTTTACCTCTCTTTCTGAACAATAGAAAACCCCGAGCCTTATTGCCCGGGGCATGTAGTCATATCATCTTGTTCAATTTATCTTTGCATTTACACAAATACTTAATGGAAGCTTTCAGGTTCTTTAGATTTGCCTTATCATGCTTCTTCGTCTTTTCCAACTCAACTATTTGATTATTGATATTCTCAATCGAGACTTTAATTGACTCTTTTATTTTGCTTATCATAATAGGATCATCTTTCAAACCAAGTTTGCAAAATGTGAGAAGCTTTGAACATTCCTCAAGGGTTGCTTTCTTTGAAGAAAGCAGTGCTGACGCAGAAAGTGCAATTGATCCGCTCCCAACTACGCCCAGCAATGTTCCACCACCTGCAATTATTGCAGTGCCTCCAGCCATTCCAAGACCTCCTGCGGTAATAGAACCTCCACCAATCGCAGCTAGGCTTGCACTTGTTAATGCTGCTCCTGATAACCCTGCAAAAGAACTGCCAACAAGCGTAACCGCTATTTCCGAAGCAAAAGCCAAGGCCAATCCTCCTGTTGCCGCAGTTACCACGACTGTCGCTCCGGCTCCTGCAAGTCGTTTGGCTTTTTTCCCTGTAATATACGATTCATAACGATTATATGTTTTACGTATTTCAGACATACTATCTGCATCAATTACTGGTTGAAGTTTACAGAAAATATCGACCTCGAAGTCTGTGTTTAACTTCAATTTTGTATTTTCTTCATTCTCCTCAAGCATATAATATGGTGTAAAATTGTTTAACTCAATGGCAATTAGGTATAACCACTTACACCCGTTAATGACAAGTTCCTCTTCTATTTCTTCCTTAATTTCATTCTCAGTTCTAATAAACAGTGCTTCTATATCATTTGATAATTCATCAGCAATTTCATTCTGCCATCTGTTAAGCCACTCCCGCTTCTGCGCCTTAGAATCATCTTTTTTCGTACCAGCAATATCATACAGAATCTTATTCCTCTTTAGTGAATATAGAATTCTCGTTTGCCTTTGATTAAGCATAAGAGATTCCAGTCCCGGAATATCAAAATTTCTGTCCATCGCCTTTCTTTTTTTCTCGCTGACATATGCCCGATAAGTAGTCTTGATATCTTCCGCAATATATGAAGCATCACTTTTACATGCAAATGCAAACCTCATGATACCAAAATAGTTGATGTTGAGAAAAAAGTGAGTCGCAAATTTTCTTTTATTTCCTTTGCTTTTAATCAACGCCGTTGCAGCATCTTTTGATGTTACGATTACCATAAAAACTCCTGAAGAAACAGTAATCATTCTGGACAGCGTACGATTATTAACAGGAAGAATTGCTGATGGATTAATTCTTGACAGATCTTTAATATGTTTTATGTCATGACATTTTACCTCATCAAATATATGCCTCAACATATAGAATGCTCTAACAATACATTCATTCACAATAACAGGCACGGCAGATTTTGTTATATGTGCACCTATGCCCATTTCTGTTCGTAAATCAAAACGCAATTCTGACCCTTTAATTATCTTTCCATTCTCATCATATCTTGCCAGTAGCGTTCCACTAAATAATTTTGAAATCCACTTTGATAAAGTGATTTTATTTTCTTTATAATTAACGGTATACTCTTTCACGAATGGCAACGCAGACAGTTCTTTGAGTAAAGAAACCAATGGACCGGGCAGCCCTGTTCCCTCTTTACCCATTCTGATTCTGCCGGACGAACCGGCCATGTCACTTATCATATGAAATAGCCAGTCGATTGTTCCTTTTGCTATTCTTTCGGGGAAATTATTTCCTCTAAACTCATCACTAACTTTATATGAGACAAAGTTTCCATCTGTATCAGTACCAAATCCATAGCCGGTCAATTGAGAGATTATTGAAAAACATAATCCGATCAATGTTGGATGATGACCAAAATCTCTTAAATGATGCCAGTATCCACCTCCAAAGTCATTAGTGAGTTCGTCTGCAGGAATAGGAAATGCTTTTTCCAAGGCTTCAACAGCCTTTGCAAGGTCATCTCCTCTAAAATCTGTTTTAAGACGAGCTACCGCCTTTACAAACTCTTCCGTCTTATCTTTTCCCCAATTATGAGAATCTTCAAGCGAGAAATCCTTAATAAAAAGAATGTCAAGTGCAGACGTTATTACTCCGCAACATGCAGATACAATATAATCAAGTCGATCCGCTTTAGATATTTCCTTTTGAAATTCGAAGCTAACACTTTCGTCAAATTGCTCATAAATGCCTTCATCAACCATTGTACCTGCGCCACATTTAATGGACGGCAGTTCTAAAGGAGAATTTGGTATAAATATATCAAAATCAAATTCCGCAGTGTCCATTGATTCTAGTGCACTAATTGAATCATTTATAGGCTTTGATAATAAATTCAACTCTGTCATAAAAAGTACCTTTTTCTTTCCTTGAATTAGATTTCACTATCAAACGCTTTGCAAATTTTACCATGGATCTCACTGAACGCACACTTTTCAGCACCCATTTTTAATATAGATGCCAGCGAAGCGCTCTTTTGTCCGGGTGCTCTGCGATTGAGTTCTTCTGTTTTAAGAACATAAAAATCCCACTGACTGATGTCTAATGGGTTTATCGTTTCCTGTTCTTTGTGTTTGTGAACGCAGAAAACATATACGTCCGCCTGTCTTATTTTGTCGGACGAATATGTATTTGTTTCGCTGTCCCATCCAAGGGTAGGGCGGATGCCGAACACAATGTTTGACAGCTTATCCTGATCCCAGGTCTGAATATATCCGGAGGTTTTAACTTCTACCGATATGCCTTCAGGTGTCAGA
>JAQXQU010000143.1 GCA_029101345.1 Erysipelotrichaceae bacterium | reverse complement strand
TAAGTGCATGATTCAGCCATCTTCGATTATGCTATGGGACTGAAATAAATTCCCGCAGGTAGACTGAAAGGGCTTTTGGCGAACCATTGACCTGTTGGTAACCAATCCACGAATAACAGAATGGTCAAGTGCCGAACAACTGACAGCCTATGTTCTTCCCTAACTCAATCAAAATATGAAAATTTACTATTGACAAGAGGTCACATCATAGCAGCTATTATTTGAATATTTTCACCTACCTGTCTGATTTATGCTCTTAGTATAAATCAAAGATTGTAGTGTCTCAATATCGGGTTAATAAGCTAAAATAGTGAAAGAAAAACAAGCAGAGAAACGGTGAAAGAATTTCCTAAAGGAGAAAAGCTCAATGTACATAAAGAAATTGATTTATAAGAATGTTGGTCCAATCGCTAGCAATAATATAGATTTTCGTTTTACAGAAGATGGAAGACCTGTTCCGGTCGTTATTGTAGGAGAGAATGGGACAGGAAAATCTATGTTCTTATCAAACATTACGGATGCGTTTTATGAACTGGCCGGAACAGCATATAACAATGCTCTTCAATCAGATGGACAAGGTCATCAGTATTATAAAGCTATATCTTCTGATCAAATAAGCATGGGTTTTGATTGGCTTGCCGCATATATGGAATTCGAACACAATTCTGAGTGTCTTAAGTATATCTTTAAATCTGGCAAGTTATCTTATTCCGACTTTGTGGCTAATGAATCGATACCGTTTGATAGTAAGCTTGATTGGAAAGAGGAGAATAATGCAAAAAAAGTAGTGTGTGAAAAGAATCAGATAAAAGATGTATTTAATACTTCAATTGTAGCATCATTTTCCCCAATGAGATACGAAAAGCCTTTTTGGATGGGTGAAAAGTATCATAGATCTCGAGACGAAATTACTTTTTCGCATAACCATCAGTATAATGGATACTTATATAATCCAATTTCGGTTGAATGTGATTTCGAGACAACATTAAGCTGGCTTTTCGACATTATTGCTGATTCTAGAGCTGATTTGGAGAAAAAAAGCAGTAAAGAAGGGTATACAATTGTTTACCCCACTACTAGTGATATTGATTTATTAAGTATCTCAAGAAAAAATGCAGAGGAGTTGATGTCCGCTATACTTGGACAAAGTGTAATATTCCGGATGGGAAATCGTTCTAATAAGGGAAGACGACTTCAAATTTGTGATATTCAAGGAAATACTTTGGTCCCGTCATTAGATGCATTATCAACGGGGCAATTAGCATTGTTTAATATGTTTTCATCAATCATTAGATATGCCGATAATGATGATATTAACTTGAGTTTTAGGCTTAATGAAATAACTGGGATTGTGTTGATTGATGAAATTGAGTTGCATCTTCACTCTAAGTTACAGAGGGAAGTTCTTCCACGGCTAATCGCATTATTCCCTAAGGTACAGTTTATTATCACATCGCATTCTCCGCTATTCCTACTAGGGTTACAAGAGAAATATGGTGAAGATAATATCGATATATTTGAAATGCCAGCTGCAAATAAAATTAATGCAGAAGACTTTTCAGAGTTTGGAAAAGCGTATAAGTACTATTCCGATACGCAGAAGTATAGAACATGTATTAGAAAAGCAATTGACTCAGCTAATACAAATGGTAAACCATTGGTGATTACAGAAGGGTCAACCGATTGGAAGCATATGAAAGCGGCGTATCATACTTTGATAAGTGATGATCGTTGCAAAGAATGGCTATCGCAACTGGATTTTGAATTTCTTGAATATGAACCACAGAATAGTAGTAAAACAGATCGGGTAAAAATTCAGATGAGTTGTTCTGAACTTGTGGCAATGTGCAAAAGTTACAGTAAACTTAAGAATCCTCGAAAGATGATATTTATTGCTGATAACGATGATACAAACACGAAAAAAGCACTGAGTGGAAATCCATATAAGATTTGGGGAAATGACGTTTATTCTTTCTGTCTTACGGTTCCGGAGCATAGATCTAATCCTGATATCTGCATTGAGCATTTATTTAGTGATGAGGAACTTAAGAGAGAAGTTTCTTTTGAAGGAGACATAAAAAGAAGGATATTCCTAGGGGCTGAATTTGATGAATCTGGTCATTTAGAGTCCGATGGAGCTTTCTATTTCTGTAGTGCAATGCAAAGTCAAAAAGAACGTGATAAAAATGCAATCGTGGATGGTTCAGATAATAAGAAAGTTATCAAAGTTGGAGATATCAGTGGTGTAAATTATGCACTTCCAAAGTCCATATTTGCGGATTACGTTTTGGAAAAGAAAGAACCATTTGCAGAAATGAATTTTGATGCGTTTATTCCAATTTTTGAAAGCATTCGAGAGATATTAAGCGTCAAATAGACCCTACATATTAATATGTTTATAAAAGGTAAACTCTAGTATCAGTCAAAGCTGGAGTTCTACCTTTATTCGATCATCATAAAAGAATACAACATTTTTTGATTAAAGGCTGGCCACTATTTTTTATTAGGATATCAGCATTAAAAGGGAAAACTTTAGCGGTTTGAGTGCATTTTAGGAGGTGGAAGGATAATGATTATTGTTTCATTATGTTTACCCGATTTATCTGTCTCTGAAATTGCTTTATCCCTTTGATGGTAGATTGCTTTTTATCATTGTTATCTGATGATTGCTGGGTATCCTTAATCTTCTTGTTTATTCTATTTGGAACCAATAGATTGCCATCTTCTCTTAATATTATTCCTGTTATTTCAATACCTTTGTTATTCGTTTTGATGC
>JAQXQU010000142.1 GCA_029101345.1 Erysipelotrichaceae bacterium | reverse complement strand
CGTTTTCCGTTTTTATAATCTGATACTGCTTGAACTTTTTCTTCTATTGTATATTTACTCTTTCTTCCCATAAGAAAAGATCCCTCCTTTCTGTAAACAACTTTATTTATTTTAGTTGTCTACTTTAGAGGGATCTTATCATCATGCAGCTTGGCTTTTGCTATTATTCGCACCACATAGCAGAACACTATGTATAGAAGTGCGCCCTTATGCCTGTTTAATAAATTAGAGTTTATCTGACCATTTTGAACATTCCTGGGCCATCCCAACTACAAGGCCGTTCTTCAAATCCGTATTTCTTGTAGAAACCAACAGCTTCTTTGGAACTAATTAATTCAAGGCTGACAGCCCAATCCAGAGGTTTACATTCTTTCACATAGCACTCCAATGCCGTCATAAGGCATTTTCCTGCACCCTTTCCTTGGTAGGACGGAACTACAGCAAAATCCTTAATGTAGAAAGACATTCCTCCATCACCAATCACTCTTGCCATCCCCACAGGGCAGTTCCCATCGTAGCAGGTAAATGTTGCAATCGTGTTTTTAAGCGCAGTTCTAATTTGTTCAATACACGGCGGTTCCCAGCTAACTGACATATACAGGTCAAGAAACAATTCGGGTGTTAGTGTGTTAATCCTTATTTCCACATGCAACCTCCATCAGATTCAAGTTTGTTAACTGATTTATACTATCATAATTTGCCCGAAATTAAAGAACAGGCACAGCAGATCAAACTGTTGTGCCTGTTGATTTGTCTTATGGGCACCGCCCATTTATCCAAGGCCTTTTCTTATTTCTTTTCCTTCTTAGGAACTTCCTGGCCCATTGTCTTCATGATCGCTCTGATCTGAGCTTCTGATGGTTTACGACCCATCTGAGCATACATAGCACGAATCATCTTCTCATTAATAGGCGGGTTCTCTCTTTGCTGCTTTTCAAACATTCTTTTTGTCAAAAAGAATGAAATTGCTGCACCAATCAGGCCACCAATCAGGAGATAGCCAAGTGAACTCCAGAAATTGCTCATATTATACACCTCTTTTTCCTTATCTATTTTAATGCATTATTGCATATTTGTAAAACTAAGCTCAGCAAGCGCTAAAATTTCCTGGAAAGCCAGGTGGGCCATCTATATGTTCCTTTAGGATTCCCACTCCAAGGCAGGCTTTCAACACCAGAACATAACTCGATTAGGTCCGTATAAAAAATGTAGGAATTTTATACAAACTTGCCAAGCAACTAAATTATATAAGCTATTAGCTCATAATATAAGTCTTGACTTAATGTACAAAAGGCTTTAAAATCTCACGATAAATGTCCTTGAGCCATTTGACATCTTCATCACTGGGATTCTCTAGATCGTAATTGTCATTGCCGGTTATGGAAATCTGGCTATTGACAAATTGACCATCAATAATTGAGAAGACATGTGGTGTATAGAGACTCTTGACGCCTTCTTCATCTTCCATCAGGATAGGCTCAAGATATTTCTTCAGATTTGCAAAATCCTCTTTGCTCAAAGGATACTCTTCTGATTTGGCGTCAATGTAGTAAATCTCAACACCCAATTCCAAGCCAACTTCATTGAGATGAGCCATTGTTGCCTGGCACCATGGGCAATTGACATAGCCAAGGACAAAGACACCATAGCCTTTTTCATCAACAGTTCTGAAAAGCTCAGATACTCGAATCTGCCTAAAGCAGTGTTCGCCCTTTCCTATTCCTTCATAATAAGCCATATTAGGATCAAAGGTATCAAGTTCAAAACCACTAGAGAAATCAGGGACTATCTGCTTTTCCTTTGAACAGCCAAATAATATCAACAGGCAAAGAATTGCCATTAAGAACTTTTTCATAAAACTCCTTTCCAACTGCTATTATAATTATACATGTAATATTCTAAGAAAGAACCGAAGGTAAAGCAATGAAACTCAACGAACTCATCGACTGTGATATCAATCTTGAAATAAAAGGATTATCAACCAACACCAGAGACCTGAAACCCGGAGACCTCTTCATCTGTATCAAAGGTGCTAGTGCTGACCGGCATAACTATATCCCTCAAGCCATTGAAAAAGGCGCTATTGCCCTTATTACCAATAGGGATGTTGATGTATCGGTTCCGTATGTAAAAGTTGATGATCCAGATAGATATCTTGATCAGATCTATTCCCGTTTCTATAATCATCCAGAAAGCAAGCTGAAGATCATCGGTGTAACAGGAACTGATGGCAAGACCTCAACTGCAACAATCATCCAGCAACTGCTTGGGGATGAGAGATGTGGCTATATTGGAACAAATGGCTACTATTGCAAGGGTTTTAAGGGAAAGACCGACAATACGACGCCAGCAAAGGAAGAACTATACTATATTTTTGATGGTTTTGTTAAAAATGGCTGTGAGTATGTCGCTATGGAAACATCATCAGAAGGCTTCTATTATGGTCGTACTGATGGTCTTTCTTTTGTGACTGGCCTTTTGACCAACATTGACTCGGAGCATCTCAATACCCATAAGACATTGGAAAACTATATAGACTGCAAAAAGCAGCTCTTTAGACAAACAATCGGCTACAGCATTCTCAATTCCAATGACAAGCATTTTGAGGACTGCATTGATGCCTGCAGCAAATATCTGACTTATGGCTATTTGACCTCTGATGAACTTCAAATATGCAATACAATCCTTTTCCCTGACCACTCAGTATATACCTATGGCTATAAGGGAAAACAATATGAAATCAGAACAATGCTGTTAGGAAAATTCAATGCCGAAAATCTGGCCGCAGCCATTCTGGCATTATTATCAAACGGTTTTAAAATGGAAGACCTGGCAAAAAGGACAAGCAATATCAGAATTGAAGGACGAATGGAAGCCTTAGATCTGGGACAGGACTTCTATTGCCTTGTCGATTATGCACATACTCCTAATGGCCTAAGAAGACTCTATGAATTTACAACTACCCTCGATGTAGAAAGAATCATTACAGTCATAGGCCAAGCAGGTGAAAGAGACCCTTATAAACGCAAGGAAGTAGGAAAGATTGTTGCCGATAATTCAGATTTGGCAATCTTTACATATGAAGATCCCCGCAATGAAGCAATAGAAAACATTATGAATGATATCACAGTCAAAATCAGGGATTACAATAATTATATGATAATAAATGATCGGCATGATGCAATCGCTTATGCAATTAATAATGCTAAAAGCAAAGATCTGGTATTGATTCTAGGAAAAGGAGCAGAAAATTATCAGCGTCTAAAGGAAGGTGTCATATACTTCTCAGATATTGAAGAAGCAACCAAAGCAATAAAAAACAGATTAGCTTACTATACTGAACCGACTTTGTTGGACAAAAAATAATTTAACTTAATGATAAGGCTTGGTTCCTGATTTGAACAGGAGTTAAGCCTTTTCCTTTTACTGTAATTCTATTGTTATTGTGATAATTAATATAATCTATCATTGCACGCTTAAGTTCATCTAGTGTTTTGAATGTATCTTCAAATCCATGGAACATTTCGTTCTTCATTTTACCGAAGAAATTTTCCATAGGTGAATTATCCAAGCAATTTCCTTTACGAGACATTGATTGTCTAATTCCTTTTTCCTTTAAGCGTTTGTGATATGAGAAATGCTGATATTGCCAACCCTGATCTGAATGGAAGATTAAACCTTCAAGATTGTCGTATTTAGAGAAAGCCATATTCAACATTCTGTAAATTGAAAACAGGTTTGGATTTGTTGAAATATCATAAGCTGCAATCTCCCTGTTATGCATATCAAGAATTGGAGATAGATAAAGCTTTCCTGCAACTGTTTTGA
>JAQXQU010000141.1 GCA_029101345.1 Erysipelotrichaceae bacterium | reverse complement strand
AATAATCGTTTTCTGCGTCTCATTAGAAACCTTCTTCACTACTATATTGTATAAATCTTGTATTGTTATCATTTCCTTAATTATGAGCCATAATTGCCTTCGTTTGTTCTGCTGGCAAATATAGTGCTATATTTTGCTTACCGAATATTGATTCTTATTTTACCTTGCAAAGGTACAAATTTTAATCGAGAATGAGGCTAAAACTCACCGTTTCGCGCGTAATTTAAGCAAATTTTGTCTAAAAATGCAACCTCGTGATGGAAAATTTAGGTTTATTGAAGAATTATGTGTATCTTTGCAAAGCAGTTTGGCGTATAGTGCCATCTTTGCACGACATTGTTGAAACAACGAAGCGTTATGCTCGACTTGCAAAAGGAAACGTGAGAAACTTCCAAGAAAGAACTGCAAGAACGGTGTACGGTTCGCGCTATATAGCGTGGGCTGGTTACTCCTTCTCAGTTCAGGTAATTCTCACGACCTCCTTTTGAAGAAGTGGTATATCAGTGCCACGCTTCCTAACAATAAAAACGTCCTTATGGCTACTGGAGGACGATATAGAAAAATACGATGAATAGAATAAATATAATTCTGTTACTGACGTTTTTGGCTGTGATTTCGTTGACTGGTTATGCACAACCTCCTCAAGATATGAAAGAGGCAAAAGCGTATTTTACAGATCATATTCAGCAGCTTGACCCGATAGAAGGCATTTATGATGTAGAAAATACCATAGAGATTTACTCTGCTTATGCAGGCAGGGAATCTATTGAACAGCATTTTGTATGTGCTATTCATAAAGGTCTTAATGACCTCTATGCTGTTTATAGCTTTGAAGGTGATACGAAGGGCTTAATTGGAAGTGTTGAAAAAATGAGTGGGCCGAAATCATACGCACTTTTGAAAATGGGAGCAAATGGTAAGCCGAAGAAATTCCATTTCCAACTGAATGACTTGTTTTCCTTTGAACTGAATGAAGAGGATAGGAATAGATCTGCAAAATGCATAGTTACTACAAAGTTTATAAAAAAGTTTCCAACAATAGATATGTATGCAGAGTTAGAGCAAGCTGAAGAAACCAACAAACCCACACAATGGTCTGGTACAGGTTTTGCATTGACAAATAATCATATTGTTACAAACTTTCATGTTGTAGAAGAAGCTAAAAGTATATCTGTTCAGGGGATTAATGGCAATTTCAACAATAAATACAGTGCAACTGTTATTGCAACGGATAAAGTAAATGATTTGGCAATTCTAAAAATTAATGGAGCGAACATTTCAAATTCAAGTATTCCATATTCCGTAAAGACCACGACATCAGAAGTTGGTGAAGATATTTTTGTTTTAGGTTATCCATTAACTTCAACTATGGGCGATGAAATCAAACTTACTACCGGGGTCATTAGTTCAAAGTCGGGATTTCAAGGAGATCTGTCATTATATCAGATTTCAGCACCTATTCAACCAGGCAATAGTGGCGGTCCACTGTTTGATGCCAAAGGGAACATTGTTGGGATTGTTTCTGCTAAACATAGAGGGGCAGAAAATGTGGGGTATGCAATTAAAGCATCCTACTTAAGAACTCTGATGGAAAGCACAATTTCTACAAATATTCTTCCTCAAATGAATCGAATTTCTGCTCAGAATTTAAGTGGGAAAGTAAAGGCTGTTAAGGATTTTGTTTACTACATCGTTTGTTCAAACGATCCTAATACCTGCACAACATTCTATTCAAATGAGACCAACTTAAATAATGGTTTAAACACATCAGACAAAATCTATAATTATCCGTCCGTTTCAAGTAGGTATGACAAATCACTTACTCTAATTTCGGTTGTAATAAAATCTAATGAAACTGTACTTACAATATCTTGCAAGAATGATTTGGCAAACGGTTGGATGAATATTGATAGGAATGCATACATTATGGCAAATGGCAGCAAATATCCACTAACGAGAACTGAGGGAATAGCTTACTCGCCAAGCTATACATATTTTTCGTATCAAGGTGAGAGCAAAACTTTTAAGTTGCATTTTCAAGCCATTCCCCAAAATACTACTTCTATCGATTTTGTCGAAAATGCAAATAGTCAGTGGCGTTTATATGGGATTAGTTTAAAATAAAAATGAGAATAAATATTGATTTAGACGATAATTTAGAGCAAGAACTTCCATTATCTAGTAGGAAATCTGTTTCAATTCTTTTGGGAGCAGGCTTTTCTGCTCCTTTGGGTTACCCTATCGGTAACGACATGAACAAAAGATTACTAAATTTCGATGATAGCACTCTTGACTTTGCACCTTGCGGAAGTCTGGCAGCTTCAACTGATGGTACAAAACCAATGTTCCAGATGGATGGAGTCCTTAATAATCATCAAAAGTATTTCATTTTCTGTAAGCGATTAATCAAAGAATACACAGAGGCACATAACGACACTTTCGACTACGAACAGTTTTATGACTTTATAAAAACGGAAGAAGCAAAACAACAACGTTATCAAAGGCTTTGTGATGATTTGCTTGACGATTGTGAGAGTTATGAACACTATCTATCAAATGTCTCACACATATATAACCAAATGGCAGCCCATCTGCTTAAAGACAAAACGGGCAAGTCTTGGTATGATGATGAACCATTTAGGGTGAATTTTTATGATGGCTATAACGGTTTCCTATCATACCTATCCGAGTTGAGTCGCGAGTTCATTGTTAATGTGCATACTCTCAACCATGACTTGTTATTCGAATCATTCAATAACACGGGATTTATCAATGGAGACATGTCTGATGGTTTTGATGAATATGGCTCAGAATATTATGGCAAGCTAACAATTAAAAACCGAACATACCATTGCCGTTTGGAGAGATACAAAGGTAGGTACAATACCCCGATTCGGCTTTACAAGCTTCATGGCAGTCTTGATTATGTACCCTTTTACCGACAAAACGAATACGGATGGATGATTCCAGAGAATTATGTCAAGATAAAATGGGGCATTGGTGCTGGCGACATCATGAAGAGCCGCAAATCAAAAATCGGATACGATATCTCACCGTTTGAATACCATGCTGACTTTTTGACTGGCACAACCTCAAAGATAAAACGGTACAATGAGCCATTGCTTTTCAGAAAGTTATTCAAGAAATTCCGAAAAAATCTACGGGATGCAGAAATGCTTATCATCATTGGATATGGTTGTAAAGACGAGGGTATAAATGAAATGATAAAGGAGAACTTTGACTATAGACATAAACCTTCGTTTATTATTGATGCCTATACAAAGGATGGGAGTCAAGTTGACCTGTTCAAAAAAGAACTCCAAGCAAAATTGCTCAGAGTTCAAATAAATGATATTAGCAAGGCACTTTTTGAATAGTTTATTCTTTGGACTATTGTATATAGTGAAAATACACATAGAAAGCTACCTCCATTGCAATCGTTATGATTGACAGAAGGGAAAGGGAGTCAACGACGTAGAACAGTTTAGCAGAAATCCATATGCCATCGTTATTCTTTATAATGTCAGTAAGTCGTTGGATATATTTCTGCCAAATCGTTTCTTGCTGCTTGTCGTGGTCGGCTAGTTTCTGTTCCTCTTGCCCCAGCCATTAGATGGAGTTAGTGCATCTTCTGCCAATCAGCATCTGAGACATTCACTGAAACCTTCAACTTTGTGGGTGCATCTTCCATGACTTGATTAATATGCCCGTTGATGGTGTCAACCTTGCCGGTAATGGTATCTACGGCATTATCCAGTTTCTCCTCGGCTCGCTGATACTGCTGGATACCCGACTCACAGTGAAGTGTGGCATTTACACATGCGCGTATGTGCAAGTCGTTTTATATCAACGACTTGTGTGTTAAACGGTAGAAAAGTGTCGACGTGGATTCTGTGAAGGACAAAAAGAATAAAGATTTAATGTATTTAATTTTTGTAAACCACAAAAAGAGGGGTTTTGTGCAAGTTTTCTCATAACTATATCAGCATCTGGCTTCATCGATATGTTACCCCCAGACTTTAATTTTTTAGCTCTATTTTGCCCCATAAGCAAGATGATTTCTATGTTTTGGGGCAAAAATATGCTAAATAATAACTCATTCTCAATGAATATTTGTAACTTTGCCAGCAAACAATGGATATGATGCAATCTCACCGCAGTACTTCGTAATATGGAGCGTTGCGACTTCATTCTTATTCTGGAAAAATCCATCGACCGTTTGTGTCACTTCCAATACGTATCAGTTTGCCTTGGATGCGTAACGTATCAATCATTTTTCGCACTTGTCTTTCGCTTATGCCTAATAGCTTGGACAATTTTGAACGAGACAATTGCGGATTCATCTTTAATGCTTCTTTCAATTTATCAAGCACAGGATCGCTCTGGATCACCTCTGGACCGCTCTGGATCACCTCTGGATCCCCCATGCGCATCTTATCTTCATCTTTATGCGATTTTCTCCAGATTGTCACTTTGAAGTCACCGTCTTGTTCAAAAGTCGGTTCCTTTAAACCCGCTGCAACACATTCTTCTATAACATCGGTTGTTCCTGTGCCAATGCGTTCTATGTAACCAGCAAGATAAACAGGATGAGCCAGAATAGGATTTGTGGGTAATGATTTGTGCCGTTTGGTTAATTGTGCAGGTGTCAATCCGTATGGAAGCTGACCAGGATTCCAAATTTCAAGACGATCTGGATATAGTTCAACTTGCACACTACCGTTACTTTCGTAGGAGCGATGCGTAAGGGCATTCACAATCACTTCGGTTACCGCTTCTATAGGAATTTCGTGTTTCACTTCAACAGAGGTAGTGGTATGTTTACCTACGTAAGCATCTATGTGCTGCATTACATAACCGACTGCAGAATCTACCATTTCAAATAGACTTCCGTGATAAACCTGATATGACAGAAGAGGTTTATGTCTAATAGGCGAAGGGAACACTACGCACTTGACTTCACTCGTGATGAAGAACTTTTGAGGGTCTTTGGCAAATAGCAAAAGAGCAGAATTCGTGAGTCGTCCATCATCAGATGTAAGATTCAAGTGATGTAGGATCTCGGGGATCTTGTCTTCGGCATACGTGAGTTTGAAGTTTCTTCTTTCACGTGCTAATGCTACAAAATCCTTCACTTTTCTGGGATCTATATCCGCGATAGATGCAGTATGATGATAGGTTGCATCCCACGGGAACAAGCGCAAATACTCTTTTTCTTCAAGGAAACGTATGAGTGCTGCATACACGGCAGTACGCAACTCATCATAGTCAGCAAATGACTTGCGAACCACATCCTGTTCCACTTTATGAATGAAGTTTTGTTCTTTGGGATGTCGTTCATCACATCGTTTTATGAAGACAATGCGATGGCGATTGTTAGCAGTTGCTGCATCATATTCGCGCTCTGTAGGTGATATTCCATCAGCGTCCTCATACCCATAATCATGTCCGTAGAGTCCAAGATAGATGTCGGAAGTGGAAGCTTCCGTGAGATATGCTTCTGGGGCAGAGAGGTTGATGGCAGGCAATTCCTCGAAGATGAAAGGGAGGAAGAACTTGCCAAGCAAGGCATCCTCACGGATATACTTGCAGAGTAGCAGATATAGAGTCAACCTTATAATCAGTCTTTGTTTGTC
>JAQXQU010000140.1 GCA_029101345.1 Erysipelotrichaceae bacterium | reverse complement strand
CTTTAATTCTTAAAAATATATAAATATCGAATAATTATAGGCTTCATCCAGTTCAAAAAGGATGTGTGATAGCTATCTTTGCAGCAACAAACCTTGGAAAAGACAACATCTTCCCCCGTATCGGTTCTCGATCGATCTCCGTTCGTTCTCCGTTAGTTTCCCGTTCGTCCTTCGCTTCTCCTTCGCTTCTCCGTCGCTTTCTCCTCGCTACAGAAGCGGAAAGTAGCGAAGAGGTAGCGGATCCAGAACAAAGGAGGAAGGAAGATACAACGATGGATAAACCTGGTGAAAGCGGAGAATCCCTACTTTCCACATAAAATCTTGCCAAGTTCCCAAATAGGTGGTGAAATTAGCTACTATGTATCAGAAACAGAGAGGTTGCCACCCTTATTGCCATCCGTAATGCGCTGTTTATCAACGAGTGTTTCAACATAGCAACAAAATGACTGAAGTAATAATCAAGGAGGTACTTGGAACTTACCTTAGACCAACCTTAGAGGTTGAGCATATTTCAACCACTTCAGGAATACTTTGATTGTATAAGAACTTTTTAAGAAAATAGATTAAAGTAATGGCGTATTTTTGTGGAATACAATAATAATCTTTATTTTTGCCGAGTAATTTTAAAGTCTAATTAATAATTGTTTAAAACAATAGTTTGTATATTTTAAACTTTATCTCACTATCGTTGATTTAATTTACGTTTATAAGTATGGGTTTTTTAAGGGTCTATCTGGCAATAAGTGTTGTTCTTTCTCACATGGGTTATAACCTGTTACTACCAGCAGATCAAGCTGTAGAGCTATTCTTTGTGATTTCAGGGTTTTATATGTCTTTTGTACTTAATGAACGCTATAATTGTACGAGCCAGAACGTCCTGTTTTATAAAAAAAGATTTCTTCGATTGCTACCCATATATTGGATTTGTAGTCTCTTGGGATTATTGGTTGCTTACAAAATATCATTAGAAGGTCTATCTTCAGAACTGTTATTTGATTTCAATTTATTTAAAGAATCGAATTTCTCTTCTTATCCCTATCTGATTTTTAGTAACTTATTTGCATTGGGAGAAGACTTAGCACTTTTCCTCCATTGGAATATTGAAGAATCACAATTGGAATTTACCGCTTCCACATATAGTGAGAATTATCCGATGATTCGTTTTTTTGCATCCCCAGTTGCATGGTCTTTGGGGTTAGAATTTTTATTTTACTTAATCGCACCGTTCTTTTTACGGAGAAATGTAAAAACTGTCGGATTGATATTCATTGTATCTTTAATCATCAAACTCACCATACGCTATTATTTCGGATTAAATGATGGCAATTGGACATATCGTTTTTTCCCCTCTGAACTGTGCTGTTTTTGTTTAGGCTATTTTTGTTACAGACTTTATACAATTATTGAAATTCGGAGGTATGTAATACCAGAAAAAGTGAAATATGCCATATTAACGGTTTTTGTGCTATTGTCTTTATATCACGGTTCTTATATCTACATGTTTTTAACATTCATGCTTTTCTTTATGTTAGCAGTACCTGTTTTGTTTTACGTGTGTAAGCATGATTCTTTTGATCGAAGAATAGGTGATTTGAGCTATGTTATCTATTTGGTTCATCCAATAGTAATCTGCCTATTTATATCAGTTGATATAGAGATTAAGCCTATTTTGATATTAGTCGCAACTGTTGCCGTGTCATGTCTATTATATCAATTTGTTGAAAGGCCAATTGAAAAATTCCGAAGCAAAATAAATTAGGTGTGAATACGAATTTCTTTGGAACACAAGCATGTACTCCTTGGTTGTTACTGTAAAATACATTTTCAAGTCCGTTGATTCTCAAATCATAATCTAAACAGCTATATCTCAATATTTTTAAATGCCATATTGTTGACAATTATGGGGAACTTGTAATGTGCTGTCTATCAATGAGTGTTTCAGCATGGCGACAAAATGACCGAAAAAATTAAATTAGTGAGGAACTAGGGATTTACCTTAGGGATACCTTAGAGGTTGAGCAAAGGTTTGATGGCGTCTGAGTAGCGTAATGTCGGTGAATCAGATCCATAGAAGTTTATGTCAACGTCCCCATTGATAATACGCTGAAGTTTATCCGCCAATGCCTTACTGTCATTCTGAGGAATAAGGGTTCCATACTTTCCTTGTTGGATGAGTGATGAGGCTCCACCCACTTCTGTACTTATCAGATAGTTCTTGAATCGTTGCGCTTCAGTTAACACAATGCCAAAGCTCTCCCATGTGGAGGTCAGAACAAATACTTTGGATTGATTGTACCACTCCCAAAGTTTTCGTTTATCATATACAGGTCCTGTAAATATGATGTGCTCTTTCAGTTGAGGATACTCCATAAAGAATCGAGTGATAGTGGACTGGAAATCTGATTCAATGGTTCCGATTAAACAGAGCTTCCAATCGTTCCATTCTATCTGTTTTACGGCATCCAGCAGCATCTCTGTATTTTTCTGAGCTGTACCAATGCGCCCCACAGTAATGATTAAGTTCTCTTTCTCCTCAAACTTCCTCTCCTTAAAATTAAGCGCTTGTAATGCTTCTTCGTCAAAGGCATTGGGAAGCCATACTAATTTTTTTGAAAACTGCTTCGTATAGGCCGATTGTTTAGTCAGGAATTGGTAACCTTGCTCTGTCTCACAAGAAAGCTTATGGCAGCAACTGAGAAACAGACGGTTCAGTAGATGATGCATCAGCCGCTTGAAGCCTCGCTTGGAGGAGATGTCCCATTCTTTTCCAGCCTCTGTATCCAGTTTGACATACGTTTTCCCTCTCCAATTAAGGCACTTGTAGAGCAGGAGATTAATAAAAGTCTCAGGCTTGCGGTGGAAGCACATCAGCAGGTCAATATTCCGAGCTTGGCTAAACAGATAGCGCATATAGACTGGAATGCGCTGCTTAGGTTCAAAAGACAAGGGCTGTTTAATGAAAGTCATTCTCTCCAAACACTCAGCAGGCATCTTTTGAATCGTCTCTTCATCATAACCACAGACAATGTGGATGTTGTAACCAAGAGCCTCTCCCAAATATTTAGGAACAAGAAGGACATCTTTCCCGGCTTCCATCGGTTGTAACTTACGCCAAAGCAGGGTGAGGTTCTTTCGTTCAGCTCGCTTGAGTGCATTGAGGAAGTAATGACCGTTTCGAATCAGTGCGCTTTCATGAAGAACGTTTTTACGGAAGGCAAGGTATT
>JAQXQU010000139.1 GCA_029101345.1 Erysipelotrichaceae bacterium | reverse complement strand
CGCTCCACTATCGGCAAGTTCAATCCCCTCATTTGCAAAACCTCTTGTAACCGCATCACCAACCGTCAATACCATTTCACCCTTAGCCAAGGTCCAGATCTCAGCATAGGATGAAAACAAAACAGCCACTCTTTGCGGCTTTTCCTCTAAGACCACTTCGTTGCCTAAGGAATCATCAAAGCGATAATAGCAATCGCTTTTTTCTTCCTTCTTATCACAAGCTGACAACAATAGGGCCATGACCATTATCAAGACAGCAATCTTCTTCATCTTCCAATTCTCTTTCCGATCATTTCGATTATTTCATCATATTCAGCCAAGCTCTTCTGATAGTATTTATTATCCGGATGCTTGGAAATGAATTCCTGATAATGATGCCCAGCACAAAGAAATAGCGGGAAATAAACGGCTTCTTCTTTGTACTCATCATCAATCATCAGGGAAACATCAGTATCATCTCTTCCGATTCTGACAAGCTCTTCTTTCAGATTGGCATATTCCTGGTTTGCGCTCTTCTTACTGCCATGTCCTAGAAGAATGTAGCTGCTTTTATCTTTTGGCAAAATCTCAGAAAGCATCGAAGCTATTTCTTCTGCATATTCTTGGAGCATTGGCCGATAGACTGTGGCCCTTTCAAAGCCAGCAGCTTCCACTTCCTCTAGCAGCTTTTGATATTCCTTGCCATCAGCCAGAATTGCTGGAATAACCAGAATTCTCCTATAGCCCAGTTCCTTTAGTTCCTTAAAGCCTTTGACCATGCCTTTATTCCTTAAGCTATCAAAAAATAAAGAACTGGTCAGTATCAGATAACAGGGTATCCTGATGTTTCTGCTTAGTTCTTCATAGAGATGATAAAAGGTTTTATTGAAAAGAGCAGGGTTGCCTGTTCCAAAACAGGCAACCACTGCAGCATCATATTCCTTTAGCACTTAGCTCCACCAATGACAGTCTTCTTCAGGATTTCTTCCTTATTGATTGTGCCATTCAAGAGCTTGTCTTCAACATAATCAAAGCCTAGACGATCAATCGTATCAGCAAATCTTTCACCCGTCAAACCTTCATCACGGAACAGGAGAATGGCCTTTTCAACAATAGCCATGACTTCTTCTTCTGATGTAAAGATGCGGTTAAGTGGCGTGCCATGCTTGACTTTCTTGCCCCATCTGCCACCAATGGCAATCTTATAGCCATAAGTGCCTTCTTCAATAGCCTTGAATGGGCACTTGCCAACACAGCGTCCACAGTGGTTACAAGCACCATCATCAATGACAATCTTGCCATCAACAACCTTGGCAATCTTGATTGGACAGATATTTTCTATCTGGCAGACCTTGCAGCCATGGCACTTGCTGACATCAATAACCGGTACACGCTGGCCAATGATGCCTAAGTCATTGAGATCTGGCTTGACACAGTTGTTTGGACAACCACCAACGGCAATCTTGAACTTATGAGGCAAGGTAACCTGATGCCACTTGATATAGAATTCATTATGCAGCTTTTCTGATAAGCCATAGGAATCAAGCAAGCCATACTGGCAAGTAGTGCCCTTGCATGAGACAACTGGTCGAACAAGCGAACCAGTACCACCTGTATCAAGTCCTCTTTCCTTCAAGTAGGCAATGCAATCATCAATCTTGGCATATGGAACACCCTGGATTTCCAGAGTCAATCTTGTTGTCATGGCAACTTCACCAGAACCAAAAAGTTCAGCAGCCTCAGTTACAGCACGATTTTCATCAGCAGTAATCTTGCCATTTCTGGTAATGACACGAACATTGAAGATATCTGGATAACGCTTGTCCCAAAGACAGCCTAAGCCTTTGACACGCTTGACTTCGCTTGCTGGGATGACATCACCCGCTTTTCCTTTGACATTTGTAAAAGTCAAACCAGCTTCAAGAACCTTGGTATTGGTATAGCCATAACCTTTTAAGCGGTTCTGAGCCAGATATGCTCTCTTGCCTTTTGCACAAACAAGCAGGATCTTGGCATCCTTAGCTAGACCGGATATTTCACCATTGATCTTTTCCAAAGCCACTGCCTTGGCACCTGCAACAGTTGGAATAGCCTGGACATCAACCACTTCATAATCACTATAAGCACCGCTGGCATATTCGGCTGGTGTAATGGAATCGAGTGCACCACTCATCTTATTGCCCAAGACGTAGCAAGCATTAGTTAATGGATGAATAGCAGTTGAGAAAGGTGGAGCATAGGCAAAATCCAGATCGTAATAGTCCTCAACCTTAAGAGAGGCCGATAAGCCAACAACCATTGCATCAACAACCTTATCAACACCATCATCACCAAAGACCTGGATGCCTAAAAGCTGATGGCTTGTCTTATCGGCAATCAGCTTGATGATCAGTGATGAGGAATTAGGCATATAATGTGGCTTGTTTTCAACTGCCACAGTTGCACTGATGACATCATAGCCAGCATCTTTGGCCTGGTTATAAGTCAAACCGGTTCTGCCGGCATTGAAACCATCCATCAGTTTGACAACACCTGTTCCCAAGCAGCCATGATATGGAGTGCCATTATCATTGAGATTCTTGGCTAATAGACGACCAGTAATATTGGCAGTTGAACCCATCTGGGAGCGCTGTGGATTATTAGTCAATCGGTTTCTTACAACAACGCAATCACCAACTGCATAGACATCCTCTTTTGATGTCTCCATCTTTTCATTGACAACGATAGCGCCATTGTTCATGTCAAGACCCTTGATAAAGGATGTTGCTGGCCTAATGCCTAAAGCCATGACAACGACATCACCGGCAATCCTATTGCCACTAGCAATGATGCCAGTTGCCTTTTCTTCACCCATGATTTCTTCAATTTTTGAAGACAGCAAGACTCTTGTACCATTGTTTCTTAGCATTCTGATGGCATAATCAGCCATATCCTGATCAAATAAGCCATGCAGAATCTGATCAGCCATATCAACAACAGTGACATTCAAACCCAGTTTTCTGAGGTTTTCAGCAATCTCAAGACCAATAAAGCCTGCACCTGCAACAACAGCACTGCGGCAGTTATGATCCTTGACATATTTTCTTAGATTGATGGCGTCATCAGGTGTCCGCATAGAGAAAACATTCTCAAAATCAATGCCCTTCAAAGGTGGAATGATAGGTGCAGCACCAGTAGCGATGACCAATTTGTCATAGCTTTCAACCATTTCCTCATCATTCCTGATGGCCTTGACTGTTTTGTTTTCAAAGTCGATATCGACAACTTCACATTCAGTTTCCACCTTGGCCATAGTCAATGCTTCAAACTTGGCTGGTGTGTTGACAATCAGTTCTTCCCTGTTTTCAATGATTCCACCAACATAATAAGGAAGACCACAACCAGCATAGGAGATGTCTTTGCCCTTGGTTAGAATTCTGACTTCAGCCTTAGGGTTTTCTCGACGTAACTTGGCTGCCGCTTTTGTACCGGCTGCTACGCCACCAATAACTAGAATCTTCATTTTTTCTTTTATCCAATCTGATGGATATTCTTTCTAGGCCGTTTCTTAAGATCTAGGCATACGGCCATCTGCCACATCTTTTCCATTAATAATAGATTTGGATATCCAGGAGCTTTTCCTGGGCAATCGGCTTATCAAGAGCGTCTATCTTCTCTTGCATCCGGGCTGCTTCATCCTGGATATCTTCAATCAGATATTTCTCCTCTTCTTCAATCCGGCTTGGATCAAAGATGAGAATCGTCTTGATTTTCTGGACATAATTGGAGATCGGAACTACCCGAATCAAACCAGTTTGCACATAGAGGTCATCAACCGCCATAATGCTTGGCAGTATGGCATAGCCAAGATTCTTGGCAATTGCTGATTTGACAGAAGTCTTGTCTGAGAAAATGAAATTTCCCTTGTTGACCTTATTGGAGATTTCATCATCTATCTCATACATTGGCTCATTATCCACAAAGAGAATGGCATTCTTCTTTTCCAGATCTTCAAAGACAATGCTTTCTTCATAGCTGAGGATATCCTTCTTGGAGATAAAGGCCATCATGCGATCATTTAGCAATTCAATATAGCTGAGCTTATGCTTTTTAAGCTTGCTGAGGATATTATCCTTATTGGCATTTGTATAAAAGCCGATGCCCAAATATGCTGTGCCATCAATCAGTGAGCGGATGACCTTATTGTTTCGCATCTCATGGAAATTGAGAATGACATGACCATTGTCCTGGATGTTGTTTTCAACAAGATCAATCAGGAAGTCGTTGCAGATCATTGGTACCGCCAGGATATCGATGTTCTTGATCTTCTTGTTGTTAAACTGTTTGAGCTTTTCTACATCATCCAGAATCTTTTCTGCCATTTCACAGAGCTTTTCCCCGCTAGGAGTCAGCACCACTCCTTTGACATTTCTTTCAAAAATGGTATATCCTACCTCACTTTCAACATTGGAAATGGCTATGCTTAAAGAAGGCTGGGACACAAAAAGAGCCTTGGCCGCTTTGGAAATCGATTTATGCTTCTTGACTTCCAGTATGTATTGCAAATACTCGGTTCTCATAATCTTCTTTAATTATAACAAGAAAAGCTGCCAGGATATTGGCAGCTTCAATTTCTTATTCCAATGGAGACAGAACTTTAGCTTCAATGAGCTTTTCCTGGATTTCCTTGGCAGAAAGGATGTTCTTTAGCCCAACGACCACAACCTTATTGCTGTCAAAGTACTTGGTGAAAGCCTGTGGAACAATAACAACGTCATAACGCTGATAGTCTTTTCTTGCGAATTCAATGCTTGTATGATCGATGTTATATTCAACCTGATGCTTCTCAAAGACTTTTACAGCACGATCTTTGATCATCTGGCTAGTGCCCATTCCAGCACCACATGCGACTAAAGCCTTGATCATTATAGGTCTTCCTCTAAAGCTTCAGTAACCTTCCAGTAGTTTTCCTTGTTCTTACGATACTGAACCTGTGGAATGATCAGCATGCCAACAATTGCCAATACCATACCAGGAACAGCCAGATACTTCATAGCCAAACCAATGACTGGCCATAATGTTGCATAGTCAAGGTTACCAACATAACCGCCGAATTCAGCCATGCCAAACAGATTGATTGCAAAGGCAGAACCTAATACCTGTAAGAGACCTGAGCCTAAGCAGACAGCAATCAGAGCCTTGAAACCACCCTTGTTATTAGCATAAAGACCTAATGTAGCATTATCATAGAACATTGGAACAAAGCCTGGAATGATCAATAATGGATTCTTGAAGATGACGAGCAATGCAACAGCCAATACTTCACCGATCGCACCGAAGATGAAACCTAAAGTAACAGCATTTGTTGCACCAAAGCTGTAAGTTGCAGCACAGTCAACAGCTGGCATGACGCCTGGCATCTTGCTAGAGATACCCTTGAATGATTCAACCATTTCAGAGACGAACATACGAACACCTGTCTTTAAGGCAACCAGCATGACAGCGAATGAGCAGCAGGTTTCAATGACATAAATGCCATACCATAATTTAGCAGTGCAGTTCTTATCGAATTCCATCATGACATCCTTGCCACAGATCAGCAATAATGTACCAAAGAAGATCATCATGATAACGGATGTACCAACAGTATAATCATCGAAGATTGAGAAGAAGCCAGATAACTTCAGATTATCAACACCCTCTTCCTTCTTGCCGAACAGATGAGCAAACTTGTCAGCGAACCAGACACCAAGCATCTGCTGATGACCAATAGCGAAACCGGCATGTTCAGTCAGATCCTGTGTAGCTTCAACAGTAAGGTTAGAGAATACTGCCCAATAAGTACCGCAGAGAATACCAACAAGGACAATGCCTGTCATATTTCTGAACTGAGGCAGTAGGAAGAAGACAAACCAAGTAGCAACAGTTGACTGCTTGACCATGATATGGCCAGTAGTCTGCAATGTTCTGATCTTTGTGAACTTTCTTAAGACCAATAGCAGAATGTTCCATAAGAATGCTACTAGCAGTGTCAGCATTGCAAATGAAGCAGATTCACCGATTGATTCAAGAGCAGCCTGAGCAGCAGTCAAACCAAAGTTAGGATCAACGACAACAGCCTGAATGCCAAAACGTGCCTTGACACCATTGATAATTGGGTTAACAGTAGCTAAGAGGTTGGAAGCACCTAACTGCAATAGCTTGTAACCAACGACAGCCTTGATAAAACCAGCAAATACTTCATACCACTTCTTCTTCATCAAAATATAACCAACGATAACGATGATACCGATGAAGATCTGTGGACGAGAGATGACATTGTTAAACAGGGCAGTCCAGATCTTGTTAATAAATTCCATAATTTTCCCCTTCTTTTAAAAGATAATAATAGGCTCAGTTTCTTGTGATTGAAATGGCTTTGACCACTTCATCATCAAGACTGATATTGTATTGCTTGGCTAGATTCTTCATGACTGCAACATCAACACTGATGACATTTTCGTCATTAAGTCCCATTTCCATGAGCTTATCAGTGCTTTGCTTGTTACGGGAATCATAGAAGACAAGAACAACTTCTTCAAATGATGAGAGCTTGCTTTCAACGATTTCCATTTCCTGCAGATAGCGATCTGCTGCAACAGCAGCAATTGCACCATCAGCACATGAAGTGACAACTTGTCTTAGGTATTTTTCTCTGACATCACCAACTGCATAGACACCAGCCAAGTTGGTCTCCATTGTTTCATCAGTCAATAGCCAACCCCTTCTATTTGCAAGTTTTTCTGCGAATAGAGCGGAATTAGGCACCATGCCAACAAACATGAAGACGCCTTTGACATCAAGGTCTTTCTTAGTGCCGTCCTTGATATTCTTCAAGGTCACACCTTCAACTTCATCTTCGCCATTGATGGAATCAATCGTGCTATTGAAGATGAAACTGATCTTCTCATTCTGATATGCCAGTTCAGCTGAAGCCTTATTGCAATCCAGAATGCCTTCATCATGCATGACGATGACATCAATATGGCTGACAAAGCGGCTAAGGTAGATGCTTTCTTCAATAGCCTGATCACCACTGCCTAAGACAGCAATCTTCTCATCTTTGAAGAATTCGCCATCACAGGTAGCACAATAAGCTACCCCACGTCCTGCTAATTCCCTTTCACCAGGAATACCGAGGATACGTGGTGATGTACCCGTCGCAATAATCAATGTCTTGGTCTGATATTCATTCTTGCGGGTCTTGACACTTTTGATGAGTCCTGCGAGTTCAACAGATCTTACTGCTTCCCTTTTGAATTCAACTCCCATGCCAGCCGCCTGACATCTTAGTGTTTCACCAAGCTCAGGACCTGTTGTTCTTGCAAAGCCGGGATAGTTGACAATCTCTCTTGTGGTATAAGCCCGACCACCATACTGATCCTTCTCCAATAAGAGAACCTGGCGTTTGGCTCTTGCACAATAGATGCCGGCAGCAAGTCCTGCTGGACCACCGCCAATGATAATCACATCATAAACATTGCCTATCATAGTCTCTTCTCCTTTGCCCTTATTTTCTTGCAAAAGCGCTTACAAATAAAATAGAAGATTTTTATGAGCCCATAAAAAAAGACTATGAATAGTCATTATTGGCATTTGATATCATGTGATTGACTCTAAGAAAGGACAACAATGCTATGAAGTACCTAAATGCCAATGCATATCGAGAGATAATTGAAAATGAAGAGGAAACATGTCTGATTCTCTTCTCTAGAAAGAGCTGTCCTGTGTGCCAGCAGGTCAAGCCAAAGATTGAAGAACTGGAAGCTGATTATGCCGATTTCAGTTTCTATGGTGTTGACAGCGAAGAAAATGAAAGCCTGATGGCCAAGTGCGGTGTCAAAGGCGTTCCTCAGGTCCTCTTTTTCAAGGATGGCGAAGAATACAAGCGCTTAGCAGGCAATAATGATACAGATGACTATGCTGATGTCATCGAGGAGCTGCTGTAATGCCACGTTCCAATGTCTTCTATACCGGTGTTACCAACTATAATCCGGAAAAATGCTTTAATGGCTATACTCTGATTCCTGCCAGAGGAAGCGGCGCCCTTCTGATTGATATGAATGGCAAGGCCATCCGCCTTTTCAAGAATATTCAGGGTGAACCAAACAAAATCATCAAAGGTGGCTATATTATCGGCAGCCGTGGCGTCCGTGATAAGGCAATATCCCATCAGGACCGCATTGACTTGGTCGAAGTTGATTGGGATGGCAATGTTGTCTGGAGCTTTGACCAGGGTGAATTCTGTGAAGATCCGGGAATTGAACCTCGCTGGATGCTCAGACAGCACCATGATTACCAGATGGAAGGCAATCCCGTTGGCTATTATGTGCCCGATATGGAAGTAAAGCCGGACTTTGGCAAGATGCTGATCCTCAAGCATCGCGATGTCCTCAAGAAGAAAATCTCTTCCCAGCTGCTGGAAGATGACAGCCTGATTGAAATTGACAGAGAGGGCAATGTCCTTTGGACTTGGAACTGCGCTGATCACTTCAATGAATTCGAATTCACTGAAGTGCAGAAGAATTCCATCTTCCGCAATCCTAATACTGCTGATTCTGGCCCTCATGGCCAGGGTGACCTCTTCCATATCAATTCAGCAAGCTATGTCGGTCCAAACAAATGGTTTGATGAAGGCGATGAGCGTTTCAATCCGGAAAATGTCATCATGTGTTCAAGAGAATGCGGTGTCATCTTCATTGTTTCCAAGAAGAACGGCAAGCTTGTCTATAAGATTGGCCCAGATTATACTGCTAAGAAGGAATTAAGGATGATGGGTGCCATCATTGGCTGCCATAATGCCCATATCATTCCAAAAGGCTTGCCAGGCGAAGGCAATCTGCTAGTCTTTGACAATGGCGGCTGGTCTGGTTATGGAATGCCTGATCAGGTCTCACAGACTGGTCATAATTGTACAAGAAGAGACTATTCAAGAGTATTGGAAATCAATCCGCAGACTCTTGAAGTCGTCTGGGAACTGAATCCTGATAAATTTGGCTTCAAGTCGCCATTCAATTCCCATTATTTCTATAGCCCACTTGTTTCCAATGCCCAGCGTCTGCCAAATGGCAATACCATGGTAACCGAAGGTGTCCATGGTCGGGCCTTTGAAGTAACCAAGGACTTTGAAATCGTCTGGGATTATACATCCCCTTATTTCCATCAGGGTACCAACATGATTTATCGTGCATATCGTATTCCGTATGACTATATCCCCCAGTTATCAAAGCCTGCCGAGCGCTCAGTTGTTCCTCTTGATTCAACTAAGCTAAGGCTTGAAAATGCTGAAAGCGGTGAATTTGAATGCGAAGTCAGCATTGATGGTACTTGGGACTTTGGCAAATCATCTTCATTCTGCGTCGAGAAAGTCTAATCGCAGCTTTTTCCCCAAATGAAAAATGCACTAATTAGTGCATTTTTCATTTATTTGGCAATCATGCCATAGTATTCTGCTCTTCGATCCCGGAAGATGCCCCAGGATAATCTCTTTTCCCTAATAGCATCAAGATTGTAGCAATTGATCAGAATCTCTTCCTGATCCCTTGTAGCCTGTTTGATAATCGCTCCTGTTTCATCTGTCAGAAATGATGAGCCATAGAAGACAAGAGCTGATGATTGCTGACCATTTTCTTCATTTGGCAAGACTTCCTCTTTGCCAATGCGATTAGCTGCAATGACGGGCATAAGATTGCATGCACTATGACCCTGCATGGCCCTTTGCCAATGAGGCATGGAATCAACTTCGAGGATTGGTTCTGAGCCAATGGCAGTTGGATAAAGGAGATATTCGGCACCATTTAACGCCAGACAACGGGCAGTTTCCGGAAACCACTGGTCCCAGCATATTCCTACGCCAATGGTACCATAATGGGTCTTGAAGGTCTTGAATCCACTGTTTCCGGGCTTGAAATAGAATTTCTCCTGATAATAATGGTCATCAGGAATATGCATCTTCCGATAGATGCCAAGATTCTCACCATCACTGTCAATCATAGCCAAGGAATTATAGGTCTCATTTCCAGCTAGTTCATAAAAGGAAACCGGAATGACAACCCCAAGCTCTTTAGCTAGCCTTTTGGCCATTATTACTGCTTCGTGTTCATCAGCGCTTTTAGCATAGGCATAATAGTCATAACGTCTTTCCTGACAGAAATAAGGCCTGTCAAAGAGTTCTGGCAACAATATGACATTAGCACCCTGCCTAGCTGCTGTTCTTACCATATTCTCTGCTTTCAGCAGATTGTCTTCCTGTCTTTTTTCACATGCCATCTGAATGGCAGCGATTGTCACTTTTCGCATAGGACTCCTTTCAAAAAGGCACCTTAAGGGTGCCTGTCTTTTTAGTTATTTGCTGCAGCGGCCTTGACATTTACCCACATCTCAGCCATCTTTTCCTTCAGTTTGACATCATCATGATATTCTTCATCCAATTCATAGCCAACTCTTGGAATGAAAGCCGAAATGCCATCAAAATCAGTTGCGGCCAATTCCTCTAAAGCTTCCGCATTGGATGGAGTATAGCCAACATAAGTCGCATTGCCAATAGCAATATCCTTCTCCAAATTGAAGTTGATCCATGCATGGGCCAACTTGACATTCTTGGCATTTGCTGGAATGACCATACCATCGGACCAGATATCAGTACCCTGTTTAGGCTCATAATAGCCCATATCAGGATTTTCAGACATGATATAAGCAGCTGCACCAGAATAGACAACTGCCAAAGTCTTATTGCCGGCAATCATTTCATCATTGACTTCATCAGTTACATAGGCAGGATCCATGGTCTTAGCCTGATTAAGCAGCCACTGATAAGCTTCTTCCAATTCCTTTTCATCAGTTGTATTTGCTGAATAGCCTAAAGCCTTTAGGGCTGGCAGGAAGTTGTCACGGTCAGCATCATACATGAAGATTTCACCCTTGTACTTTGGATTGACAAGGATATTCCAGCCTTCAGCTTCAAGTTCCGATAATTCGACCTTGGTTGTATCATAGAGGATACCAACTGAACCCTGGAAGTATGGCATTGAATATTCATGGTTAGGGTCATAATCTGGTGACTTGACACCTTCAGCCAGGACATTGGCATTTGGAATCAGGTTCAGATCAAGCTTCTGGATGCGTTCTTCCTTGATCAGCCTTTCAATCATATAGTCAGATGGTACCAGGATATCATAGCTATCGCCACCAACTAATGAAGTATACATTTCTTCATTGGAATCAAACATCTTGTAGTAGACTTTGACATTATATTTGTTTTCAAATTCTTCAATGGTGTTTTCACCAATATATTCGCCCCAGTTGAAAACATAGAGTTCATCAGAGCCGAATTCAGCGATTGGGTCAAAATCGCTCTTTTCATTTGATGAACAGCCGGCAAGAGTTCCTAATAATAGGACAGTTATTAACGTAAGCAATAGTTTTTTCATCATGATACCTTCTTCTTTCTTTCTTTTATCATTGGTATAACATTAACAGCCAAAAGGATGACAGTAACGACAACCACAATAATTGTTGACAAAGCGTTAATGGTTGGATTGATACGCTTTATGGATGAGTAGACATAAATGGCTACGGTATTGATACCTGGGCCTGATGTAAAGAATGAAATAACGAAATCATCAAAGCTCATGGTAAAGGCAATCAGAGCACCTGAGATAATAGCTGACTTCAGCTGAGGGATGATGACCTTGGTCAAGGCTTGCAAAGGAGTTGCCCCTAAGTCAAGGGCAGCCTCAGCCAGATTATCATCAAGCTGGCGAAGTCTAGGCATAATCGTCAGGATGACATAAGGGATGCAGAAGACGATATGGGCTAGAAGAATGGTCCCAAAGCCTTTCTCGACATTCATAGATGTATATAGCAACATGAAACCAATAGCAGTAACGATATCAGGATTCATCATTGGAATATCATTGACCTGCAGAACCGCTTCCCTTAATATCTTCTTGGATTTTGATAGGCCAATAGCCGTCAGGGTGCCGACAACTGTTGAGACAACAGTAGCAATGATGGCAATGGCAAAGGTGTAATAGATGGCTTCACGAATGGTTCGGGTCTCAAAGAGCTTCTGATACCATTGCAAGGAGAAACCGGTAAATCTTGTCAATGACTTTGATTCATTAAAGGAAAAGATGCAGACATAGAAGATTGGCAAATAGAAGAACAGCATGACGAGCCAAACATAGCCGCTGCTTAAGATGCTTTTAAGCTTTTTCATTCTTCACTGCCCACCTTTCGATCAATCTTCTTGGTCACATACATGGACAGGATTATGACCAGAGCCATAATCAGTGAAATAGCGGAACCATAATTCCAGTTTCCAACGGAGATGAAGTAGTTTTCAATGAGATTGCCAATCAGGACATATTCGCCTCCTCCTAAAAGCTTGGGAATAAAGAAGGAGGAAACAGCAGGCAGAAAGACAAGGGTAATGCCTGAGATGACACCGGGTATTGATAAAGGCAAAGTGACGTTCAGGAAAGTCTCCACGGAATTGCAGCCAAGATCTTCCGCCGCTGTAATCAGATTGCGGTCAAGCTTGTTTAATGCCGTATGAATCTGCAGAATCATGAAAGGCAAGAAGTTATAAACCATGCCAATCATGACTTTGATGGAAGAACTTAGTTCAAAATATGACAGGATGCCCTTCCAGGAATAGGTTCTGATCAGCATATTGATCCACATTGGAAGAGTAATCAGCAGAATCATGAAGGCCTGTTTCCTTTCATCCATCTGGGCAATCAGATATGCAGTTGGATAGCCAATGATAATGCAGATGACAGTAGTGATAAAAGCAATCTTCAATGAACGCCAGAGGACTGTTGGGAAAATGGAATCAGAGAAGAAACGCTTGAAATTATCAAGGGTGAAATGCAAAGTGATGACACTATTGCCTTCCTTTGTAAAGGCATATAGCAGTATCAGCAGCATAGGTGCGACAACAAAGGCACCAAGCCAGGCCACATAGGGCCAAGCCATCTTTGAGAAGGTCTTCATCGCTAGTACCCCATCTTGGACATGACATGAATGGCATCCTTGCTAAATTCCAGACTGACGACATCGCCTTCTTCCTGGGCTTTCGTAGTATGGACTTTAAAGACCTTGCCTTCTGTTACAAAGGTTACTTCATAGTCACCTTCAACGATTTCGTTTGGATCAAAGTCAAAGCGCACATCATCGATATCAACTTCTTCATTAGTATCAAGATTGAAGGCATAGGCATCAGCCCACTTGATCAAATCTACAGATATTGCCATGGATTCTCTGATTTCCTCAACCGACTTGTAGACATCAAAGGCCTGAATGCCGATGTTGTCTTCCTTGTCCTTGATAACTGCCGGTCTGACAACAGAGACAACAACCGAGAACTCAAGACCACCTTCAGCCATGAAAGTGACTGGATAACGTCCTGGTTCCTCCGGAATGTCATAGATGACCTCCTTGATGGCAATGTCTTCATTGGTTTCTGTTACCCAGGCCTGGGCATTTGATCTTTCAATCAACAGCTGTGGTGTAATATCCTTGACATCATCAATATCCATGGAGAAGTTAGTCGCATGCATCTTGATGGAAGCATCCGTTGATTCAGCATCCTTGTCCTTGACAACATGAAGCTTGATGGTCTTGGAAGCACCTTTCTTGGTTTCCACCATGATTTCATAATGGACACCTTTGAAGACAACTGATAGGACCTGGCCAGCCAATTTGCCTTTGGCATTCTTCTTTAAGGAAATGTCTTCTGGTCTGATGACCACATCAACTACCTCATTCTTCTTGAAACCATAATCCAGACATTCATATTCCTTGCCATCAAATGATAAGCGATAATCATCTTTCATGACACCATCAAAGATGTTTGATTCACCAATGAAATCGGCGACATAGGCATTGACTGGTTCATTATAAATATCAGTTGGGGTGCCAATCTGTTCAATATTGCCCTTGTTCATGACTACAATCTTGTCAGACATGGTTAATGCTTCTTCCTGATCATGAGTGACAAAGATAAAGGTAATGCCAACTTCCTGCTGGATACGCTTCAATTCGCGCTGCATCTCTTTTCTTAACTTGGCATCAAGTGCACTAAGAGGTTCATCAAGCAAGAGAACATCCGGTTCATTGACCAAAGCTCTGGCGATAGCAACTCTTTGCTGCTGACCACCGGAAAGCATAGTGACATCCCTTTTCTGGAAGCCATCAAGGCCAACCAGCGAAATCATACGATTGACTTTAGGTTCAATCAGATCCTTTGGCATCTTCTTGATCTTCAAGCCAAAGGCGACATTATCAAAGACATTCAGATGAGGGAATAAGGCATAACGCTGAAAAACCGTATTGATGGGACGCTTATAGGCCGGGACATCGGAAATCTCTTCCCCATTGAAGATGACTTCGCCATCATCCTTATCAAGAAAGCCACCAAGAATTCTAAGCAATGTGGTCTTGCCACAGCCTGATGGTCCTAGCAATGTAACAAATTCATTTTCATAGATGTCCAGATTGATGCCCTTAAGAACGACATTGTTATCAAAGGCTTTGACAATATTACGAAATTCAATCAGCTTCTTCATATCTTCTCCCCCACAAAACAAAAGACAGGTGCATGTTTATAAAACACCTGTCTGATACCACGCGTCCTCTTGTACAGAAATCGCTCTTATTGACCATTTCATAAGGTTTTCATAAACATCTCACAAAACTGAGCTTTTAACTCAATCAATAAGGTAATCACTTACCTTCCATATCCCACTAGACATGGTTCTTATCTCTTCGATAAGTTTTCGGCATTTGACCCGGCCGTCCGTGTAGCCTTGGCCCATAATAGGCGGTCAATTTCTGTACATATATTACGTACGACTAAATATTATAGAAAAATATGACAAATTACAATAATCATTTCCCTAATTTTGCAAGAAATGACTCCAAACGACGAATTGCTTCCTTGATTTCATCAAGTGAATAGGCATAAGAGATCCTTACATAGCCCTCTCCCTCAATGCCAAAGGCATCACCAGGCACTAATGCCAGGTTTTCAGCATCCAAAAGCTGATTGCAGAACTCCAAAGAGCTTAATCCCGTATTTCCAATATAGGGAAAGACATAGAAGGCCCCTTCTGGCAGATTGGTCTTTAAGCCGATTCTGTTTAATTCCTTGACTATATAGTTTCTTCTTTGTCTAAAGGAGATATTCATCTCTTCAACATCCTTATCTCCATTCTCAGCTGCTTCAATAGCGGCAAATTGGGAGATGGTAGGTGCACACATAATGCAATACTGATGAACCTTATTCATCATGTCAATCAATTCCTTAGGAGCCAGGATATAGCCAATACGATAACCCGTCATGGAATAGGCTTTGGAGAAGCCATTGATGACAATAACATGGTCTTTGATCTCTTCAAATTCAGCTATAGTGCAATGTTTCCTGCCATAAGTCAGTTCAGCATAGATTTCATCCGTAATGGCATAGATCCGATGCTTGCTTAGAATAGGGACAATTCTTTCATAATCCTCATGGCTCATGATACCGCCAGTTGGATTGGCAGGATAGTTCAAAATGATAGCCTTGGTCTTCGGAGTAATGAGGCTTTCAAGGATTTCGGGTTTGACCTTGAATTCATCTTCCTTGCATAAGGGAAGACTTACAACTTTGCCACCTGCCATCTTGATAATGGCATCATAGGCCACATAGGAAGGTGAAGGAAGAATGACTTCATCGCCATCATTGATAATGGTTCTTAAGATGATGTCAATGGCTTCTGAGCCACCTACTGTTACGATGCATTCATTATCGGGATCAAAAGAAGCATTGAACCGCCTTTGGTAATAATCACAGATTGCCTTTCGCAATTTAGGCAGACCTTTATTGGCTGTATAGAAGGTCTTGCCATTCTCAATGGCATAGATGGCTGCTTCCCTGATATGCCAAGGTGTAATGAAATCCGGTTCACCAACACCCAAAGAGACAACACCCTTTCTTGATGTTGCAATATCAAAGAACTTTCTGATGCCCGAAGGCTTGATGTCCTTGATTATTCTATTGATGTCTTCATCGAAAATCATGGTGTGACAATCAGCCTTTCTGTACTGCTGGACTTGCGATTCATGATTTCACCGGAGAGCTTGTATTCCTTGAGGATGAACATGGTTTCGGTTGAGTGAACGCCATCGATTGGTGCGAGCTTATGAGCAACAAAGTTAGCCACTTCCTTCATCGTTGATCCATTGATGATCAAAAGGAATTCTGTCGAGCCGGAAATCAGATAAAGGGAGTCAACTTCCGGATAATTGGCAATGAGTGAGGCAATATGGTCATAGCCGCTATCCCTTTCCGGTGTTGCATGAACAGTAATGACTGCCTTGCAGACATCGGCATCCGCATTATCCCAGTTGATGACTGTATGATAGCCAGCAATGATATTCTTTTCTTCAAGTTCAGTGATTGCTGACGATACTTCATTTTCATCTTTGCCAAGAAGGGCTGCCAGATCGCAGACACTGAGCTTGGCATTCTTTTCCATTAGTTTCAAAAGCTCTTTATTCATACGCTGTACTCCATTAAATAATAAGTAAATTATAGCACACACTGTTTTTGGATTTTGCCCTTAATGGCAAGGAACGTAAATAGGTGGGCAATGATGACAATAATCCAGCTAAGTGGATAGGAATAGTAGATTGTATCAGTGGTTGGAAAAGCCTTGAAGATATAGGCAATCCAGATGATTCTAAGACCACAAGCCCCCACCAGCGAAGAAATCATTGGAATAAGGGAATAGCCCACACCTCGTAAACCACCACACAGGACATCCATGATGCCACAGAGATAATAGGTCTTGCAGATGATGGCCATACGGCTAATTCCCGCAGCGACAACACTAGGTGAATCAGTATAGATATAAAGAAGATCACCTGCTAAATAATAGACCCCATAGCCTAATAGCAAGCCGACAACTGTAACATAGATGAGAGATATGATGTTGGACTTGACAATGCGTTCATATTTTCTGGCTCCCAGATTCTGGCCAACAAAGGTCTGATTGGCCTGATAGAAGGCATTCATGGAAACATAGACAAAGTTTTCAATGGAACTGGCAGCACCATTGCCGGCCATGACTTCCTTGCCAAAGGAATTGATGCTTGATTGAATCAAGGCATTGGAGAAGGAAAACAGGCAGGACTGAAGACCGCAGGGAAGCCCGACCTTGATGATTTCAATGAAGCTTTCCTTTTCAATACGCAGTCCCTTGATATTCAAATGCAATGCCCCTTCATCCTTGACCAGGGCCATGACAACCAGAAAAGCCGAGATGTATTGGGAAGCGATTGTCGCTATGGCAACGCCTGCTACATCCATCCCCAGGACGATGACTGTAAAAAGATTAAGCAGGAGGTTGACAATACCAGCTACTAACAGATAGTATAGAGGCCTTTTGGTATCGCCCTTTGATCTTAAAAGAGCAGAGCCGTAGTTATAGACAAGATTGCCTGGCGTTCCTAAAAAATAGATGCCTAAGTAAAGGGCTGACAGGTCAATGACATCAAGAGGCGAATCCATCAGAATCAGAAACTTCTTGGCTAACAGTGAACAGATGACACCCATAATAGCACCAAAATAGACGCCAATGGCTATTGATGTATGCACCACATTTTCAACTTTGTCTTCCTGATGAGCCCCAAGATATTTGGCAGTAATGACATTAGTGCCAACACTTAAACCAATGAAAAGGGAAACCATCAGATTAACTAGTGAACCTGTTGATGAAACAGCAGCCAGAGACGCGTCACCAGCAAACTTCCCTACTACAATAATATCGACAGCATTAAAAAGCAGCTGAAGGATGGATGACAACATCAGCGGCAAAGCAAATAAGAGAATCTTAGGGGCTAAAGATCCTTCAATCATGTTCAACGTGTTCTTATCTCTCATATGTTCAATTAGAAAGAGGGCTTGATATTGCCCTCTTTGATTATTTTCTTAATGCACTGTCAATGACAGCTTTCATTGCGTCCTTTGGGCGGGCGCCAACCACACTCTCTACCACTTCTCCATCCTTGAGGATAAAGACAGCAGGGATGGACATGATGCGATAGCGCATTGCCAATTCCTCTTCTTCATCGACATTGACTTTGATGAAGCTGACATTTGGATATTCCTTGGACAATTCCTCCAGAACTGGTCCTAATGCACGACAAGGACCACACCAGTCAGCATAGAAATCTACTAATGCATAACCATTCCTAGTGATGGTTTCAAATTCATTCTTATTGACTACTTTCATAGCTTACCTCCTAGTAAAATTATCCTAGATTATTGCCTGGTATTCAAGAATAATGCCTAGTCAGCATGTTTGATCAAAGTACCATAAGCACTGCCTTTGATCATGGCAGCATTGGCTTCATCTGTATCAAGATGCATAGCTAAAGCATAATCCTTGGATACTCTGATGACAACATCATCAAAAATCAATGAACGGCCAACTGTCTTGATCTTGACACATACTACTTCACCATCTTCAACATTGTAGTTCTTGGCATCATCAGTGGACATATGAATATGTCTCTTGGTAACAATGACACCTTCATTCAGTTCGACTTCACCACAAGGACCAATGATCTTGCATGGTGCTGAACCATCAACGAAACCCGATTCCCTTAAAGGTGCTTCAACACCCAATGTTCTAGTATCAGTCTGGGAGATTTCAATCTGATTGTATTTTCTGGCTGGACCAAGAACTGACATCTTGAATGAACCTTTAGGACCGACAACGGTGACCTTTTCCTCAGCGGCATAGAGGCCTGGCTGTGATAGATATTTCTTAGGTGTCAACTGATGGCCTTCACCAAAAACGGCATCAATTACTTCCTGAGTCAAATGAACATGGCGGGCAGATACTTCAACTAATATTTTTTCCATTATTAAAAAACCTCAATAAATGTTTGCTAAGCAAATTAATTATAAAACGATTGCAACTAAAAGTGAACTTTTATATTTATTTCACAAGCAAATGACAAATGCTATAATACTTATGTATGGTCGTAAATTCCAAAGAAGAGATTATCCGCAAACATCTGGATGAAAGACCAAATCGATACAATATTGCAGCACTCATTACGATTGTTGGTCTTCTTCTGATTTTCATCGTTTTCAATCTGCTTGGACTTGTTGAAGTCAATCATATTTTTATATGCGTTTCTGCCATTGCGAGCATTGTCTGCTATCTTATCATCTATTTGATTGGCAAGAAAAAGCTGATTGATAATCCAAAAACCAAATATATCATCATGGGAATTTGCCTTCTGATGATTTTCATCATCTATGTCCTTCTGAATATCTATGCAACATTAGGGCTATTGGTTCCCATCATCATTTCAACACAATATTCTTCAAAGAGAATTACTATCGTAACTATCATCTTATCAATGCTCATTGCTCTGATTGGGCCAATCTTTTCCTATTATCTTGGCTCTTTCAGCTATAAATTCCAGTTGGGCTTCATTGAATCAGTCTTTGGTCTTGATGTAGTCAAAGTGGCACCCGCTGCCTTGACTGAATTAGGGAAGCTCACAAGAATCATCCAATATCTATCAATTCCATCAGCCATCATCGTTGGTGGCATTGGCATCTTAACAATAGCACTTACCAAAAACAACAGGGATTCCCTTGATTCCCAGATTGAAGCAGCTGAACTATCAAGCAGAATCAACGAGCAATTGGATTGGGAAACAAAGATGAAGGAACGCATGTTATCATCATTATCAGATATCATTGAATCCCGTGATGCAACTACCGGTTCGCATGTCCGCAGAACAGTTGATATTTTGGAAATCATCCTAAACAGGATGGTTGAAGATGAAAACAGCCCAATTGATGAAAAATATGCAGAAATGATCCTGAAAGTTGCACCAACCCATGACCTAGGCAAGATTGCCATTTCTGATGATATCCTAAATAAGCCAGGCCCTTTGACCAAAGAAGAATACGATATCATCAAAACCCATCCATTAAAGAGCGCTGATATCATCAGAACTGTCTTTTCCGATATCATGCCCAATGACCTCTATCAGATTGCCCTCAACATTGCCCTCTATCATCATGAAAAATTCGATGGCAGCGGCTATCCTTTTGGTCTGAAAGGCGAAGACATTCCACTTGAAGCAAGAATTGTGGCTATGGCCGATGTCTATGATGCCCTGGTTTCCAAAAGACCTTATAAGAATCCTTATTCTTTCAAGGAAGCAGCTGATTATATGGACAGTGTAAGCAATAGCCACTTTGATCAAAGACTCTATCCATATTTCAAGAAGTCACTATCAGAAATTGAAAAGAACTACCAAAACAATTAAGCCACCCAGGTGGCTTTTTCTTCTCTTTTTTGCATGGGAAATAATCTTCCATCAATCATCCTTAACAGCAAATGGGCTTTTGGAAAAAAGATGCGCAAAGGGGAAGCGCATCTTTTTCATTTTATTTGCTATTATCGATTAAGCAGTCTGCTTTTTCTTCATGACTAGGGCAATGCCACATAGAGCCACAACTGCCACAACCACTGTTGGAATGATTGGGAATGAAGCTGTTTCTTCAGCTGGAGCTGCTGGAGAAGCCATTGCATCACTGGATACTGGTGCTGATGCTTCATAGACAATTGCATAATCAGAGAAGTGACCTGTTGTAAAGACCATATGACCATTGACATATTCTGCTGCTACTAGCTCCAGATTTCCATCCTCTGCTACATAGTAGACCTTATAGTCTTCAGGTGATCTTCCTTCTTCAATTTCCAGTGGCAACACGATTGTCGCTCTGCCACCGTTGAAGTTACCGATATATTTGCCATCCGCAAAGATCTGAGCTGTCACAATAACCACTGTATCCAGATCGGAAATTGCTGACTTCTGAGTATCTGACAGGTTTACTGCATCAATCTTGATAGCACGGATTTCAATCTTCTTGCCTTCAGCCTGTTCCTTGACAGCCGCAATAGCTTCACTATCAAGCTTGATTGTCGCATCGCTTAGCTGAATGATGACATCAGCTTCCTTAGTGGCGATTGCTTCCAAAGTCTCTTCTGGAAGAACAACTGTATTGATTTCTTCTTCCTTGCTGGCTACTGGCAGGACGATTGCTTCGCCTTCCATCGTAGATTCAACGATACTGGTGATGACTTCTTCCTTGATTTCTGCCTCACCTTCATTTACCACTACTTCATTCTTGACTATTTCAACGATTTCTTCCTTCACTTCAACTTCAACAACGCTGGTGTCAGCTTCTGTTGGCTTGGCATTTGGTGCAGGTTCAGGTGTAACTGATGTTTCGGGTTCCTCAGTCTTGGCAATATCAAGATGGCCACAGATGCTGCAAACACCTTCATCATTATGCTTATGGCCTAAGGCTTTGATGGCTCTTGATTCAAGGACTTTGCCACAATGGATGCAGAAACGCTCTTCCAGACCATCTTCAGTGCAAGTAGCATTCTTTTCTGTAGTCCAATCACCTGCTGTGTGAAGACCAGTTGCCTTTACTTCCCTAGTATCAAGTACCTTCTCACAATGCTTGCAAAGAAGTACTTCAGCACCCTTTCTTGCACAAGTTGGTGCTACTTCCACCTTCCAGTCACCAGGAGTATGGATTTCGCTAATTGGGATCAGCAGATCCTTCGCATCGACAAGATATTCTTCCGTACCTGCTTCATCAATATAGAGTCTTCCACATGATGCACATTCATAATGGGCTTTCATTCCTTCATCAACACAGGTTGGTGCTACTTCCTCTACAAGAACAGCCTTATGGATGAGAATCCTGTATGTGCCATTGCCTAAGCCAGCATCGACACATTCATACTTCTTGGCAAAGGCTGTTGGATTATAGTCAGTGCCACCCTTTGATAGATCATAGATCTGATAGGTTGTATTGCCATAGGCATCAATGCTGTTGCCTGCACCACGATCAGATACAAGGGACTGCAGAGCATTAGGGTTGTTTCTGCCATTTTCATTAAAGAAGGTTGTAAATGCACAATCAGTAATAGAGACTGTATTATTGCCACCAGTGATAACAAGATTAGCGAAAGCTTCCTGTGATCCGGCAAAGTTGTTGATGCCATGAACCTGGGAATTATTCAAAATCCAGGTAGTTCCGCTTGTATGGTCATTAATGCCAGCACGGCCTTTGATACTGCTGCCAGTGATGGTTACTTTCATTGCATCAGCTACACCACCGGCATTATTGATGCCATAGTAGAAACCCTGAACGGTGGAATTGATGATATTGACAGTAGAACTGCCCATCTGCCATAAGGAGATGCCACGGCTATTGTTGTAATTGCTGGTCGCATGGACCTGTTCATTGTAGTTTGTTAAGCCATTTGTCAGGGAAATAGTAGAATTGCTGACTGTCAGGCTGATGCCACTATTGTTATCAGGATTAACAGTAATGCCTCTCTGGGTTGTCCTGATTTCACAGTTTTCAATTACAAGATCCAGGCCGGTAATCGGACTAGCACTGCCCAAGCCAATAGCACGGCCATTCATGCCTGAATTTGTCGCATTGATCCTGAGGTTAGCCAGTTTCACTGTTCCTGCCAATGAACCACCTGCCGAAAGGACACGAATGACATTCAGAGCAGTGCTTGTGATACTATGCTTAGCATTGCCACCATCAATAGTAATGGCCTTATCAAGAGTGAGGATGTTGCCACCAAGGTCAGCATCTTTTAATATTTCAACAGTCTGGCCGCTGTTTGCCTTATCCATTGCATCGGCAAATGCTGAATAATAGGCATTCCCAACTTTAGCCGCAAAATCAACAATGCCTATTGAACCACCATTAACAATAAACTTCCAATTTTCCAACAATGGGGCATTCAAATAGCTGCCACCATATTCAGCACGCCAGTCATAAGTGCCAATTCTTCCAATAGTGCCACCATTGATGGTCGAAGTAACTGATTCATTGACAGTTGCACCGCCTGTTTCCCATAAAGGCGTTTCAATGGCAACGCTTGTAATATTGCCATCATTGATCACAGTTGTAATGACATCACCCTTGGCATAGTTGCCTGTGCAGATTGCCCAGCCTGAATCAACTGCAATCCGGGTATTTGCACCGCCAACCACAAGCTGTCCACAGTTATTGACTGAACCTCTGATATCAACATTATCCAATGTCAGATTTGCATAATTCTTGATCATGATCTTGACTTCTGGGGTACTGGCCTTGATTACACCATTTCTGATAGTAATAGCGCTGCCCTTCAACAGTTGCAGACCATTGGCTTCAGTGCCTGTTGATCCCACTGCCTGCTGAACATCAATTTCAAAGCCATTCAGATTTAGATCAATATTCTTGCCAGCTGGAACCTTAATGCCACCAACGGCATTCTTAAGCAATTTGATTTCTGTATAGACACCATCAGCCGCTGCTACAACTGCTTCATTAAGTGTTTCATATTTCTCTTCGCCAATGACTGCAACTGCATTTTCGCTGGTTTCTTCACTTAAGACTTCTTCTGTACCGATTTCTTCCTCTTCATTATCCGATAAGGCATTAAGCACAGTACCAGCAACAGCTGTTTCTTCAACTGCTTCAGCTTCTTCTGAGATTTCCTCATCTTCCACGATAACAGTTTCTTCAACTGAAGGTTCTTCCGTGTTTTCCAAAACGATTGTTTCTGTTCCCTCTTTTTCATCTGCTGCATCTTCAGGATGTTCTTCTTCCAAGCATTCGACTGTTTCCACAACGCTTTCTGTTTCTGCTGCTGTCTCGCCTTCTTCTGCCAATGCTCTGGCAGGAATCAAAGATACCGCCAAGCAGATTGCAAAGATTATCGATAAGAGACGCCTTTTCATATTGTTTCCTCCTTGTGCTGCTGTATTTGCGTATTCAAATCCCGCAAATAATCAAACAATACATTTGTTCATCAACTAAATTGTACTACTTATTTTCAAATAATGATATAGCAATATTGTTATTATTTCATATTTGTTATTTTTTATCTGCAGCATGTGGATAAATGCCAGTATTACAGCATAATAGGCAAAGAAAAAAGGATGCAGAGTGCATCCCTAGTCAAGATTGTACATTAAGGCTGAAATGGCAATTGGCAATTGCTTTTCCCAATTGGCTTCACTATGGTCACCATTCAGAATGACTCTTTCTGTTATTGCCACATTCCTTCTTTCCAGGAAACGATTGACCTGGTGGAAGAGGCGAATCGAAGCCTTAGGCTTGATATCATTGGTTCCGTAGTCGGTATACATTTCACTTGGCAACAAAGGGCCAAGGTTCTTATAGAAATCATAGGAATAGTTCTTGCAGACATAATAGGCAGGTGACATGGCCATGGCCTTGGAATAGATGTCATTGTAAAGAACCAGTCCATAGCTAGCCATAAGCCCACCCATTGAAGAACCGCCAAGGAAGGTATGTTCCCGATCAGGATTTGTCTGATAGTGCTTATCAACATAAGGCTTAAGGACATTTGCATACCAGTCAAGGGTTGTATCAGCACATGGCTCATAGCCCCTGTCACTTTGAAAGCTTGAGACAAAGGGGAAAGGGCAGTACTCATACATTCTTTCGTTGTCATGACCGTGATTGCATTCAACTGCCACCACCAGCAGATCAATGCGCTTTTTATCAAGATATTGCTTCAAACCCCAGCTTTTGCCATAAGTTGCATGGGAATCAAAGAAGACATTATGTCCATCAAACATATAAAGGACCGGATAACGCTTATCACTTTTGCCATAGCTTTTAGGCAAATAGATATAGGTCTTGCGCTTTTCCCAACCATTTACACCAGGAAAATCCATTTTCAATACTTTGACCATAAACTTCTCCTTAATACCCATCTATTATAGCTCTTTTCGAAAGAAAGAAACCCCTAAGGGTTCTTCCTATTTGTTTCCTCAATATATTCAATGACATCCAGAAGACTTGAACAGGTATTCTTCAGATATCTCTTCATCTCATTGTCAGGAGTAATCATGTCAGGGATATAGATGTGATCCATCTTGGCCCTGGCTGCAGCGATAATGCCATTTTTGGAATCTTCCAGAACCAGACATTCTTCCGGCTTTGTTTCAAGCTTCAAAGCTGTAGCTAAAAAGATGCCGGGTTCTGGCTTTGAAGGATAGCCATCCTTTGAAGAAACGATGGCCTGGGGTCTTATTTCAAAGCCCGCTTTGCTAAGAAAGAAGAGAATATGTTTCATATATGATGAGGAAGCAATGCCATAGGGAAGGGAATGATCATCAAGATATTCAATCAGCTCCCTTAAGCCTTTCTTATTGGCAGCACCTTCTTCTTTAAAGTTTTCCAGGAATATCCTGATCTTATCACGATTGTAGATTGCCATTGCTTCCTTGATGCCGGGATAGTCCTTTTCCAGTTCATCAACATATTTGGAATCCCTTCCCACCAAAGAATAGATGACAGAATCATCAGCTTTGATCTTAGCATCATCCAAGAGCTTGCGAAAGCCATTGATGAATAGTCTTTCTGTATCAAACATCAGACCATCCATATCAAAAATCACTGCCTTGATCATTATTTGAACTTCCACTCCTCAATCTTCAATCCTTTAACCATATAGGCCTTCTTGGCTATTTTAGCAAGAGGTGTATCATTGAATGAATCAGAATAGAATTCTTCAATGATTCCATCAGGATAGGCTTCATGGAATCTTCTGACCTTTTCTTCACCAACACAATTGTGTCCATGGAATTTGCCTGTCTTATGATCATTAGGTGATGCCATATAAGCAACATTAAGCCTTTTGCAGATTGGACCAATAATCAGATCAGGTGAAGCAGAGATGATCAGGTCATCATCTTTCATTTGCTTTTTATAGAAATCCTTGATGCCTTTTTCATTCTGGTCCCAATAGTCTTCAACCAGCTCCTCAATATTGTCAAACTCTGACCAATATGAGAAGAAGGCCTCCTTCATCTTCTCCAAATTGACAATCTTCAACAAATAGCCAAGACCATATGCTGCACTTTTAAATAAGTATTTAAGTGATAATCGCTTCTTATAGAGATAGCACATGAACTTTACCGTACTATCACCCTCAAAGATGGTGCCATCAAAATCATAAACGTTCATCTTTTACTCCTTATAACAACCGCTTCTTCATTAATTCAATCATTTCCTTAACAGCAAAGCTCTTCGATATAAATCTTTTGGCATTTACCATATTAACATCCACAAAGCCTTTTTTATCATAGCGCTTGATAGCCTTTTTCCATACTGCATATCTGCTCATTGATTTTGATTATTCTTCACTTCCAATCAACTTTAAAATATGCAGTTCTTTAAACAAACCTTAACATGAACCATTGGCATTGTAAAATCGTTTTAAGTTTATAGAGTCGGCTAGAACCAAATACGGCGATAGATAATAAATGACCATTTGGCACATGATCATGCCGTTTCCCAATTAAAAAGCAGCAGATCATAGATCCACTGCTTGTGTCAGCTTATCATCGATCTATTATGAACCAGCTGCTTCTTTGTTATCAGTCAGCAGCTTCTGCAGCTTCAAAAGCAGCAGTGCTGCATCAAGAGGCTTGGAGAGATGTCCATCCATACCGGCCTTCTTGGCATTGATTCTGTCAATTCTGAAAGCATTGGCAGTCATAGCTATGATCGGTACCTTGGCATTATGCTCATCCAAAGTCCTGATTATCTTGACAGCTTCATAGCCATTCATATTAGGCATTTGGATATCCATGATGATGACATCATATTGATATTCCTTAGCCATCTTGACGGCTTCAACACCATCAACCGCCCTTTCAACCACAAAGCCAGCCTCGACAAGCAGATCGTTGGCTATTTCAGCATTGAAGTCATTGTCTTCTGTCAAGAGGATTCTCTTGCCTTTGAATAGTTCATAATCGATATCCTGAACATCACTATCATTAGCTAAGGAGTCCTCTGTTGGCCGGACTTTGATTTCAAAGATGACTTCAGTTCCTGCACCTAGCTCAGATTTGACTTCAATCTTGCCATTAAGCAGATCAATCATTTTCTTGACGATGCCCATCCCTAAGCCTGAACCAATGACATTGGAATAAGTGGTATTTCTTTCTCTTTCAAAGACATCAAAGATATGTGGCAGGAATTCTTCACTCATGCCTACACCATCATCACAGATGGATGTTGTAATGCTTAAGCCATCATCACCAAGATCATTTTCCACTAGCTTGATGTTAATATGCCCGCCATTATTTGTATATTTGACGGCATTGGATAAGACATTGAGATAAATCTGCCTTACCTTCAGGGCATCAGTAATGACGTTATGATGTCTGATATCAAGGTCCACTCTGATTTCGATACCCTTTTCCCTCGCCACTTCTTCAAAAGTGACCATAATATCATCAATGAAATCATCCACATTGACATTTTGAAATGCCAAGGAATCCTTGCCGGCTTCAATTCTGGCCATATCCAGAACATTATTGATGAGATCAAGCAGATTGTTTGATGATTTAAGAATATTTCCAAGGTAATGATCGAGCTTTTCGTTATTGTCCTTATGTCTGATTGCCAGATTGGCAAAGCCAATAATGGCATTCATCGGTGTTCTGATATCATGGGACATATTGAAAAGGAAGGTTGATTTGGCCTTATTAGCCGCATCGGCAGCTTCTTTGGCTCTTGATAGTTCTTCTTCTCTGGCAATATCTTCATCGATTGATTTGGTCAAGGAAATGCAGATGACATCTCCGAAATCATTTTCCCTAATGATGTTATAGGATTTCATCCAGTGGATATTGCCAAGTTCATCTTTCTGACGGAAACGGTATTCAAGTTCAGTGTCACCGTTTTCATAAGCTTTGAGCAGATTTTCTCTTGAGAAATGCCGGAAGAATTCCTCCCTTTCCTTAGCGGTTGGAATAGTACTGGCACCATCTTCATTGACTTCCGCTATTGTAGCCTTGGTCAGTGTACTCAACTTGATATGACCGGAGTTGTGAATAATGGTGGCTTCGTCAGTTGTCAGGTTTTCCTCCATGATGAACTGGTAAACAGTGCTTGCGGCTGTAGCTATCAGTTCAATTTCCGTTTCCCTGGCTCTTTTTTCCTCATGGATATTGGTAATATCACAAATGCTGATAAGAAGGCTAGGCTGATTGTTCTGCAGTTCAGCAATGGAGAATTTGCCAAGGAAATGATGGATGCCATCATGAAGCCTTACATCATATTCAATCAGATAGCTGTCATGATTCTTGAGATAGTCTTTCAATACTGGCAAAGTAGTGCAGGAAATGAAGCGGTCGTAGTCTTCATCAACGACATATTCATTGGCATATTCTCTAATGCAATAATGATAGTCATTATTGCCATGAGACCAGTCACCTAGCTTAGGCGTATCATCCAGCTGGAAACGCTCTTCCTGTTCAGTTTCAAGATCAACAACAATCAAAGCCACATAGTCACCAGCCGAACTTCTTAAAAGGGCATTGATCCGATTATGGCCTTCTTCTTCGGCCTGGTAATTTCTTTCCTGCTTCAAAATGCCTAGATATGCAGAACCAAAGATCATGAAAGACAAGACAAAGAGTACAAGTATCAGGGATTCATTCTTCTCTATCTCACTGATGGTCCTCTGAGGAATCGATCTAGGCATCAGCTGGACAATTGACCAGTCAGTGCCTTCTACTGGATAACTGCAGCCATTTAGATAGTCGGAATCTTCCGAGCAGATAAAGAAATAGCTATCATTATTGCTTAAGGCCAACAGAATCTCATCATAATTGGGAGCTAGCAATGCCTTTATTGTCTCATCATTGTCAATATCAATTGATTCATTGCCATAGTAGTCAATGATCTTGCCATTATGGTCGAGTATGAATGTCTCTATCCTTGTACCATCAATATCTGAAGCGACTGCTTCAACAACTCTTTTCTCATTCATGAAACCAACCATGACTCCACAGATATCTTCATTCCGGTCATAGATTGGTGTATAGAAGCCAACAATCCGCTCACCATTGACTCTGGAAATCAAGACATCAGTAATGCCCTTATTGCCACTTAAACCATCTTTGACATAATCACGGTCTGAGACATCAGCCACTTCACCATCAGCAGTATGGTCGTTGCCCTGGTCATCAACAAAGCGGACATAATCAAAACCGCTGGCTCTTTCTATGCCATCAAGCAATTCCAGATTAATGCTGTCTGAATCATGCTGGCGCCCAAAAATATAGGCTATGGAATCCAAGGTTTCCTGTTTTTTGCTTAATGAACGTGCCAGAACCTGGGCTGATTCGTTGCATTTGTCCTTGATGCGCTCTTCAAATTCCTGATTAGTTGTTCTTCTGAATAGCGTGCTGGCAAAGATAAAGATTGCAGCCACAGAAATCGCAAGGCATATTAAGACCAGATACTTTCTTAGATTATTATTAGCCTTTTTCATAACAATATTATATACCCCTATTCAGCGGTCTTATCGGTGATTGTGATGACAATTGGCACTGAACAGTAGTATTTCCCTGGTTCATAGTTAAAATCACCATCAACACTGATGGAAATGATACTGCCAATGGCAAATTCCGAATCTTCATAGAAAAAACTGATATCAGAAAAAGCCGACATCACTTTTAGAAGGGCATCCCTAGTTTCATTTGCACTTTCCTTTGCACAGAATGACTGATAATCATCAAGCGATAATAGATCCGCTTTTGGCTCATCACCCTTTGATACATAGACAGTTACCAGTGAACCATAAGGAAGGCTTCCCTCATTTGCACTTTGGTATATGACAAGACCAATTTCCACCGTAGGGCTATAGGCTTCTTCTTTTTGATAGATGATGCCATCATTGATGATGCGCTCAGATGGAAAAACATCGCCCACATAGCTTCTGATATTGCATTCAAGGAAGTCGATTCTTTCCAAAGCAAAAGCCTTCTTTTCGATAGTGAAGCTGATAGTCTTGCGGCCACCATACTCACCTAAGCCTCTGATTGTCAGCTGGCCTTTGCCTGTCTGCAGATTATTGGCATAGGAAATAATTTCATATTGGCTATCATTAAGCTGATATTTGCCATCCATCAGGACAATAGCTGACTTATCAGGCCTGATTTCTTCACCTGTATAGCAAAATGACGCTACTGTCGCCTTTGTCTTGGCTATGGTTTTTTCAACAACACGGTATTCCCCTTCAATAATGCCTTCATATTTGCCTTTGCCTGAAGCCTTGACATTGATAAGAGTGCCAACAGGTACCTGATCCTTGCTGGATACCGTTTCACCTTTTAGGCGTGTAATTACAACTTTGTTCTTGGAACTAAGATGATTGATGACCTCCGTATCTTCCCCATAGGTATAGATGACATTTTCATAATCAGTCTTTGGACTAAGCTTCCTGCCATTATCATTGATAATCAGGCCCGTCCTGAAGTTGTTGGCTCTTGATTTATAGATGACATCATTTTCAACGATTTCCAGTGTCGAAATATCACAGTTTCTGATAGTAATTGGAAGATAATAGCTGCCAGTATAGTTGTTAATGCCTGTAATCTTGATCATCTGGCCTTTGATTGAAGTCTTATAATCGGCATTTATCACAAGCTTTTTCCCATTGGCCACAATATCAAGATCGCTAATCTTCATTGTCTTATGATATTCAAGTTCAAGTGAGCCGCTGACAACAGCTTCAGCAATGGGAAAAGCTAAGATCTTGAATTTCTTCACTATGACTCCCTGATAGCCATTGATGCCAATGATATTGACTGTCCCGCTTCCTGCATCGGTATTAGCTCCAAAAGTCAGGATATAGTCTCTTCCTTCAACTAATGGATTGCCTTCTTTGTCTTTGACTTCAACATTAGGCTTATTGGATAAACCGGAATAAATGATGCTGTCGTATTCCAAAACTATGGGATTCTTTTTGGCTGATAGGGCAATAGCACCTTCATCGTTGACATTTGCTATTTCAAAAGTCTTGACAATTGTCCCACTATAATTGCCCTTGCCTTTAATGGTGACTGTTGCCTGTCCAACCTTGGTATTGTTCTTATAGGAAAGGCTATAGTCTTTGTTCAAAACAAGCTTTTGATCATGATCATATAATTCCAGATTAAGAGTAATAGGCTTTCCTGAATAATAGGTCTTTTCAACAAGACCCTTGATGACAATGCCTTCATCATCCAAAGCATTAAGATGATATGGCATAACCAAAATGGAAAGAAGGGTTATTATCAATGCAAGCAGATACTTTTTCATCATCATTATTGTACAACGGCTGCAAGCATCACCATTAGTTGAAAGATGATTTTTACCTGTGATTAATCTATAATTGATTTCAAGGAGTAGAAAAATGGAAACTATCAATTTTGAAATCAAGATGCGTGATGGCGGTGTCATGAAGGGTGTCCTTTATCCCGAAGTTGCCCCTATCACTGTTAAAAACTTTGTTGATTTAGCAGAAAGCAAATTCTATGATGGTCTGATCTTCCATCGCATTATCAAGGGCTTCATGATCCAGGGTGGTGACCCTGAAGGCACAGGCATGGGCGGTTCAGAGCACAATATCAAAGGTGAATTCCGTAGCAATGGCGTTTACAACAACCTATCCCATGAAAGAGGTGTTATCTCCATGGCTCGTGCCATGAATCCAAATTCGGCCTCTTCCCAATTCTTCATCTGCCACGCTGATGCCAAATATCTTGATGGCCAATACGCTGCTTTTGGCAAACTGACTGATGGCTACGATGTCCTTGATCAGCTAGCAAGTGTCAAGACTGGCAGAAATGATCGTCCAATTGACTGTCCAGTCATTGAATCAATCAGAATAATCGATTAATCGGATGTCAATTGACATCCCTTTTTTTAAAAAAGAGGTCCATATATTGGACCTCAATTGCTTATAAGAGCTCAACCTTTTGTGATGTTTCAATTCTCTTCTGTTCACGGCTTGGCAGATTGATATTCAGAATGCCGTTTTCATATTTAGCCTTGATATCTTCAGCCTTGATATTATCGCCAACATAGAAGCTACGGGAAATTGAACCATAGAACCTTTCCTGTCTGATCAGATTGCCACGTTCATCCTTTTCTTCATCACTATTGGTTCTTGTAGCCTTGATGTTCAAATAGCCATCAGAGATTTCCATAGCGATATCTTCCTTCTTATAGCCTGGCAATTCAATATCAAGATCATAATAGCCATCCTTTTCATGAACATCAGTTCTCATCATGTTGTTGGAATTTGTTGGCAGGAAGCTGTCAAACATTGTGTCGAATAAATCATAGTTTCTTGGTAAGTACTTCATATATTTAAACCTCCTTAGGGTTGTTTCTTTCGCCCTACAACTATATATTACAACAATTATTAGCACTTTCAAGTGGTAAGTGCTAATTTTATTGATAATCAAGTGCTAAAAGAAAAGACAGTACACTGTCTTTTCTAATCATTGGCTTGGATTACCAATACCTCTCCATCAGCAATTATCAGATCTGCCTTTTCAGCTAGAATTTCATTGGAAATGGCATAGATGTCGGTTGTTTTCAAAATGACATCATCCAGTGGATAATAAACACCACCAATTGATATTCTGCTGTCCTTAAGGGCAAATAATGATAGATATTTGAAACCTTTCTTCTTTATTTCATATTGGCCTTTGCGATAGACTTTCAGGATATGTTTCTCATCCCTAAGTTCCATCTCAAGTCCACATAGGGAAAGAAGCCGGATATTGACATAATTATGGTCCTGTCTGCCCCCTAATGCCCCATAGACAATAACCTTTTCATATCCATTTCTTTTTCCATAGGAGACAGCTGCCTCAAGATCTGTTTCATCCTTGATGGGATTATAGGCAATGATCTCTTCGGCATATTGGTCAATCAGCTCCCTCTCCTTCTTATTAATGGAATCAAAATCACCAAGTGCTGCTTTCATCCTAATGCCCTTTATCGAAAGATAATAGGCGCCTCGGTCAACCCCGATAACATCACCTTCCAGTTCGGGCAATTCACATTTCATTCCACAAACAATGTATAGATTTTTCACATCTTTAGTATATAATAGGAAAAGTGAACAGGGGTGCATATTAATGCTGAGAATTACCCTTATCACCTGATCTAGTTAATGCTAGCGTAGGGAGTTCAATACCAATCCTACGCCTGCGGTTTATCGGAGGTGTTTTTTTATGAACAGGAAAACTAGAACATTAATCTTCATCGCCATGTATGTTGCTTTGGCTGTCGTCCTTGACTATGTCAGTGAACTGATTCCCTTCCTGCAAATGCCACAAGGTGGAAACATCAATCTTGCATTGATCTCTGTCTTCATGGCTTCTTACCATTTAGGTTGGAAAAACGGCATCATCACTGGTCTATTATGGTGGTTAGTTGGCTTCATGATGGGTCAGAACAGATGGTATCTGACACCAATCCAGTACATTCTTGACTACATTGGTCCAGCAATTGTCTGTGGCTTCGCTGCTGCTTTTCCAAAGGTATCAAAGGTTTCCAATGTCTTCACTGGTGTAACAGTAACAATGGTCCTCAAGTATTTCATCCACACATTGGCTGGTGTCTACTTCTGGTTCCCAGAAACAACTTATGCTGGTTCAGCTGCTTCCTGGATTTATTCATTAGGCTATAATCTCTGGTACAATCTGGCAACTCTTATTGTCTGTGTTATACTGGTACCAATTCTTGTCAAAGCCCTTAATCGTGGCTCTAACAAGTTTGTTGGCTATAAAGGATAAGAACCGCTGCCACTTCTTCTGAAGTGGCTTTTTTTATATAATTGAGGCATTGGAGGCAAGCTTTATGCAGATGAAGATTTATCACACCAATGACATTCACGCCAACTACCAATTCCTGAAAAATGTTAAAAACTATCTAAAGGAACATATGAAGGAAAATGACATCTATCTTGATAGTGGTGACTTCTATGACCTCAAAGACCTCATCATCCAAGCCGACAAGGGCTTAAGTGCAGCCGACCTCTTTACAGACATCCCCTTAGCGGCAATGGCCATTGGCAATGGGGAAGTCGATTTGTCTTACGACGCACTTTGCAAACTTGCCGAAAAGCTTCCACTATTATCCATCAACCTGACCGATAATGACGGACATAAGCTGCCTAATATCAAATCATCGATGATAATTGAAAGGTCAGGCAAAAGATTTTTGATCATTGGCCTATCTCCTTTCTATAATGCCAAATTAGTTGATAGCGGCTATAATGTCTTTTCAATGATGGGCAACCTCATGTTCAATAAGCCCGAAGAGCTCCTGGCCGCTGAATTCAATAAGTTGGAGGGACAATATGACTATTCCATCATTCTCTCCCATTCTGGTCAGAAATGTGATGGCTATGTTTTTAGGGAATTAAGGAAACCTGATCTGATTCTTGGCGGCCATAGTCACGAAACTGTCAGTCAGAAAGGCTATAGCCAGTCAGGCAAAGGTGAATATTTAGGAATAATTACCCTGGAAATTGATGATAATGGCATTAGTGAAGTATCAAGTGAACAGATAAAGTTAAATGACTGTCTTGATGAAGATTTTGATAAGCTTCTAGAGGAAAAGGAAAGATACGCTCAGAAGCTCTTGTCAAAGGAAATTGAAACAATTGACAATCTTCAATTTGATCCTTTAAGGGAAAGTGAATTGACAAATTTCATCTGCGATTGCCTAAAAAAGAAATTTGGCGGTGATTTGGCCATCATCCATGCTGGCATTTCTGAAAATGCCCTAATTAAACCCGTTTCCAGAAAGTCACTGATTGAGAATTTCCCTTCAAAGCTAAATCCAACCTGCTATTCAATCAAAGGTTCCAGGATCCTTGAAGCTGCCAAGCTTTCATTTGATGAGGGGCATATCATAGACCCAGGGAAAGGCCCTGGATTTAGAGGGAGGATTCTTGGCACCTTGGGTTTTTCATCCAATGTCAAAATCAAAAAAGATCCTTTCATTATGACCATTGATGATAAACCGATTGAAAGCGAAAAATATTATCTTCTGATTACTGATGATTATCTGCAAAGAGGAACAGGTTATCCATCTTTAGCCGTTCCTAATGAAAAAGCCAGCTATCATATCTGGTTTATCAGGGATCTAGTAGAACACTTTCTTAATGACGAAGAGCTCTTTTCATCCGCCAGAATCAGGAGAATCACTGATTAGGTTAAAAAAGAATTAAAAACCTGCTATTGCAGGTTTTTAATTGGTCATTATCATTCCCGATGATATTTCATTATGATAGGTCACCTTCAACAACAAGTACAGCCTGAAGGAAGTTCTTTGGACTGATTGTAAATTTTAAAGTCTTCATGCCACCATAGATGCCAATGCCTCTAATGGTTATTGAAGCACTGCGGCTGGCTTTGGTGTTATTGAGATAAGAGACGATTTCATAGTTATCAACACCTAGTGCATCCGTCTTATTGAGCATGATATGGATATTGTCCTTGCTAAGACTTACAGGGCTTCTATTATATGTCATAGCATCACTAGTGATGCGATATTTTGTAATTGATGCCTTGACGACACGGTAAACCTTCTCACTTGTGCCTTGATATGCTCCGACACCTTGGGCAATGACCTTGATCATTGTACCAGCTTCAACCATATCATTTTTACCACATGGTTCATTGGCCTTTCGCAAGATGCGAACAGGATTTCTGGCATTGGTATAGTCCATGACATAAGTATCATTTAAATAAACGTATTGAATTGCCGAGTCATAATCACGGCGGCTAGCTAGCTTCTTGCCATCAAGATCAACAAAGGAGACATTAGCTTTCCAATTGCCCTTCTTTGCCGCATAGACCGGATCATCGACAAACATTACAGTCTTATCAAGCTGTTTTGCTGTGACTTCAAAGTACTGCTCGATGGTTCCTTTGAAGTTGCCCTTGCCTTTGATTCTGACTGTTGCTGTTCCCAGATCCTTGTTACGAAGATAGGACAATGTGTAGTCGGCATCCTTGACTAGTTCAATATTGCCCAGTCTTACACTTGGATTAAGCACTGCTCCACCCTTGGCATATTCACATTCATCCTCAATATGGATGCTCAAGGCATTAGCATCATCTAGGAAGAGATCATATTTCAGAATTGTAAATGGAACTGTCAATTCACCATAATAGCCCGAGCCATCCCTGGCCTTAATGACGATATAGTTGCGGCCAGGCATTGCATCCTTTGGATAATTGATTTCAAAATTTGCTGAATCAATATCAAGACGTCCCTCCCTGATCTTCATTACACCATAATCGCCAGCTAGATAATTGGCATAGGAAATGGCTGGAGCTGTGAATTTAACAGCCGTGATTGGCTTTTCATCACCCTCATGTCTGATGATATCAAAGTTGGCCATCAGGGAACCTGTATAGTTGCCTTTGCCTTTGATAGTCATCAGGGCCTTATAACTATCGGTAGACAATTTGGTATTGAAGCGATGGGAAATCGTATAGTCACGGCCTAGGACTAGACGCTGATAGCCATCATAGACCCTGACATTCTGGGTAATTGCTTTGCCTGTATATAGCATTTCCTTTTCAAAGCCCGCAACCCAAAGACCCGATTTGTTCTCTTTGATGCTTTCTGGCATCAATGCAAGATCTTCAGCCAAGACCTCATTTTTGATATATTTAGCATGCACTTTGACATCATGAAGATAGTCAAAGCTGTCATTTTCCTTAATTAATCGGCCATCTTCGCTAAACCAGCCCACAAATAGATATTCATCGCCATCCAGATGTTCAGGAGTAGGCAATTCTCCTATTGCTTCGCCATAGTGGCAAGCAATGCTTGCAAAAGCATCTAAGCTAAAGCCGGCATCAAAAATGATATAGGAAGACTTATTGGTATAATTTGCGATCAATTGCTTATTTTCCTTATAGTCAAAAACATAAGGCAGATCAATTCTTGTATCATCTATTGACCAATAGGCAAAGTCATAGCCATAAAGAACAGCTGCAGGAAGTTCAGTTATGGTCTCTCCATAGGCAACTTCCAATTTGCTTAGACCTATTTGCCCACCCTTTGGATCTAGGGATATCTGATATTTGACTGGCGAAACCGCTATTGTTTTCCTGATGCCGGCAAATTCGCCAATCACCTCAGCACTCTGCGGTTTTAATAATGTAATGACAGCTGTGCCATCACCATTATCTACTACTCTAAGACTTTCAGCATCACTGGATGACCAGCAGGTTCCAACGTAGTTGGAGCTAAGTCCAATGCTATCACCCATATCCAGTTCAAGATTGTCGATCGGTTCAAACGATCCGGCTTTGCTCAATATTAGATCGATATTGGAAGTGAAAGCCTTGATGCGAAATGAGTATCCCTTGTTATAGGAATCATCAAAGGAAGTAGTTCCGCCAAAGCTTTCACCTGTTTTCATTGAATTGATGAAACGGCTTCCTTCATTGACATCAACTGTAATAGTCATGCCCTTTTCATTTTGCAAATAAAGGACTACTGAGAAATTCTCGCCAGCTTTGAGCTTGATGGCTTCATCCAGATTGATGACATGATAGCCACCATAGCTGACAAATCCTTCCTGGCTTAATGCCAGATTGCCACTTTTTGGTTTGCCACTGGTTACATTGGTATGGATTTCAATCTTATATTCAATATCAAGGCCAATGACATAGAAGGAAATGCGATTGAGATAGGTATCTTCAATGGCCGTAAAGATATTGGCTTCCCTGAACTGCTTGCTGGAATTGGATAAATAATAGGGACTGCCTGATCCATCAATCTGATAGACCTCGCTGCCAAGAGGCACTTCATTCAGGAAATAGCCGACAGCACTGCCATTAGCCAAATGATGGTCTTCATAGGAAATCCAGAAATAGCCATCATCACCCCAATAGTTGCCCCATGAATTCTTCAAAAGCCATGCACCATCACTTGCTGGCTTGTATGGTGAGAAGTTGCTAGCTGGGTAATCATCATCCCAACCCACCAGCGTAACCGCATGGTTGGTCATGATTTCATAGCCACCACCATCATGATAATCCGGATCATAATAAGCATCAGTCAAATAATTATAGTAGTTGTCATCATGATAATAAGAAACAGATAGCGCACCATATTCCATCAAAAAGGACTTGATGGCAGTGGTATCATTCATTGAGAAGTAGGTGGCATCCTGCAACATGAAATCCCGCTTGTAATAATCTGCGTCTGGAATATAGGTATAGTAGCCATTGGCATTTGCATATTCATAATAGGAGCTAGCAGATTCCTTACTAAAGCCAATGCCAGAGGATAGTGTATTGATAGCCATTTCGTCATTGCCACCAATATAAAGGCCATCCCTGAGGCCATCGCTGACCTGACGGCCACCATCCATGACAATCAGTTTCAAAGGATCGGGAATGCCATAGGAATTGTAATTGCCCCAAGCCAATTGGAGTTCTGAGAGATCCAGTTCAATTCCGGTCCTTTTCTTATAGATGCTTTCCGCCGAACCCATAACTGAAAAAGACCAGCAAGTGCCGTAGTTGCCCTGGTTTCTGACTGCAGTTACTGCATCATCAGCCATAAGCGAATAGGATGCCGGCAGATAGGCATAATTCATGCCATATTCACTACCTTCGCGTTTTAGTATTTCAAAGTCAATGCCAGAATCAATATGACCTAGCGCTCCTGCTGTTTCCTTTGGCTGGTCATTATTGCTTTGATTGCCGGCATTATCAATAAGCTCCTCATCAGAAGTATTGCTGTTATCAGTTGCTTCTTCATCGATATCAGTCTCTAAAAGTTCCGTGTCTTCTGCATTTTCATCAGCTTCTTCCATGACTTCCGTGATGCCATTTGCATCTTCCTCAACATTATCTTCAGCATTTACAATTGCTGGCAAAGAAGAAAAGATTGATGTCGTTAAAATCAGAACTGATAATAATCCCGACAAAAGTTTCCGATACATAATAAATCCCCCGATTTCCTTAATTGAATTATAACTGATGAGTATATGAAAAAGGTCCAAATATCAGGACAGTTGCAAATATTCAGTTATTTTTTACCTTATTCAGACAATAAAGCTCCAGAAGCTGAAATGATTCTGGAGCTTTGGGTTTTAGGATTGGGAATTCCTTGCCTGATATGTCGTAATGATTCTGATTGTCACAGTCTGGAAAAGCAAGGCAATAATACCATAACCGACATAGGAAAAGCCATTGGTAAAAGCCAGCAGGAATAAAATCAAACCATCAAAGAGCATGATAGTCTTATCACATGGCAGATGGAAGAGTTTGGCCATGATCTGAGCCAGCGTATCTGAACCGCCAGTTGAGGTGCCTGAAAGGAAAATCAGCGAGCAGGCAACACCCATCAGTTCTCCGCCAACAATCACTGATGATAAGCCAGAGGAAATATTGGCCGGACATAATTCAAAGACTCTTAGAAACAATGGAAACATGATGGAACCAAGAAGGGTAGATAGAGCAAAACGGCAGCCAACAAATATGCCACCTGCTATTAGCAATCCAATATTAACAAGAAGCACCAAAGTCGATAAAGGCATATCGGTAAAATGATTGATGATCAGGGAAAGACCTGTAGCGCCACCAACAGCGACACTGTTGTTGACGTAGAAGTTGCTGACAGTAAAGGCCATGATAAGACAGCCAGCCATTTCCATCAGCGTATTCATAATCACTTTGCGATAAGTTAACATAATCTTATTTTAATGGTGTTCTATTCCAGTTTCCAATCGTAATAATGCATGATAAAATAAGTTTAACTTATAGTAATCTTATGAATATCAGTCAAATCAAATACTTTATTGCTGTTGCCGAAACCAAGAGCTTTACAAAAGCTGGCCAGCAGAACTACATTTCCCAAACCGCTATCTCCCAACAGATGCAGCTTTTGGAAGACGAACTTGGTTGCAAGCTCATTGACCGCTCCATTCGCCCCCTGAAGCTGACAAATGCAGGCAAGACCTTCCTGAAAGAAGCCAAAGCCATTCTGAAAAGAATGAATAGTGCCATCATTGCCACCAAAGAGGCCTCTTCTGGTACTTCCGGCATCTTGCGCATCGGCTATACAAAAGGCTATGAAAGAAGCTCTCTTTCATCCTTGATCCTCAAGTTCCATCATCTTTATCAGAACATCCTGATTTCCTGCTATCGCAAGAGCTCAGATGAACTGGAAGCCGGTCTTATCAATGATGAATATGATCTCATTTTCACCTGGGATTCAACTGAACTGGCCAAAAAGGAAGCATATGGTTCATTGCTTTATGAAAGAGTCCCCTTGGTCATGGCTCTTTATAATAGTCACCCCTTAGCACAAAGAAAAAGCATCAAGAGAAGCGAGCTAGATGATGAAAACATCATCTATATGTCACCATCATCAACACCTGGCACCATTGGCGATCTCTTCTTCATGGATCTTTACCATAAGGCCGGCATCTATAACGAACCCCTCTTCCATACTTCAGACTTTGAAAGTGTCCTGATGATGGTTTCTTCCGAACAAGGCATCTCCATCCTGCCTGACTATTGTACAAGAAAGCTTAATAATGCCGAAAATCTCATCTTTGTGCCTATGGAAGGTGAAGGCGAATATGAGGACATTACATTGCTCTATAAGAAAAGCAATGATAATGAAGCTTTATCCAAGATGATGGAGATGATAAGAAAGGAGAAAATCAATAGATGAAAAAAGCTGTCAAATAGACAGCCTTCATTTAATCTCCTTAAGATTTTCGATGATAGCAGGACTGATCTCCTGGTTTGTCTTTTCCATGGCGATGATAATGCCACCAGCCAAAGGTGATAGTCCTGGCTTGATTAGCTGATAATCAATGCCCTGAAGCTTATTATCAAGGCCTGCCTTGATCTTATCCAATGACTTGAAGATGGAACCCGAATAGGAAATCCTTAAAGGAAGATCAAAATCCTTTCCTTTTTTATATAAGGATAAGGCCAGTTCACCCAACTCTTCACCTGCTTCATAGAAGATCTTCTTTACTTCTTCATCGCCAAGTTCATAGAGCTTGACCGCATCAAGTGCAAAGGAAGCAATCTCTTCTCTGCGCATGCCCATTTGATTAAGAACCAATAATAGGATGTCCTCATCACTTACCAGCTTATAGTGCTCGTTGATATAGCTATGAAGGAGAGTCTTTTCCTTTCTCCCATCTGATTGTTTGCAATAGCTTAGTAGCAACTTGGAACCAATCCAATAGCCTGATCCCTCATCGCCACCAAAATAATGGCCCCAGCCGCCAGATCTAAGAATCTCGCCCTTTCTGTTCTTGCAGGCTGCAATTGAACCGGTACCAGCCACTAGATGAATGCCATTATGGTTGATCAAAGAGCCTGCTGTCGCATTTTCAATGTCGTTGGCTAAGGAAAACGGATAATCAAGAACCTCATCAAAAGCCTTCCTGATCAGTTCCTTTTCTCTTGGAATATCACCATAACCAGCTAAGGCAATAACAAAGTAGGCTATATCCTGATGACTGAGATTGTTTTCTTCAAGCAGATCATCAACACCATTAGCAATCAGCTTAACAGAATTATCAAGGCCATTGACCAGATAATTGGCTGGTCCTAAAAGACTGCTGGCAATGGCTTTTCCCTTTTCATCAGTAATTGCGATAGCAGTCTTGGTGCCACCACAATCAGCAGATACATAATACATAATTATCCTTTCAAGAATTCTTCTTCATCGATATGCAATAAGTGACAGGCATTTTTATAATAAACATCCTTCAGGACCTCATCATCAAGATAAAGTCCATAAATATGCCATCTGCCCTGCCCTAGTTCTACATCATATGGGAAATATTCATCATCACTTTCCAAGAATCTAAACATATATTCATAAGATCCTAGACTTAGTGGGCCACAATCTGAGCCAAAAAGAATGCGCTTGGAATACTTGTTGAAGAATCTTCTGGCACTATAAGGCACTCTTCCCAGTTCAGCAATTCTGGCGGCAATATCAATATGCATATTAGGATAAGCATCTAGCCATTTTCCTACCTGTTCAAGATTTTCACTGTAGGAGCCAACATGGGCAATGATGAAAGTTGTATTTGGATGTCTGGCTATGGTGTTTTCCTGCATTTCCATCAGTTCTTCAAAAGATGGAAAACGGCTATGATCGGCAAATTGCCAATCGGGATTAGCTGCTAATTCCTCATAGCGTTCATTAGTATTGGCTAAAGGCTTGAAAAAGGCTGTTGGATCACCTATATGCATAAGAACTGGAATATTCAGATCAGCAGCCATTTCATAGACCACATCAAGTCTTTCATCATCAGTTCTGATGCCATAATCCAAAGTCAGATTCTTCCAGATCTTAATGCCTCGACAACCTTTCTCATATGCATCGGCTATCAGTTTTCTTAGATAATCCTCTTCAAGATTTTCATGGTCAATCCAAAGGAAATTGATGAAAAAGCCGGAATATTCACCAATCTTGTTTTTCATCTTGACAAGTTCAGCACCATAAAAGCCATCAAGATTAACGGCTTTGACGATATTCTTCTCTCTTAGTTTATTAACATAATCCGCCGTATCATAGCGCTTGTCATAATCATCCCCCAAAAGCAGTTTGCCCATATGGGTATGAATATCAAAGATGGGATATTTAGCTCTTTTGATTTCCGTTGTCTTGAGCTTAGCCTCCGTCAGAGGCTTGTATTCTTCCAGTTTCAAAGCAGAATGTTCCTGCCACTTTCTTCATCAAAGATATGGCAACGGTTTAAATCAAAGGCTATCTTGAACTTTCTTTGCTTGGCATCAGTATCGTGCTTTGTCATACTGACAACAAAGTCCATGTCTTCAATCTTGCCATAGAGGAGATATTCATGCCCAAGCATTTCTATAACATCAACTTCAAAGTCAAAGCTGGCACTTGGATAGGTATCCAGTACTTCATCAATGGCATGGGCATCTTCAGCTCTGACACCAAAGACCAGAGGTTTTCCTTCATATTCCTTAAGTTTTTCAAGCTGTGGCTTAGGAACTTCAATTTCATGGCCACTTGCCAGGACAAACTTTCCATCCCTGTAGGAACCTTTTAAGAGATTAATCTGTGGTGAACCCAAAAATGATGCGACAAAGAGATTGATTGGCTGATCATAAACTTCTCTAGGTGTTCCCACCTGCTGGATCTTTCCCTTGTTCATGACTACAATGCGATCAGCCATAGTCATAGCCTCAGTCTGATCATGAGTGACATAGATAGTGGTAGCTCCAATCTGCTGATGAAGTCTGATTAATTCCGTACGCATCTGGACTCTTAATTTAGCATCAAGATTGGATAGTGGCTCATCCATCAGATAGACCTTGGCATCACGGACAATCGCTCGGCCTAGAGCTACTCTTTGCCTTTGGCCACCAGATAGAGCCTTAGGCTTTCTTTGAAGATATTCTTCAATATCAAGAATCTTGGCTGTTTCATGAACTTTTTCATCAATAGCTTTCTTATCAACCTTGTTGTTTTCCAAGGAGAAGGACAGATTCTGATAGACACTCATATGCGGATAAAGGGCATAGTTCTGGAAAACCATGGCAATACCCCTTTTCTTTGCCTCAACATTTGTAACATCTTCATCATCAATATAGAGTTTTCCACTGCTAATATCTTCAAGACCAGCAATCATGCGCAGCGTTGTGGTCTTACCACAGCCTGAAGGTCCAACAAAGACCACGAATTCCCTATCCTTGATTTCCAGGTTAAAGTCAAAGACCGCCTGGACATTATTGTCATAGATCTTATTGATGTTTTCTAATCTGACATTAGACATAAGTAATCTCCTTTTTATTTCATGCCTGTCATGGCAATGCCCTTAATGAAGTACTTCTGGAAAATCAGGAAGACAACCGTCGAAGGAACCATAATGAGGGCAGCTGCCGCCATCGTCGCCGAAAGGTCGGACAGGTGCTGTGAATTGAAGAATGACAAAGCCAATGGCAAAGTCATATTCTTAGTTGAATTCAAATAGATCAATGGGGTCTGATAATCATTCCAGATGCCAAGGAAGGTAAAGATGGCCAACGATCCTAGAGCAGGCTTGATAGCTGGAATGACAATCCGATAGAAGATCTTGAGATCCGAGGCATTATCAAGCATGGCGCTTTCAAAGAGCTCTTTTGGCAGATCATCAATGAATTGCTTGCAAAGGAAGATGCCAAAGGCATTGCAGAATGTTGGAACAATCAGGGAAATGATCTTGTCATACCAGCCCAATTTGGAAATGATCAGAAAGTTTGGAATCATCACAGCCGTTGTTGGCATCATCATGGTTGCCAGAATCAGAAAGAAGCAGAACTTGTTAAGCTTGAACTTGTATTTCGATAAGACAAAGCCAATGATTGAGGAAGTAAAGAGGATGACTACTGTATCAACAACTGTGACAATCAATGAATTCCTGAACCAATAGACAAATGGTGAATCAAAGAGAACCTTCTGGTAACTCTTGATGGTAAATTCCTCAGGCAGGATATTGGTTGGATGCAGCAATATTTCCTTTGTTGACTTAAATGAGTTCAGCAACATCCATATATAAGGTGCGACAAAGAAGAGGGTCAGGATTGTCAGGACAATAAAGGAAAAGACCCGGATTCTGATATTTCTTTTGTCTTTGATAATATTCATAGCTAATACTCCCAATCAGACTTGTTGAGCCGATGCTCAATCAGTGAGAAGATCATGATAATGATAAATAAGACAAAGGATACTGCCGAAGCATAGCCCATGTTCTTATATTCAAAGGCTTGCTTGTAAATATAACGTGATAAGACTAGACCCGAATTATTAGGTCCATCTTTTGTAATCATAACGGAGAATTGGGCAAACATCTGGAAATGTGAAATCAATGTCTGCACTACCACAAACTGCATGGTTCTAGACAAAAGAGGCAAGGTCATCTTGGTGAACTTGCGCCATTCACTGGTATTATCAAGATCAGCTGCTTCATAGATATGATTTGGAATGCCATCAATACCAGCAGAAAAGAGGATGATATTATAGCCAATATCAACCCAGATAGTATAAGCAATCAAAGAAAACATGATGACCTTCTGATCTCCAAGCCAGTTGATAGGTGAAAGGCCTAGAGCTTTGATGAACATGTTCAAAAGACCGGTAGTTGTTGGAAAGATTGACCGGTTGAAAACAACGGCAGAGGCAACCATCGGAGCAATACAAGGCAGAAAGAAGATCATGCGAAAGAAGCTTCTGACCTTGTTGGATTTGAAGTAGGAAATCAGCTGGGCAATCATCAATGACAAGCCAATGTTCAAAAATACCGTAACAAAGACAAAGAAGAAGGTATTCTTCGTAGCCTTCCAGAAATCAGCGTCACTTAAAAGCTTGATAAAGTTCTCAAGTCCAATAAAACTGTTATCAGAAGAAAGAGGATTATAGTTCCAGAAGGAGATAAAGAGCCCAATGAAAATCGGAGCAATGATGAAGACTGTCATATGCAGCAAGGTTGGTATCATGACTCCATAGACAAATTTCTTGTTTTTCATTATATCTTCCTTTCATAGGAAGGGGTATTTCCCCTTCCTATAGTAAATGGATTATTCAAAAATTGAATTCAAAGTGACATTGAGATCTGCTAATGCATCATCAACGCTTGCATATTCACCTAGGCAATAGTTGACAAAGGCATCATTGACAGCTTCCTTCAAGCGGTCAGTATTGAAGAAGCCAATGAATTCTGCTTCATCAAGGATTGAAAGAAGTGGCTTGACATATTCCATCTGGCTGACATATTCATCACTTTCAGCAATGGAACGCTTGCTTGGAATCTGTGAACATGCGACATTCAGCTTAAGCATGTTTTCATCTTCATAGACGAAGTTCAGGAAGTCATTGACGATTTCTGGATGAGCAGTCTTGGCATTGCCGGCAATAGACCAGCCATTTTCCACTACATAGGCAACATTGCCACTCCACCAAGGAAGCTCAACATAGCCGAAATCTTCACCCAAAGCAAGTTCAAAGGTATTGACGCCTTCAGCAACTGACCATGGACCACGTGGTACATAGAGGCAACGGCCGGCATATAATTGCTGATAACCTTCCATATCAGAACCACCAGTCAAACCTTCAAGATTGCTGACACCATCCACAAGAACAAGATTTGTCAAAGTTTCAAATGCAGTCTTGGCTTCCTCGGTATTGACGTTGATTTCATTATCTGAAACAAGATATTCACCACCCTGCTGCAGGATCATTGATAGGAAGAGATATGGAACAGAGTCCCAGTTTACAAAGTCAAAGCCCTTTAAGACATCCTTTGTTTCATCAAGCTGGGAAACAGCCTTGGCATTGGCAATCATTTCTTCCCAAGTAGCAGGTACTGGATTAGCAATATTGTTGGCCTTAGCTACATTATAATTGACAAGCAGGCCACCAGTTTCCGTATTGAATTCACATGGTACACCATATAATCCACCATTAGCTACAAGAGCACCATAAGTAGGCGCATAGGATTCAGCCATGATCTTGTTTGCCAATTCATCATCAAGCTTTAACAGGGCACCAGTAGGCGCAAAGTCAATGCCCCAGCCACCCCAGATTTCATAGATGTCAGCACCGCCTTCGCCATTGATCAAAGAAGTCTGGACTTTTGATTCGAAATCATCATAAGGGAAGATTTCAATTTCAATTTTGACATTTTCATGTGTAGCCATATAAGCATCAGCTAGTTCCTGATGTGCAATATTCCAGGAATTTTCCTGATGTACCCACCAGGTAACAGTTGTGACATCATCGTTTTTGTCATCATTTGAGCCACAACCCACTAGACATAAAGCTAAGAAACAAATCGTTAAAATACTAATTATCTTTTTCATGTACTCTCCTCATATCAATTTTCAATGACTTGAAATAAGTCAAATAATCTGCATTCTTGTCAAACATTTCCTGGACCATGTTCTGAATCTCTTCCATGCTTAGAACTGCACTGGTCAGTGGATCAAAGAGAATGGCCTGGAAAATCATATTAGGATCACCAGCAATTGCACCATTGACAGCCAATTCCTCAATTAAGGCTGAATTATTGACCATGACTGCCAAATGATCCGGAAGGGTAACACTGCCAGTTGAAGTAATACCGTTCTTATCAGCGACAACCGGTACTTCGACACAACAGCCTTGCTTGATATTGGTAATATAATTTTTGTTTTTCAGATTGGCATTGAAATAGTATGGCGTATTATCACCGAAGATGGCATTGAAGATATTGGACGCATATTCCTCACCTCTTGATAGATCCACTTCAGCATTATCAAGCCAATCCTGATATTCCTTTTCCCAAGTGTCTTCCCTTCCTAGATATTCATCAAGAATATAGGCATAGGCACCTGGATTCCAGCCTGTTCCATGGGTACAGTACTTTTCAATGAGATCCTTTCTCTTTCTGAACCATGGCAGATATTCAGAATTATGACCAGACGATTCAGTATTGAAATACCCTAGACGCTTGAACATTTCAATGCGTACCGGTTCCTCATTAGCCACCTCTTCACGTTTGATGGCTTCCAGAAGATCAGGATAGGCATCCTTGCCGTCAACCTTGAAGTCAAGATAGAATGCCTGATGGTTAATGCCTGCACAAGTATATTCAATTTTCTTGTCACTGGCATTTAACCAGCCTGCCAGCATCTCAGCTGTGCCTTGAACGCTGTGGCAAAGTCCAGTGATATTCATCTTGGACTTTGACTGTAAGAAGCTGACCAGCATGTCCATTGGATTTGTATAGTTTAGGACAATGGCATTTGGACAGACTTCTTCGGCATCCCTGATGATATCAAGCATTACTGGTGCAGTTCTTAAAAAGCGGAAGATGCCAGAAGGGCCTCTGGTATCGCCTACACAGATATCAACCCCATATTTCTTTGGGATCTCAATATCATAGCGCCAGACTTCAACTCCACCCTGCAAAATGGTGATTAGGACGCCATCAGCATCCTTCAAGGCCTCCCTGCGATCAAGAGTACCCTTGACAGTTGCTGGATAATGGCCGGCATCAATGATTTTCTGAACACCTTTGATGGCATATTCAAGTCTTGTTGGATTGATATCCATCAAGTAAAGCTCTGCGTCCCTGAAAGCCTCAAAGGTCAAGATGTCCCGGACAAGATCCTTGGTGAAGTCCAATGATCCAGCGCCAATGAAAGCAAACTTTTTCATCTTATCTCCTTTCGTTTACTAAACATTATCTGTAATGTTAACTTGTAATTACATTATATGACCATTATCTATGAATGTAAATGCTTACAATTAATTAAATTTTGGATTATAGAACAACTAATGACTTTTTTATGATTATTTTTGTTTAGTAAACTTGTATACTAAACAGCAATAAGCTATAATTAGTTCATGAGCAGTATTCGTGAAGTAGCTAAAAATAGCGGTGTCTCCATCGCAACTGTCTCCCGTTATCTTAATAATGATCCTAGTCTTATCATCAAGGATGAAACCAGAAAAAGGATTGATGAAAGCGTCAAAAAGCTAGGCTATAAGTTTTCGTCACGTAAAAAGCAATACAGCTTTGGCTGCATCATGTCCTTGACTTATAACTACTATGATCCTTTCTTTACGGAAATCCTGGCTGGTGTCCAGGAGTATTGCCAAGCCAATAACTGCATTATCGCTATGATCATTTCCTATGAGCAGTCAAGAAATCTCTCGCCAGCTATTGAAAAGAAAATCCAGGAACTGGATGGTTTGTTGGTAACTGATGAAACCAGCCAGAATATTGAAAGGCTTAAGAAACTCAACAGTAATCTTGTCTTTGTGGATTGCTACATCAATAACAGCACCGTTGTTGGTTTTGACCACTATCATGCCAACTTGCTGCTGATCAACCATCTGCTTGATGCTGGCTATCGTAATATTGCCTATATTGGTGGTGATAGCGGGGGCGAAGATGTTGAGCATTGTGTAAGAGCCATTGTCTTAAGAGAAGCCTTAAGAATCCGTAACATCCCCTATCGTAGTGAATATATCTATGACTGCCATTGGAATCCAAGTGAGGTCAAGGATTGTATTGAGGATATTGTCAAAAACCATCCCGAAATCGATGCTATCTTCGCTGGTTCTGATAGTGTGGCTGTAGCTGTTGTCAATATACTAACAGCCTTCGGCAAGAAATGTCCTGATGATATTGCAGTTGTCGGCTTTAATGGCAATGATATAGCCACTAAGCACCAGCCATCAATTACCACTATGAAACTGCCAACTTTTAAGATGGGGCAATCCGCAGCTCGTCTTCTTCATAAGCAAGCCCAGCATCAGAATTCCTATAACTATCAGATTCTCTTGCCTGTTGAACTATTAAAGGGCGAAACATCCAGATAAAGGGGCAGATGCCCCTTTATTAGTAGGGGGTCTTCTCAAAATCGGTCAATAAAATGATAATGATATTGACCGAAGCGGTTAATGGAGGTCCTTTATGAATGAGCGCTTCTATCATTTGCCAATAGCTAAGCAGCAAGCCATCATCAATGCCGGCTACAAGGTCTTTTCTGAGAATTCCTATAAGAATGCCCCCATGAGCGAAATAGCAAAAGCTGCCAATATTACCAAATCACTATTGTTCTATTACTTCAAAAACAAAAAGGAACTTTATCTGTTCCTTTGGAACAAATGTGCAGATGTAACCATTGAATATCTGACCAAATATGACTGCTATAACCAGAAGAATCTCTTTGATTCCATGGAAAGAGGCATGAAAGCCAAGATGGAGATTATCCACCAATATCCGGATATGGCCAACTTTACGATCAAGGCCTTCTATGAAAAGGATGAAGAGATTGCCCAGGCTGTCCATGAAAGCTATCAAAAGCATTTGGCTCTGAAAGCTGATAGGACCATCCTTGATCTTGATCCTCAGCAGTTTGTTGAAGGCCTTGATATCAGGATGATGTATCAGGACATGTATTGGGCGTCTGAGGGTTTTCTTTGGGAAATGGTTCAGTTTGGCAAGGTTGATATGGAAAAGATGGAAGAGGGCTTCTATAAGCTAATGGACTTCTGGCGTAGCGTCTATCTTAGAAAGGAATAGCTATGGATATTATCAAAACAGCAAAGCTTAATAAGCACTATGGCAAAAGCCGTGGTATCATCGATGTCGATTTGGCAGTTGAAAAAGGTGATTTTTTTGGCTTCATTGGTCCTAATGGTGCGGGCAAATCCACAACCATCAGAACCCTTTTGGGTTTGATTTCACCAAGCAGTGGAAGTGCCAGAATCTTTGATAAGGATATTGTCAAGGACAAGGAAGAGATTCTGATGAATGTCGGTTATCTGCCATCAGAAGCCATTTTCTATCAAGGCATGAAAGTCAAGGAACTGCTAAAGCTCTCTGCTGATCTTCACAAAAAGGATTGTACAAAGGAAAGCCAAAGACTCTGTGCGCTTTTGCAGCTGGATGAAAACCGAAAGATTGATGAACTTTCCTTTGGCAATCGCAAGAAAGTGGGAATTGTTGCGGCTTTGCAGCATGAACCTGAACTCTTAATCCTGGATGAGCCAACCAGTGGTCTTGATCCTTTGATGCAAAAGGTCTTCTTTGACATCCTCAAGGAAAAGAACCAGCAAGGAGTGACCATCTTCATTTCCAGCCACATCCTTTCAGAAATCGAGCATTATTGCAATAAGGCCGCTATTATCAAGGAAGGAAGAATCATTGCTTTGGACTCTGTTGAAACCTTATGCAAGAAGAGTGCCAAGCACCTAGTAGTAAATGGGGAAATTGATTTGTCCAAGCTTAACGGCATCAAAGGATTCAAAGCGGATAATGGCATCAGCACTTTCCTCTATAATGGGGAAATTGAAGAACTTCTCAAGGTCCTGGCAAAAGGCAAGATCAAGGATCTGACCATCAGTGAACCAGATCTTGAAGAAGTATTCATGCATTATTATGAAAAGGATGGTGAAGAATGATGACCTTAGTCAAACATGAATTAAAGCAGGGTTTCCTCTCTTTTGTCATCTGGTTTGTTTCAATTGCTTTCATGATGGCTATCTGCATTATTCTCTTCCCAGAAATGAAGGGACAGATGGAAGATGTTGGTGATGTCTTTTCCTCAATGGGTGCCTTCACGGCTGCCTTTGGCATGGATCGCCTCAATTTTGGCAGTCTCATTGGCTTCTATGGCGTTGAATGTGGCAATATCCTGGGACTTGGCGGTGGCTTATATGCATCACTGACTGCTACTTCCTTTCTAAGCAAAGAAGAAAAGGATAAAACAGCTGAATTCCTTCTCTCACAGCCAATCAGCCGAATACGCATCATCAGTGAGAAGCTGCTGGCCTTGATGATTGAAATAACAGTCATGAATCTTCTCATCTATCTTGTAGCTCTTGGTTCAATTGCCTTTATTGGTGAAGAAATACCATTTAAGGAAATAACGCTCATCCATCTTGCCTACTATCTCTTGCAAGTGGAACTGGCCAGCATTTGCTTTGGCATCTCGGCCTTTTTAAGAAAGGGTGGCTTAAGCATTGGCATTGGCTTGGCTATTATGTTCTATTTCCTCAATATCATTGCCAATATTGCTGAATCAGTTAAATTCCTCAAATATCTCACACCATTTGGCTATTGTGAAGCAGCTGACATCATTGAAAGTGGTGCTATTGACTTGAAATATCTGGCAGTTGGAATCATCCTCGCTTTAATAGGCATTGCCCTTGCCTATCTCAAATATCCAAAAAAGGACATCCACTAAAAAGGCGCATCAAATGATGCGTCTTTCTTATAGATATTTCATTATCTCTTTGCTTGATAAGACCTTGCCCATTGTCACAACCTGGTCATTGATGACAAGAACCGGCATCGACATGGCACCATAAGCCATGATCTTTTCCAGATCAGTGACATATTCAACTTCAATGTTTAATCCCTTCTCTTTTACTGCTTCCTTGACATTTTCAAGAAAGGCATGACAGGACTTGCAACCAAGACCTAGGACTTTGATGTTTTCTATATTTTGCATGATTACCTCCTATATAAGCATTGCCTGAAATGCATTGAAAGCATAGCCGACAATGATAATGCCAATAACGCAAATGGCGATAAAGACTCCGAGAAGCTTCGGTTTGATGGCCTTTTTTAACATGATCATGGAAGGAAGTGACAAAGTAGTTACTGCCATCATGAAGGAAAGAACTACGCCTAACTGGGCGCCTTTTGCCAAAAGCGCTTCAGCAATCGGAATGCAGCCAAAGATATCAGCATACATGGGGACACCACAGATGCTCGCAATCAAGACACCAAAAGGATTGCCTGTTCCAAGAAGACTGATTACCAGTTCCTCAGGAATATAGTTATGGATGATAGCCCCAATGCCAACACCAACAATGACATATGGGAAGACCTTGCCAGCTGTTTCCTTGACCTTATCATAAGCATAGGACAAACGATCCCTTTTTGTAAGTTCATTCTCTAGCAAATCAATGGCCTTGCCCTTTCTGATGAATTCTTCGACTTCGTTTTCAAGATTCAGCTTGCCAATCACTGTGCCGCCTGCAACTGCAATCACCAATCCCAGAATGACATAAGCCACTGCTACCTTAAGGCCAAAGATGCTCATCAGGAGTACCAATGATCCAAGATCTACCATTGGTGAGGAGATTAGAAAGGAAAATGTGACACTTAACGGCAAGCCAGCACTTGTAAAGCCAATGAACAACGGAATGGATGAACATGAACAGAACGGTGTAACAGTTCCCAATAAAGCAGCAATGATATTAGCGCTTAGACCCTTGAAATTACCTAGAATCCTTTTAGTTCTATCTGGTGGGAAATAGCTTTGAATATAGGAGATGATAAAGATCAGGACTCCCAAGAGGACCATGATCTTAATGAGGTCATAGATGAAGAAATGGATGCTGGCAACAAAATGCTTGCTGATATCCAAACCCATCATAGTCAGTAGTGAGCCCACTAGACGATGAAGCCACTTCATTCCCAATAGCTCATTAAAGAAGAAATCAATGATTATGCCCATCACTCATGATCCTCGCTTGCAAAATAGTTTTGCATCATATTGTCAAAGAGCTCTTTTCCTCTTTTGGCTAGATTGTAATGCATCCACTTGCCCTTCTTTTCATAATCAACCAAACCGCTATCACACAGCAGTTTCATATGATGGGATAGTGTAGGCTGTGATATATTCAGATTCTCTGACAGGCAGCATGCACATTTTTCACCAGTCTTAAGACTGGCAAGGATGGCCAAGCGGCTTTCATCAGCCAAGGCTTTGAATACTTTAGCATCTTCCCGATATCCCATAGGTACCTCCAATCACAGGTTCATTATAGATAACATATTGATATATGTCAATATATCAAAGTATTAACCACACTTAACTGCTATTGATTCTCCCCTAGATACTTTTCAATCCCTTCAACAATCTCTGCATAAACCTTATCAAAATTATCAGTCCACCAAGGATCTTCAATATCATCGTCCATCAGCTTTCTGATCTTATGTTCATCATCATCGATGATCCTTTTTATGCGATAGAGATTGGAATCATCCATCACAAAGATGACATCAAATTCCTCATAATCCTTATTGCTTATCTTTGTGGCATAATGGCGCTTATAGGGAATCTGATGCTTATCCAGACATCTTTTGGCAGGTGGGTAGATGTCGTTGCCTAATTCCTCACTTGATACTGCTCTGCTTTCACAATAATAGGCATCTTCCAATCCTTTATCCTTGATAATCTTCTTGAAGATGAATTCAGCCATGGGACTTCGGCAGATTGAACCATGACATACAAACAAAACCTTTTTCATATTCTTTTCCTTAACAGCCCTTTGCTATTTCCGGGATATTATCTCATATTCCTCTTGATCTTCGCCTCCTTATCAAGAGCTGCATGTTCATTAAAAATGGGAATCCTTTTGATTCCCCTATTGCCTTACTTGCAATAATTTGAGAGTCTTCCTGTCCCTTTCACCCTGATAGTATTTATCAAGCACTTGGGAATAGATTCTGCAATCAGGTTCAGCCAGTTCAAACAGCGTCATGCATGATTGCAGCTTCAGATTATCAGGATAGCCCATAACAGCAGTTATATCATCTTGAGCAAGCATCAGTAATGCTTCACTTATTTCATGAAGCCTCTTTCTTAAAAGATCATTTCCAACATAGGCCCTGGCTTCAGCAAGCCCATCGATAGCATATTTCTTAGCCATCGGCGATTGTCAAGAGATTCCTGATCTGTGGAAAGATATACCACATCCAGTGGCTCATCTTATGACCATTTCTGATTTCACTTAAGGCTCTTCCATAATCAGCTTCCTGGGCAAGCAGGAAACGTTTCAGATCATATTGCTCTTTCAAAAGCTCCTGTCTTAGCTTCAGGATCTTATCCTTGATAATAGCGATAGTATTGATAAAGACTTCATCATCCTTGCCAGTTGGATCATCCAGCCGCCAATTATCATCAAAGGAACGGCCAACAAAAGGGCATTCCACATTACAGCCCATGGAAATGGCAATATCCGGTGAAGGTATTGCCGATAGGAGCTTGCTATAATGGCCATTACTGATCATGTCGATGCCAGATAGTTCCTTAAGAATCCGAACAGCATCCTCATTGATCTTGTCTTTGATTTGCGTTCCTGCTGAATAGCTGTCAAAGACATCACTGGCATAATATTTGCCCAAAGCTTCAGCAAGCTGGCTTCGGCATGAATTATGTACACAGATGAATGCAACCTTTTTCCTCTTCATAAATCCCCCTATAAACTGATCCAATAGCGCTCAATGATGCCACTCTTGCCTAAATTTTCAGTATCAGCTACTTCATTTTCCTTAATGCCGCCATTATTGATAATGGTCTTTCTTGATGCAATATTCTCCTTATCACAGGTGATTAGGACCTTCTTTTCCCCATTTTCCCTGATTATATCAAGCAATAGTGAAAGCATCTTGGAACCATAGCCCATTCTCCTTTTTTCAGGATGGATGCTATAGCCGATATTGCCCCCATATTGCAAAAGAAATGGTGATAATGGATGACGATAGTCAATAATGCCAACTACTTCATCACCTTCAATAGCCAGATAGAGGTCTGATGGCACATAGTAAACACCATACTTCTTTTTCAAGCGTCCACTGAAGTCTAGCCAGCTATCATAATCAGATACATCTTCCAGTCCTCCGCAGCCATCAAAGCTTTCGTTTCTTTCAAACAAGAGTTCTCTTAATGCCATGACTTCCTTTTCATGCCTTTTATCTGGTCTTTGCAGTTCCATTCTTTCCTCCTGAATATTTTAGTCTTTATTGATCAGCAATCTCAAGATGCCGGCAAAAGCCGCTTGGCGAAAGACACCTAGCATATCAGCCAATTCTTCTTGAGACCAGCCATTCTTCTTTCTTTCTTCAATTATCTTGTCAGCGAAAATCATAATATGTCCTCCTAATGTTCATCGACAATAGAATCATAATGAATTATGCTGTTGCATGACACCAAGTAGCCTTGCCAATTTGTCAACTGGCGGTTGCATCTTACATTCTGCCTAAGATTTTAGCACCTTCAGCTGCTATTTAGAAGAGCTGCTGGCCATTGATTACCAATTTGAATCGCATGTCCAAGGAATTGGCTGCTTTCTGGCATAACTCCATTCGCTGCATGAAGATTGAGAAATAATCCATCACACTGGAAATGTTATGATCGATGGAAAGTCTCAGTTCCACTTCCCTTTCTTCCTTATTGATTAATAAATCAGTATCAGTTACTGAATAATTGACTCGGTCATGGATATCAAAATCATTAATGTCATCATTGCGGACACGGCTTCGTCTGACATCAGACTTGTCAGCTAAGATCAAAGCAGCAGCTAAAGGTGAAACTGGCAATCCATCACCTTCATCATGATTGCCAATAGCACAGATGATTGCTGAAATTTCAATAGCACTAAAGCCTAGGTTATCAAGAATCCTAAATGCCATCGTAGCTCCGCTTTGGGAATGGCCTTTGCGATTGACAATATTGCCAATATCATGAAGATAAGCAGCAATCTTAGCTAATTCAATGGTCTTTTCATCAAAGCCCAAGGTCCTAAGAATCATTTCTGTTCTCTTGACAACAATGCCCACATGGGCAAAACCATGTTCAGTATAGCCTAGAGCTCCTAAATAATGATCAGCTTCTCTTATATAGTCTTTGATATTTTCATTGTTTCTGATTTCTTCAAATGTCATCTAATAACCTCCTGTTCCTTATTATATTGATAAACAATAAGCATTATGTATAACTGCTATGTAATTGATGTAAAAGAAAAGGCGACATTTCGCCTTATCTGAGATTATCATCTATAAACTGGATATAGTCCTTCTTCTTGACCTCATTTTGATGATCATTGTAATAAAGATAGGATGCTCTTAGGCCTTCCTTCATATCTGTCAGTTTGATTTCAAGCTTCTGCATCAGGTCAGTAGCCAATTCATATTCGTAATCATAAAAACAGAAATAGCTGCGCTGAGCAATATCTTCATTTACTTCTACAAATTGTGCTCTGTTCCCTGTTGCCTCATAACAGAGATCAACCCAGTCCTTGATACTGATTGAAGAGGCATTGCCAACATTGAGAATCCTATCTTCAGGCTTATTGATAATGATGGTTTCCATGATTCTGGCCAAATCAAAGACATAGAGGAAATGAAGCTTCTGATTGCCTTGTTTTGGCAGATAGAAAGGACGTCCCTGATTAGCACAATCAAAGACAAAGGCTTCCCGATAGACATTATCCATTGGCCCATAGATATAAGGAGGTCTAAGGATATAGGCACCTTTTACGAGATCCAAAAGAGCTTTTTCAGCTTTGATCTTATCGGTGCCATATTTGCCCCAATACATATTAGGACCCAATTGATCATCTTCCTTAAAAGGCTGGGCATTGGTTTCGGGATAGACAGCACTGGAAGAAACCAGCAGATACTCTTCAAAGCTCACTCCACTATTCAAAAGATCAATGATATCTTCATCATCATAGGCAGTGATATCAAGAATAGCATCGAAGTGTTTCCCTTCAAGTTTATCCTTTAGGTCATGGCGATCAGCTTCAATCAAGCTGACACCTTCAATTTGCGGATGATTGTTCCGATTCAGAACTGTAACATCATAGCCTTGCCTGACAAAATGCATTGCCACTGCTTTAGAGACAAAAGCTGTACCACCGGTTATCAGTATTTTCATATCAGGCCTTTCCTTTCTTGTCCCTGAGCTTCTTTAGTGTTTTCCTGAGTATTATTTGCAAGCATTCAATGCTTTTCTCATCTTCGACAAGTTCTTCCCTGAGTTTGATTGGCAAGTCTGATACTTTCTTGATAATAGCGCATCCTGCTTCAGTAATTGAGACTATCAGCTGTCTTTCATCTTCCATTGATCTGTTTCTTGTCAGATAGCCCTTCTTCTCCAGCGACTTCAACAGTGGTGTCAAAGTTCCTGAATCAAGAAAGAGCTTTTTGCCCAATTCCTTGACATTGGCTGTTCCGCTTTCATAAAGTGACATCAAAGCTAAATATTGGGTATAGGTCAGATTGAATTCTTCAAGTCTCTCGTTATATCTTTTAACCAATTCCTTTGAACAAACATATAAGGAAAAGCAGATTTGATCTTCAATACTAAAAACATCAGCCATTTGTTACCTCATCTATCAAATTAATTGTATAAAATTATTTTTGCTATTGGTTCTAACACTGCAATTATTCATTTACCATCATCAATCAATCATTAATCCTGAGCTGTGACATCTGCTTCCATAAGTTGATATGAAATAATAGCTGGTTCTTTGCCGGCTAATGCAAAAACAGGTGTCTTAATAACACCTGTTTGTCATTTGGATTAAACTTGCAAGCACCACAAAGGGTTGCTTGATTAGTGGCTACTCCTTTTCAAGAGCTAGAGTTCTGGTAGTAATATCACAGACTGATGATGGACCAAAATACTGGATAGCACCAGGGAACTTGTAACAGGTTTCAACTGCCCAAGTAGCTCTGTTTGCTTCAAAGTATTTGAATGGCTTGCCATCAAGTTCAACTAAGGCCTTTCTGATAACTGGCTTGTCATGACCGTGTCTTCTTTCGATATTCATCATCTTAGTGATTGGCATACCGCCAGCTACCCATTCTTCTGCTGGTTTTGATAGATTTGCTACCTTTGAAAGGTAACCATTATAGCCATACTGGATGAGCATGAAAGCATTATAGCCTAATGAATAGCAGTAATCGGCATCAAAGTTGGATGGGAATGCACATCTTCCTTCATAACCAAAGAAGTGATGCTGAGTAGCATATTTGCCGCAATATCTGCCAGCAGCCTTTCTTCTCTTAAGCTCTTCACCAACCATGGCTGAGAAGAGCTTTTCTGATTCAATCAATGATACCTGGACATTGCCATGTGGATCGCGGTCCAGGAACAGCTGCTGCTGAATGAACTGTGGCAGGATTTCAAAGACAGCCATTGCTTCCTTGGAAAGACCCTTGCCAATGAAGACAAGCTTATCATCCCAGGTAGGAAGAGCATTGAAAGCATCAGCCTTTTCACCAGCTAACAATTCATTGATTTCCGCAATCAAAGCCTTGAATTCCGGAACGAATTCAACGACACCTTCAGGAATGACAGCAACACCAAAGTTCAAGCCTTTTTCTGCTCTTGCACAAACGGAATCAGCAATATAGTTGGTGATTTCTGCTAATGACTGCTTCTTTTCAGCAACTTCTTCGGAAATCAGGCAGATATTAGGCTGACATTCAAGAGCACATTCAAGAGCAACATGGGAAGCTGAACGACCCATGACCTTGATAAAGTGCCAGTATTTCTTAGCTGAGTTTGCATCTCTCTGAATGTTTCCGATTAATTCACTGTATGTTTTTGTTGCTGTATCGAAACCGAATGAACATTCGATATCTTCATTCTTAAGATCTCCGTCGATTGTCTTAGGACATCCGATCACCTGAACTCCTGTATTGTTTGCAGCCATGTACTCAGCAAGTGTACAAGCATTTGTATTAGAATCGTCACCACCGATGATTACGATAGCTGTAATTCCGTGGTTTTTACAAACCTCTGCTGCTACTGCAAACTGCTCTTCTGTCTCAAGTTTTGTTC
>JAQXQU010000138.1 GCA_029101345.1 Erysipelotrichaceae bacterium | reverse complement strand
GCCCAAACATAGGCTTCCTCATACGGAGATTTATCCATTTGCTGATAAACCGTCATCGATTTCAAAATATAGGGTAATCGCTCATTTCCATCCGCAAGAGTGGAACGATAATGATACTCCATACCCCGATCAATAGACAACAAGAAACCCAAACGCTCATCAGGACAAGCCTCCTTCATACGCAAGATCAAGGTCTCTCGTTTTGCCAAACATTCCAACAAATCCAATCGTTCGCTTTGTCGGAAGTTGCGTTTCCGTTTCGATCGGTTCATTTTTTGCTTCCAACGATAGCCATGCTTATCCATCCTTTTGCTCAAACGCTCATACTGTGCGTTCAGTCTCCATTTGGGTGCATACGAAAAACCGATCTCATCGCCTTCGCCTGTTATCTCCTCCTCTGAATACCCAAAGAAGGTCATCTCCCATAAACAGGCCGCTAACACTTCGGCTTCATTAAAAGAGACTCCCTCCTCAAAAATAACTTCTTTCGCTAACGCATGAGGCCAAGCATCACCATCCAAGAAACGTACCCCTATATGAAACGCATTATCTACTTCTCCATCGTCAGTAATCCAAACAGTCGTTGCAAAACCCCGTATAGGCTCATAAAGGCTTATCAAGTCGTAAGCCTCTCGAAAATGATGAGTATTGTCCTCATGCCCTTCTATCCTCGGTAATAGATAAGGCAGCAATTGGTCGAACGTGACCCGATCAAACAATTCTTTCAGTATCATGACTTCTTCATTTATTTTGGCTGCAAAGGAAAAGTATCTGTGTGCCAAAATACGTCACTCTGATCAAAAATGCCATCCGTATGGTCATTAAAATTATCGTCGTTTCGTATACTTTCCTGTCGAGGCATCTTTAAAACAATTCTCATCAAATAGTTTTTTCATCGTCTCTATCTGCTTACCACACGATTTAGTGATACTGACCGTCTCATTCGCTACCTGTGTCAATTTAGCGATACTCAACGGCTCTTGATTGATGAAGCAATCCTCTATCGCCTCATTCACAACCGATTCAATATCCGCACCATTAAATCCTTCAGTAGCATTTAGTAAACCATCTATATTCTCACCTAACTTCTTCTTACGTTTCCCCAAATGCACTTGGAAAATGGCTTTCCGCTCTTCCTTATTTGGCAAGTTCACACAAAAGATCTCATCAAAACGCCCTTTACGTTTTAATTCCGGTGGTAAACTTTCTGCATTATTCGCTGTGGCAATAATATAGACACTGCTCTGTTTGTCTTGTAGCCAAGAGAGCAGATAACCAAACATACGGGTCAAAATATCATTATGACCACCTACACCAGAGAAAGCCTTCTCTATCTCATCAATCCATAGAACGCAAGGAGCCGCCGCTTCAGCAATCTTGATCGCCGCACGTAGATTAGATTCACTTTCACCCACGTATTTACCCATCATACTGCCCATATCTAATTTCAACAAAGGAGCTTCAAACAATGCAGCTGAAGCCTTAGCACAGAGAGATTTGCCACATCCTGGCATTCCAACGATGAACACACCCTTCGGTACAGCAACGCCCTGTTTTTGCGCTTCAGCCAAACGTTTGATCACCTTTTCCTTTTTCTTCAAATAGCTTTTCAATGCCTCCATACCGCCAATGCTATCCAAACTTTCAGGAGTGTCAATCAACTCCAATAATCCAGACTTTTTGACCATTTGCTTTTTTTGGCGCAAGATCATCTCCGTATCTTCCGCACTTAAAGAGCCATTGCTACTCATTGCCATATCAAGCATTCGGTCAATCTCAAATGCGGTCATTCCTTTCAGTGAGGGCATCAACTTCTCCCGATCAGCCTCCGTAAACTTCTCTTTATCATAGAAATTCACCTCGATATGTTGGTCAATCAAAGTATTAATCTCTTCCTCATTCGGGAAATCAATCTCCAAATAAGATACATACTTTTCTATCTCCGAAGGTACACGCAAGACAGAGGAGACAATAATAATAGTCGTTTCATAGTCCCGATCATAAAGTTTACGTTGAGCCATCAAGGCTAAAAGGGTTTTAATCTTTGGATCATCTAAAAAATCATGAACCTCTTTCAAGATCACATATTGCTCTTGAGAAGAATTAAATAGCTGGTTCAAAAAAGCATCAAGTTTCGTTTCCGCTCCATTCCCCTCAGGTTCCTTGGTTGCAAAGTTCGTAGTTCCCGTTGCAGGGTTCCACTCATATACACTATCTATATCAGGAATCACCTCTTCAATCAAGGCATCCACCCGAACGAAATCATAATCATGGATATAGATGATTGGTGTATTAACATCTATCATCTTTTGAAATGCAGATATAACTTTTGTGTTCATGGTTGTTCATTATTCGGAATATTGGGATAAAACATAATCAATGATCAAACTACTGACCCCTCTTCTTTCTATTAACGCACTTAATGGTATCTCCAATTGATACTTAGTTTTAAGTAGCTGCCACAAACGTTCACAATCCTCATTGGTTGCGAAATTTGTGTATGTACACCCATTTTTCCATTTTTCTAAATCTATCTTTAATGTCATTTTATTCTGCGGAGTTTCAGCAGGAATCCTTTTCACGATGAAATCCGCTAACTCACCTGCAGTTTTATAGTTCTGAAGATCCCTACTATTGATTACAACATTAAACTGCTCAAGCAGTTGATCTTTCAGATGGGAATAAATCATGAATCTGATAGGTGTACGATTATTGATCGCATGAATCGCCATCTCTTTCCGAATAATCTCTAACACTTCTTTACGAACCAGGATTCTATTTTCTAATCTGGACTGCTCTTCAGCACGCTTCAGATAAGGTTCCGCCTCTTCCCAGCCCAAGCTATATGCCTCACGCATGTATTTGCGACCTGCCACATCATCTTTGGTACAACCGATGCCTTCATACAACAGTTTGCCATAGATAAAATATAATTCTGGATCTTTTTTGTATAGAAAACCTTTAAAAATAGCCGACCAATCTTGTGTAGGAAAAAGTCGTTGTTTATACACTTCTTTTGCAAGAGTTAAATCAGTCCATTGCATATCCGATCCGAAAAAAGCTTTCACTAAATAGATACCATTACGTTGATAGTTTGGATCAGTCAGCCAATATTGAGCCACATCTTGCACAGAGCGTAAATGGGCTGCTTCCAATTCTTGGTCAAAAAAAAGTTGAATAAAGGCGAACATACCTTCTTCTTGATCCAAAAGATTGGCATCAAAAGCCTTCAACTTATCTGCCAACACTTGTTCTTTCTTTCCTAACCGTTGCAACCAACGAATCAAACGTCCATCCAACAGCGGTTTTATATCCTCCAGACAGAAATTCCGTTTCAATGATTTCAAAGAGGAATGTTCTTCGCATCCAGACTTGATGCGAATCCGAACCGGTTTTGCAATAGGTATTAAAGTCATGCAAGAAGAGCATTTTTTAGGGTTGAACAAATAGTCTTACCTTCAGCTGCTATGGAGGTAATTATGGATTTGACTACAGGTTTTGCCATTTCCGCTATTCGGTTAATTCCAATATGAACTGCCTGTTTTACCATAGGACCGACGTAAGGAAGCACTTGACGTACATAAGGCTTTAGCAGTTGCGCTTGAGGGTAAACCATAGAAACCGCATTAACTGCCGCATCAGCCACTATCGGTAGCGTTTGATCAATTAGTTTATCGGCGAGCTTTCTAACGACAGTCACAACACGAGCCATACTATGGTTAATCACTGCTTCAGTGGCCTTAATAGCATTCAGATCACCATTTGCTACTTTATAGGCTACCTTCATGCGTGTTAATCCCTCATCCACTAAACTGGCTATAGCTTCTGGACTCATTTCCATAGGAATGGGCAACACTCCTTTTTCTGCAGCTGTGACTATGGCCGCTGCTATGATTTTCTTCAAGGCAACCTCTTTGGGATCATCCATCGGTAAGTCCAGAAACTCTTTCATTACGCTAAATTCCTTAATTTTAGGAATCTGATCTAAAGGTATCTCTTGCCCTAACAAAAGAGATTTTATAGCATCTTGCTTTCGTACTTGATCAACCAATTGAGCACCTACCATTTTAAGATTTTCCATGACTCTCCTCCTCTGCAATTAAACGTTTGGTTTGTTGTGTCATCTGTTTCAGAAGTGTATCACACATAACGCTTTTTTGTTCCTCATCCAATCCATCCAAACTTTGGTCAAGGTTATTTGAGAACCAAGTATTCAAGCCAATCTTTGACTTTTTAGCTTCAGCAATCTCTTCTACCTTCTGCTGAAAATCATCTAAATACTCACTTGTTTTTTGCAGCATGACTCTGCCTTTATCCGAAAGACCATGTTCGGTGGCCTTTTGTGCAATCAACTGCTCCACATCCTGATCCGGATGTTGCTCGAAAGCTTCCAAATAGGAAGCTAATATCTCCTCAAAAGTTTCCATTCAAATTACCATTTATTCTTATTCTCTGTGAAAATGCTTGGGATTCCAAGTATAGCTACCACCAGTATGCTTACACTTTTGGTGTGGCTCCCGATCCACCAACTGCATGATAGGGCGGCCATCAGCGGTGAGTTCTTCATAATGATGCCACACTTTGCCTGTGATCTGCCCTTTTTCCTGCTCAATATCATCCAATTGCTGAGCGGAAAACTGAGCACTCAAA